>JAQGON010000151.1 GCA_028293565.1 Verrucomicrobiota bacterium | reverse complement strand
GACACGTCGACCTTGAAGCCGCGCGCGGCGAGCTTCGGAGAAAACAATTCGGCGCATTCGCGGGGCGTGTGGCCATCCCAGCCACCCCAGACGATCAAGGCATTTTTCATCGGTTTCCGAGCCAGGTGATTCCGGCTTTGATTTTGCGGGGCATGGGGAACGCAAGGGAACGCGGATCGCTCCGCCGCCGTCAAGCGTGTTGGCCGGCGGGGGCGACGCACGGCCAGGATGCCGGTTCTACTTCGGCGTCGGAAACCCTTCGCTCATCCGAACGCGCCTCACGGGCACCAGGGTCTCCCATTGCTTCGCGAGGAGATGGGCGCGGGAGGATTCGGCGGCGAAGGCAATGGCGATCTCGGCGAAGGGGGCGCCCGGCGAAAATTGATACTCGAGCCTGAGGATCGTCGCGTGCTGGCAGGTCAGTTTTTGAAGCAGGCGGGACAACACCGCCGGCTCGGCGTCGGTCTCGATGAACGCGGACCAGATCGGAAACGTGGGGGACGTTGCAGTCATGAAATAAAAAACCCTGAGCGGATTCCGCTCAGGGTTTTTGAAAAGAGATTCGCCGGGTGTTCTTTAGCCGGCGTCGTCGCTCTTCGACCCTGGCGGGTGGAAGAGAATAATCGCGAGGCTGAAGGCGCGGTGGAACATCGACGCAATTTTTTTGGAGGGAGCCGGACGAGGTGTCACGGACAATGTTCGCTTTAGCCCTCTCGGGCTAGAAAAGGAGCGCCGAAGTTTTCGGCCGCTGGCGACGGCGCCGTCGGCGGAACGAGGATGCCGTTCTCGCGAAGTTGGGATTCGCCGGCTCGGGCACCGGCATTTTTCCTGGCGCTGAAGCAAACGCGACGGACTCCGTGTCATAGCCCTAAGGTTATTCCCAGAGTCGTACGTCTTAGTAGGTAGTCCGCATCAACCCCCTTTGACCCGGTGCGGACGCCAACCTGTGCGTCACGTTCTCCCTATTTTTCCAAATCCTTTGTCCCGCGACAGGGAGCTTTCGCCTGCCTGGTGCGATCTTAGCACCCGGCTCGAGTCGGTCTTGCCTTCGCTGAGAAACCTTAGTCCGGCGGAGCGTCGGGTGACGGTCCAGGCGGGGCTTGGTTTGTCGAACAAGGAGATTGCGGCGGTGCTGCGGAAATCTCCTGCGACGGTGAAGACCCAGATGGCGTCGATTCTCCGCAAGATGGAGGCGCCGTCGCGGTGCCGGCTGATTGCGTGGCTTCATCTTCACACGTCGAAACTACGCCCCCTCTGATTTATTATGCCTTCCCCGCGCCGCGGCCCTGCAAAAAAAACGAAAAGCCGTCCAGACATCACCGCAACCAATCCCAACCATCACCTATGGCAGCATGGAAAGAACTGGTGGGTCTATTGTGCGATCAATCCCACCCCGCGCACGAAGGACAAGCTCCGGCGCTCGCTGTCGACGGAGTGCCTCAAGACGGCGCGCTTCCGGCGGGACGAGTTGTTCCGACGATTGCAGGCCGAAGGGATGCTCGGCCGGATCCGGGCGCTGCCGCAGGAAAAGGCGCCTGCGCGTTCGAGCGCCCTTCCGCTCTCGAGTTTGACCTGGCAGCAGCGGGTGGACGCGATCCTCGGCGTGGTGCTGTCGCTGTCGGGCGAAAACTTCCCGGTTACCGTGGTAGGGGCCGGGCAGGGTAAGATGCAGGTGTGTTGTTCATAGAAGCCCCTGCCGGTCTTCCTGCTGGAGACCGGCAGGGCAGATCTTTTTTTCCGAATCCCTTTTCATCCATGCCCAGCCCATCCCAGTCCCGCCGATCGCGAAAGAAAACAACGCCGGCACCTCACGAACCCAATCATCATCTTGTCGCGAACCGCGGATTCTGGTGGGTGTGCTGTTCGATCAACGCGACGCCGCGCACGAAGGAAAAACTGGGCTTTTCGCTCGGCACAAAATGCATTCTCACGGCCCGGCTGCGCCGCGATGTCTTCCTCGAGGGCCTGCATGCGGAAGGCCTCGAGGTGCGGATCCGCCGGCATTCCACCGTTGCGCTGGGGGCGCTGCGCACGGTCTCGGCGGCCCGCGCCGGCGTGCCTTGGCAGAAGCGGGTCGAGGAAATTCTCGCGCGGGCCCGCGGCGCCGAGCTGGCCGCCGGCCCCTCGAATCGGCCCGCACGGACGGCGCAGCCGGAATGCTGTGCGTGAAGCAGGTTCGACGACCCGGACAACGGCTCATTTCATTCCGATGCTCGCTTCACCGCTCCCTGTCCCCGTGACCCGGATTGAACGCCGGCCTTCCGACCGCTTCATGCTGAAGTCGGAGGGCGGTTATGTTTTTCTTCCGTTTGAGGAGGTCTTCTGGATGGAGGCCCAGGGGGATTACATCAAATTTCATGCCGGCGCGCGAAGCTGTCTGGTGCGCATGACGATGAAGGTGCTGGATGCGGGCATCGATCCGCGGCGTTTCCTGCGGGTCCACCGCTCGGCGGTCGTCAACCTCGACTGGATCGAGAAGATCTGTCCCGAAAGCCAGTGCGGTTACGCCGTCGTGCTCCGCGACGGCACCCGGATCAGAATCAGCGACGGGCACCGCATGCGGGTCCGGGCATTTTATGATTCGCACGGATCGAGCGGCCTCTGACCGGTTGCAGGGGAGCAAACCCGGATGAAGTGCCTCGGCTTGATTGGCGGGATTGGCTGGGAGGCGACGGCGCTCTATTACCGGTTGATCAACGAGGACGTCCGCCGCCGGCTGGGCAGCCTGCACTCGGCGCGGGCGATCGTGAACAGCCTGTCATTCGATCCGCTCGACACGCTCGTCCAGATGGAACGCTGGGCCGAGGCGGCCGGCATCCTCGCCGACGCCGCGCGGCAGCTCGAGCAGGCCGGAGCCGAAGCGATTCTCATCTGCTCGAGCCAGATGCACTGTGTTGCCGAACAGGTGCAGGCGGCGGTCGACATCCCGCTGCTGCACCTCGGCGCGGCCATCGGCCAGTCGCTCGGTCGCGCTCGCGACGATATTGGCCTGCTCTGCACCCGCTTCACGGCCGAGCGGGGGTTCCTCCTCGAGCCGCGCCCGGATTATCCGCATTGGAGAAAGCGGCGCATCCACACGGCCGCGCCGGCTGACGCCGAGCGGCTGGACCAGATCTGCCGCGAACTGGGTCGCGGGGTCGCGCGGCCGGAATCCGGGGTGGAGCTGCTGCGCATCGCGAAATCGCTGCGCATCCGCGGCGCACGCCGCGTGATCCTGGCGGCGTCGGAGCTCGCGCTGCTTCCGCTGCCGGAGGCGGCGCCTCTCTGGCTCGACGATGGCACGGAGCTGCATGTGTCGGCCGCGGTGAGCTGGGCGCTGGGAGAAGCGAAGCCGCCGGCGGATTTCAGCCGCTCGACGATGTCCGAGCATCCCGGCGGTCCGCTGCTCAAACGGTCCCGCGTCCCGGCCTTCGCATGACCGCCGATTCCGCGATCCGTCCGGTGGTGCGCGCCCTGATTCCCCGGATCCGGCTCACCGGTGCGCCGCCGGGCTCCCTCACCTTTGAGACCGGTGCGGTGCAGCTCGGGGCCCGGGTCTGCTGGGCCGCGCGGCTGGCCGAATTTGAACTGGTGGAGATTTTCAACGTGACCCGCGGGATTGCGGCGACCGCCCACGTCCGGTACGGGCCCGAGGGCGAAGCCATGATTGCGCGATCGGCGGCCGCGTTCATGCAGCCCGGCGATGCGCTCCACATTTCCGCTTACGCGTGGGTCGGCCCGGCGGATCTCGCCGGCCGGACTTCGACGATCGTGCATCTCGACGAAGGAAACCGGGTCATTGAAGTGCGTGAAGTCCGTGCGCGCATGGCGATCCTGGACCCTGCGTCGTTTCCCCAGCCGCCCTCGATCGAATTGATTTCGATGTGAGAGGATTCAAAGCGAAGGCCATGCCGCCGAATCCTCGGCGTCCCCAAATACCAAGCGATTCGACCACGGATCACACGAAGAGCACGGATCAAACCTTCGGACGAAGCTCTATGATCCTGAGGCTGTCGAATGGGGTCGGGGACGAGCGCCTCGGAACAGCCTTCTGACGTCGGCTGCTACCAAGATCTCACGTAGCAGCCGACGTCAGAAGGCTGTTTGTTGGCTTGATCCGGCGCTCCGGCTCGAATCTCGGCTGCTCCTATGGGCGCGAGGGCGACTCCTTCGCAGCCTCGGGGCCCTTGCGCATTTTTGCGGCCAACCCTTCCAAATCCGGCGCCAGGGCGCGCTCGATCACGTTCGCCGTGGCTTCGGGCTGGAACCAATGCGGGTTATGGTCGCCTTCCATTTCGATCACGGGCCAGCCGCGTTTCCGGGCGCGTTCCGCCGCGGCGGCGAAATCGTCCTCGGCGGCCCGATGGCCTTTTTCGACCGTCAGGATATAAATTCCCTGAATCCGGGCGGCGGCGGGATTTCCGAGCGCGATGGGGTCGGTCAGCGTCTTGAGCGG
The DNA here is from genome assembly GCA_028293565.1 of Verrucomicrobiota bacterium. Taxonomy (GTDB): domain Bacteria; phylum Verrucomicrobiota; class Verrucomicrobiia; order Opitutales; family Opitutaceae; genus Opi-474. The sequence continues at coordinate 15,212 of JAQGON010000151.1, read as the reverse complement.
GTGGGGAACATCCTTCGGGAAAGGCTTCTCCGGTTTCACCCACCACGGTGCGATGAAACCGTCGTGCGCCCGCGCCGCGAGGGAGGAACCGCGGCCGCCTTCCAGCTGGGTGACACTTTCGCCGTTTTCGGGAAGAAGCGCATCGAGGTAGACGAGTTTCGAGATCCGCTCGGGAATCCGGTCGGCCACGCCGGTGACGACCATCCCGCCATAGCTGTGGCCGATCAGGATGACGTCGTGGAGGTCTTCGAAACGGATGAAATTAACGATGTCCTCGATGTGCGTCTCCAATCCGATCGCCGGCGAGGCAAGATGCATGCGTTCCCCGAGGCCGGTGAGCGTCGGCCGGTGCACGCGATAGCCGCGCTGTTCGAGAAACGGCTCGATTTTCCGGAACTGCCAGCCGCCGCCCCATGCGCCGTGGACGAAGACAATTACTGGTTTGACCGGTGCGGGCGAAGGCTCCGCGGCAATGACCGGAGTCCAAAAAATCAGGACGACAAAGACCCAGCCGAAAGAAGATTTCATGAAAAATGGGACCGCGTAACGCACCTACGCTTCAAGGCATTTTTAAATAAAAGTGTGTCCGCCAAGAAGCCGAACGGGGAAGCCGGGTTCGGAAGGAATCGCCGCCAAAAAGCACAAGGGCCCCGCAGCTCCGGATCGAATCTCCCGTGCGCCGATGGGCGCGATGGCAGCTCCGCCGCAGCCCCGGAGCCCTTGCGCATTTTTGGGCCAACCCCCGCCCCGAAATTCTCGACGGCGATGATTGGTGCCCGGGACAATTTTAATTCACCTGCGACATAGCTAAAACCGCGACTGGTGCGTCCTACAGATAGGAAGCAGCGACGCCTTTACCCGGCGCCTTTCCTCGCACCCAGCTTTATGTTCTTCGCTACCGCCGACCTCGAGCTTTTGCGATCAGGGGGGATGCCTTCGGGTCGCAAGATCGTCTCGGGACTCGGAGTGCTCAGTCTCCTTTGTCTGGGCGGTGGCTGCCGCCGCGACGCCGCGCCCCTTGCGACGGGCGGAGTCGCCGCGCCGCATCAGGTCGCGGTCGATTTCAACCGGGACATCCGGCCTCTTTTCAACCAGCACTGCGTCGCCTGCCACGGAGGGGTCAAGATGTCCGGGAAAATCTCGTTTGTCTTCCGCGAGGAGGCGACGCGCGCCGGCGAAACGGGGCGGATTACGATCAAACCGGGGGATCCGGATCATTCGGAACTCATCGCGCGCCTGACGACCAGGGATCCCGAGAAAAGAATGCCGCCGGTCGATCATGGACCTGCTCTCGCAGAAGCTCAGGTTGCTTTGTTCCGACGGTGGATTTCCGAAGGGGCGAAGTGGTCCGAGCATTGGGCTTTTGTCGGGCCAAAACCGCAGACGGTGCCGGCCTTGGCGCCCGGGAGCCGGGCGGGCCCGATCGATGCCTTTGTCCTGGATCGCCTGGCCAAGGAACGACTGCAGCCGTCTTCGGAGGCGGATCGTGCGACCCTCCTGCGCCGCCTGTCGCTCGACCTGACCGGACTCCCGCCGACTCCCGCGGAGATGGCGGCCTTCCTCGCCGATTCCTCCCCGGAGGCGTATCTGCACCAGGTGGATCGGTTGCTGGAGTCGCCGCAATACGGTGAGCGTTGGGCGACGCTCTGGCTGGACCTCTCGCGCTACGCGGATTCGCGAGGATATGAGAAGGACCTGGGACGCAGTGTCTGGCCGTACCGCGACTGGCTGATCGACGCGTTGAATCAAAACATGCCCTACGACCGGTTCGTCGTCGAGCAGGTGGCCGGGGATCTCCTGCCGAATCCGACGTTCGAGCAAAAAATCGCGACGGGGTTTCATCGCCAGACGCAGGCGAACGACGAAGGCGGCACCGATGACGAGGAATTCCGGATGTTGGCGGTGCAGGACCGGGCGGTCACGACCTGGGCCGTCTTCAACGGGGTGTCGTTCAACTGCGTCCAGTGCCACTCGCATCCGTACGATCCGATCCGGCATCAGGAGTACTACCGCTTCCTTGCGTTCTTCAACAACACGGCCGACGCCGACTATTTCAACAACGACTTTCCGACGCTGCACGTTCCGAACCGGCGGGCGGACTTCGTCGTCGCGCGCGAACTGGAGGAACAGATCCGTCGCCTCCGGCAGGAACGCGTGGACGCGGGCCAAAAGCTCCAAGGGGAATCCGGGATGTGGACTTCGCTCAAGGCGCTCTCCGCTTCGGCCGAACCGAGAGCGACGTTTGAATTGCGCGACGGCGAGGTCTACGCGACCGGACCGGCGCCCTCCGCCACCGTGCGGTACGAGATCCAGGCGGAGCTCCCCGCCGGTGAAGTGACGGCATTCCGCCTGGAGGTTCCGCCGCTCGATCCCGTGAAGGCCCGCCACAGTCCGGAGCCCGGATTCATCGTCGGCGAAATCGAGGCAGCGATTGTCCACGCCGATGGCCGCGAAGAAAACGTGCCGTGGGACAGCTTCTGGCCGGACTCACCCACGTGGCCGGTGGCCCGCCAAGGGATAATCCGTCGGATGGGAACGAAAAGTGGGGTGGCTCCGGCATCCGCTGGCCCCGGCACCGACGCGCCAGCGCCCAAGGCCCCCGCGAAAGAGCCGACTTTTTCCGACCTGCCGCCCGGCGGGTTCGCCTCGATTCCCAGCCTTTATCGAACCCGCTGGCTCGTCGGTGTGCCGGCCCAAACCGTGGCGGCTGAATCCGGGGCGCGCCTCCGACTACGGCTCCAGCACAGCCGCGGCGTGGACGATTTCGACAAGCCGACGCCCGTCCGCCGGCTCCGGCTGGCCGCCAGCAGCGACACGCGCTGGACGCGGCTCGCTGCGGCCACAAAATCCGAAAGCCATTGGGTGCAGATGAATCAGCTCGAGGCGCGGCTATTGGCCATTCCCGGGACCGAGGTGCCCGTCATGGAGGACCTCCCTTCCGGCGAGGAGCGCGAGATGCGGGTCTTCTCGCGCGGCAACTGGCTCGAAAAAATCGGCGAGCCGCTGATGGCCGACGTTCCCGCGCTTTTCCCGCCGCTGCCGGCCGGCGCTCCGCGCAATCGCCTGACCCTCGCGCGCTGGCTCGTCGCCCCCGGGCATCCGTTGACGGCGCGGGTCGCCGTGAACCGATATTGGGAGCAGTTGTTCGGGACGGGCTTGGTTGAAACGCTCGAAGACTTTGGGAGCGCGGGGGCGGCGCCGAGCCATCCCGAACTGCTCGACTGGCTGGCGCTCCATTTCCAGAATGACCTGCATTGGGACGTGAAGGCCTTGCTGCGCGAACTCGTCATGACCGCGACCTACCGGCAGAGCGCCCGCATTACGCCCGAACTCCTGGCGAAGGATCCGCGGAACCGGCTCCTGGCGCGCGGTCCGCACAACCGCCTCGCGGCCGAAATGGTGCGGGATCAGGCGCTCGTGGCGAGCGGGCTCCTCAATCCGGAACGGCACGGGCCACCCGTCATGCCACCCCAGCCCGACGGGGTGTGGGCCACGGTATATAATAGCGGCAACTGGATCGATGCGACCGGACCTGACCGGTACCGCCGGGCGTTGTACACCTTCTGGAAGAGAACGTCCCCGTATCCGAGCTTCGTCAGTTTCGACACGCCGGCACGCGATGTGTGCGCGCTCCGCCGCATTCCGACGAACACGCCCCTGCAGGCTCTCGTGACGTTGAACGACCCCGTGTATCACGAGGCCGCGCAGGAACTGGCGCGGCGGATGAAGAGGGAGGCGCCGGAGTTGCCGGGACAAATCGCGGCGGGGTTTCGCCGCGTGACTTCCCGGGACCCGCGTCCCGAGGAATTGAAGCCCCTGATGAAACTGCACGCGCAGGCCCTGGAGCGACGTCTCGAGGAGACCGAATCGTCGACGAAACCCGATCAAATCCCGCCGGACGTTGACGCCCTTTCCGCCGTGGCCGAGGCCCTCCTGAACCTCGATGCGGCGCTCACCAAATGACTCCCATGAAAGACCGCGAATCCCAATTGATCCGGGAACTCGAAACGCAACGGCTGGAAGCGCAGACCCGCCGCCATTTCCTGCGCACGTGTGCGACCGGGATGGGCGCCATGTTTCTCTCCACGATGGCGAACCGGGCCTTCGGAAGTGCGGAACTCGATTTCACGCGCCCGGCCGTTTCGCCCCTGGCGGCGCTGCCGCCGCAGTTTGCGGCGAAAGCGCGCCGGGTGATCTATCTCCACATGGCCGGCGGGCCCAGCCAGCTCGAACTGTTTGAACACAAGCCCGACTTGGAAAAACTAAACGGCCAGGACTGCCCCCAGTCGTTCCTGGCCGGCAAGCGCTTCGCTTTCATCACCGGCACCCCGAAAATGCTCGGGCCTCAGGCGCAGTTTCACCAGGCGGGAAAAAGCGGGACGTGGCTGTCGGATCGGCTGCCGCATCTCGAGCGCTGCGTCGACGACTTGTGTTTCATCCGGTCGATGCGGACCGACCAGTTCAACCATGCCCCGGCCCAGCTCCTCATGCAGACGGGGTCCCCGCGGCTGGGCGGCGGCGCCTCGCTGGGTTCGTGGGTCACCTATGGACTGGGCACGGAGAATCAGAACCTGCCGGGCTTCATCGTCCTCGTGTCGGGCGGAAAAACCCCGGACGGCGGCAAGTCGCTCTGGAGTTCGAATTTTTTGCCCAGCGTCTATCAGGGCGTGCAATGCCGGGCGAAAGGCGATCCGGTCCTTTACCTGTCGAACCCCGCCGGCGTGAGCCGCGGGCTGCGCCGCGAGGTGCTCGACGCCATCGAAGAGGCGGACCGGCAGGAACACGCGGCCCTCGGCGACCCGGAAACGCTCACCCGGATCGCCCAATATGAAATGGCGTTCCGGATGCAGATCAGCGCGAGCGACGCGATGGACCTCCGGCAGGAGCCACCGGAAATGCACGCGAAGTATGGCACCGAGGTCGGCAAGGAGAGTTTCGCGAACAATTGCCTCCTCGCCCGCCGGCTGGCGGAGCGCGGCGTCCGTTTCATCCAGCTCTATCACTGGGGCTGGGATTCCCATGGGTCCACGGAAAGCGAGGCACTGAACCTCGGCTTCCACGCGCAATGCCGGCAGGTGGATCAGCCGATTGCCGCCTTGCTGGAAGACCTGAAAGGGCGGGGAATGCTGGAGGACACGCTGGTCGTCTGGGGCGGAGAGTTCGGCCGGACCCCGATGCAGGAAAACCGCGGCGGCCAGGCCAACAAGTTCATCGGACGCGACCATCATCCGGGTGCGTTCACGATCTGGATGGCCGGCGGCGGCGTGAAACCCGGATTTGGATACGGCGAGACGGACGCCGTGGGCTACGATATCGTGGAAAACCCGGTCGAGGTCCGGGACCTCCACGCCACGATCCTCCACCAGCTGGGCTTCGATCATCGCAAGCTCAACTTCCGCTTCCAGGGCCTTGACCAGAAGATCACCGGGGTAAAGCCGGCGAAGGTCATCCGCGATGTGCTAGCGTAGGGCCACCGGATGAACGGATCCCCGCCCGAATCCCCGGAGAGCCATCTGAGTGAACGGCAACGTCGCCCTTTCCTCCGCCCATGGCAGGCGGTCGCGCTTCCCCTGATCGCGACCGCTCCCGTGCTCCTGATGCTGGCGGAGCGGTTGCCCTGGGCGTGGCTCGCGCCGTTCCTTGGGCGCTTTCACCCGGTCGTGCTCCATTTTCCGATCGTCCTGCTTTTGCTCGCGGGGTGCCTGGAGATTCTTCAAATCGCGGGCCGCGGGCGTTGGGAATTTCCGGTGACGCTTGTGTTGTTCCTCGGAGCCACTGGCGCCGTGACCGCGATGGCCTTGGGCTGGCTGCTGATGCGCGCCGATGCCGTGACCGGGGGGTTGATCGAGGCGCATGAACGGGACGGCATCATCGTGGCGGTCCTTGCGGTCGTCACCCTGTCGGCCAGGCTCCTCGCGGACGCGCGCAGAACGCCGCTTCCTCGCTGGGCCGGCCGCGCTTTGCTGGCCGTTACGGGAGTGATGCTATTTCGCACGAGCCACGAGGGCGCGCGGGTGACGCACGGCGAAGAGTATCTGGAAGAGCATGCGCCGTGGTTTAAGCCAAAACCGAAAACGGTTTTCGCCTTTCCCCTCAGTCGTCCGGTCCTGCAATGGGACCTGTATGCGCACGTGGTCACGCCGATCCTGCAGGCCCGCTGCTACGAGTGCCATGCCGCGCGAAAAGCCAAAGGCGGGCTCCTGCTGGACAGCTGGGCGAATGTGCAGCGGGGCGGAAAAACCGGCGGCGCGGTCGTTCCGGCCAAACCCGACGAGAGCCTGCTTTTCCAGCGCATCAATCTCCCGTTCGAGCATCACGATCACATGCCGCCGCGCCGCAAGTCGCAGCTTTCCGCCGAGGAAATGGCGCTCCTGCGGCGCTGGATCCTATTGGGGGCTCCGGCGCAGGGCACGCTGGGCAGCCTGCACCTCGACAACCGTCTCGTGACGGTCGTGGGCCAATTGCCCGGATTGTTGCTGGACAAAAACGCCGTGGTGCCTGACGCAAGCGACGAGGAGCCCGATCCGGCCGCCGTCGCGAAACTTCGCGGCGACCTCGCCGGCGTCGTGGCGGAAATGCAGGCGCGGTATCCCCAGGTGGTCGCCTACGAGTCGCGCCAATCGGGCGACCTGGAAATGAACGCCGCCGTCGCGGGAAAATCCTTTGGCGACGCCGACCTGGCGGCGGTCGGCCGGGTCGCCGGCAGGATTGTGTGGGCGGATTTTTCCGGGACTGCGATCACCGACCGGTCAGCCGCGGTCGTGGCGGCGATGAAGCGGTTGCGTGTCCTGCGGCTTGGCCGCACGGCGGTCACCGACCTGATGGCGCCCGCGCTCGGAAAGCTGGCGCATCTGGAATCGCTGAACCTGTTCGGCACGGCGGTGACGCCGGCCCTCCTGCCGGCGATTGCGCCGATCAACTCGCTGCGACGGGTCTACGTCGGGGAAACGCGGATCGCGTCCGACGCTGCTTGTCCCGAGGGCTTGCGCGGAAAAATCCTTTTTCCCGCCACGTTTTCGCAGGCGCGGTCGGCTTCACCGGCGCGTCGCGCGAAACCGGCGAAGCTCGTCGTACTGACTTTCGACGACGCGGTGAAGTCGCACTTGACGGTTGTGGCGCCGCTCCTGCGCGAACTGGGGTTTCGCGCCACGTTCTTCATCACGCCCAGGTGGATGGGGGACCAGAGCAATTTCCTCACGTGGGCGGAGGTCGGGCAGCTGCACCGGATGGGATTTGAAATCGGCAACCACAGCTGGACGCACGCGGACTTTGGCGACCCGAACACGGGAAAATTACTGGGCGGTGAACTCCAGCGCGTCGAAGCGGAGCTGGCCAAAGTCGGAGTCCCGAAACCCATCAGTTTTGCGTGGAGCGGAAATGCGTTCGGACCCGAGGGCATCGAGGAACTGAAAAAGCACGGATATCAGCTGGCCCGGCGCGGAATGCAGCCGGAGGTGCTTTATGGGGCGGTCAAGGTGGGGCCGGCCCTGGATGTCCGGCGACATCATCCCTTGCTCATCCCCACGACGGGCGACGCATATCCGGCGTGGACGCTCGAACATTTCAAGGAGGTCGTCGCGAGCGCCCAGCTTGAAGAGATCGTCGTGCTCACCTTTCACGGCGTGCCCGACCCGGCACATCCCTGGGTGAGCACGCCGCAGGAGAAATTTCACGCCTATATGATGTACCTGAAGGAAGCCGGATTCACCGCGATCGCGCTGCGCGAGTTGGCGAACTATTATGATCTGTCCTCGCCGCCGGCCGATCGGCTGCTCGGCACGCGGTCGGGCCGGGATGCAGCGCCGCCGAAACCATGAGCGCTTTCACCGCCTTTCCCCGCAAGGGCATCCTTGTCGCGCTCGCGATTCCGACGGACGCGCGCGGGCGGGTGATGCGCCGGGCTCTGGGCACCCATGTCGCATGGCTTCGGCGGCAGGGGATCCACGGCGTCCTGGCGCTCGGAAGCACGGGCGAATTTGTCCGCTTCACGCTGGAAGAGCGAAAGGCCATTCTCGAGACTGTGGCGGAACTGGCCGCGCCGCTGCCGGTGATCGCGAACATCAGCGACATCCGGCTCGCGGTCGCGCAGGAGCTGGGCCGGTTTGCCCGGCGCTTGAAACTCGCGGGGGTCGCGATCATGCCGCCGAGTTTTTTTCCGCTTTCGGCCGAGGACCAGCTGGCTTTCTTCGAACGGGCCGCGGCGGCCGCGCAACTGCCGGTCATGCTGTACAATTTCCCCGAACTGACGGGCAACCGCATCGCGCCCGGGACCGTGGCGGCGTTTGCGGCGCGCGCCCCGCTCGCGGGCTTCAAGCAGAGCGGGAGCGAATTCTCCTACCACCGGACATTGGTGCGGCTGGGACGCGAACTGGACTTCAGCGTCTTCTCCGGCGCCGACACGCGGTTGCCGGAGGTTTTCCAGCTGGGCGCCGACGGCTGCATCGGTGGGTTGGTGAACATTGTGCCGGAATTGATGGTCGAGCAATTCCGCGTCCATCACGAAGGCGAACCGGGCTCCGTCGAACCCACGGCGTCGCGGATGCGCGAAGTCGGACGCGTGATCGGCCAGCTGACGTTTCCCCTCAACGTCGCAGCGGGTCTCGCTGCGCGAGGATTCGACCTAGGAAGGCCGAAGACCGTCATTTCAAAGGAATCGGCCCGCCTTTACGTCAAGGTCGCGCGGGAACTCCGCGCCTGCTTCAGGCGCTGGAAACTCGAGACGGGCGGCGGCGCGGATGGACGAGAAGTGTTTCGGCGGCGCGATCACCTGGGCGACAGTGCATCGTCGGCCCGGCCATTCCGATGAACCGGCATTACCGCTGGACGGTGGTCGGAATGCTTTGGTTCGTCTGCTTCTTCAACTATGCGGACCGCCAGGCGATTTTTTCGGTCTTTCCGAAGCTCAAGGCCGAGTTCGGATTCGATGCGGTGCAGCTCGGGCTCATCGGCTCGGCGTTCATGTGGGTTTACGCGGCGGGCGCCCCGTTTGCCGGGTTCGTCGCCGACCGGCTGCCGCGGAAGCATCTGATCCTGGGCGGCTGCCTGACGTGGAGCGCGGTGACGGCGATGACGGGCCGGTGCAGCCGGCTGTGGCAGTTTGTGACGGTGCGGGCGCTGGAGGGATTCGGGGAGACGTTTTATTTTCCGGCGACGATGTCGCTTGTCAGTGATTATCATGGGACGCGCACCCGCTCGCGGGCCTTCGCGCTGCATCAGTCGAGCGTGTATGTGGGGACGATCGTCGGAAGCTGGGCGGGCGCGTGGTTTGCAGAGCGGCATGGGTGGCGGGTCGGTTTTTATTTCTTCGGCGTGGCGGGGGCGGCTTTGGCGCTGGTGCTCGTTGCGTTTTTGCGCGAGCCGGTGCGCGGCGCGGCCGACGCGGCGGAAAACGACGCCACCGGCCGAGATCCGGGACCGGTCGCGCCGGCCCCGGGAGTGCGGGAGGTCGCAGGCCTCGTTTTTCGGAGTCCCACCGCGGTGCTGCTCATGGCGGCGTTTCTGGGGGCGAATTTCGTCGGCACGATTTTCCTCACGTGGACGCCGACATTTCTCGTGGAGAAATTCGGCTTCAGGCTCACCGCCGCCGGCCTGTCCGGATCGGTTTTCATCCACTTGGCCAGCGCCGTGAGCGCGCCGCTTGGCGGACTCCTCGCCGACCTGGCGCGGGTTCGTTTCGCCGGAGGGCGGATGTTCGTGCAGGCGACGGGACTTTTGCTCGCCGCGCCCTTTGTCGGCCTGGTCGGGCTCACGGGCGACGTGGGCACGCTTCTCGTGTCGATGACGATCTTCGGTCTCGGCAAGGGCCTCTACGATGCGAACATCTTCGCGTCCCTTTACGATGTGATCGAGCCCCGGGCTCGCGCCACGGCGGCGGGCATCATGAACGCAGTCGGGTGGGGCGCAGGGGCCCTGGGCCCGCTCGCAGTGGGATTCGCCACGAAATATGGCCGGCATCCGGTGGCGGTGGAAAACATGAGCGAGGCGATCGCGTTCGGCGCCATCATTTATGTCGCGAGTGCGGCGCTGCTCCTCGTGGCGGCATTCCCTCGGCGCGCGATCCGACCTCATAAGACGTGAACTGCGGCCGATTCGCTAAGTGCCCGCATTTTTTATATCCAAAAAGAAGGAAAATTAACTGACACCCTCCACAGCTGATTCGGGTCTTGTTATTTCTCGAACCGAGCGTAGTCCCGTTTCACCCCGCACGCTGTGGATGCTTCCTCCCAGTCGCCCCTGATCCTGCCCGCGCCGTCGTGCGATGTAAGCGGTTGGTTCGATCGTGAAGTCCGCTCGCACGAAGCCGCGCTCCGCGCCTATCTGCGCGGCCGGTTTCCCGCGCTTTCCGACGCTGACGACATCGTGCAGGAAGCCTCAATCCGCGTCCTGCGGGCCCACGAGGCCGGCCAGGTCCGCTCCCCCAAGGGGCTCTTGTTCACGATCGCCAAGAACCTTGCCCTGGATGTCTTCCGGCGCCAGACGGCGACTCCCCATGATCTAGCGAATCTCGATGATCTTCCCGTCATACAGGAGGAGTTCTCCGCCACGCTGACGCACGAAGCGAAACTCCAACTGCTGGAACAAGCGCTTTTGAGTCTCCCCGAACGTTGCCGACAAGTCATCATGCTCAAGCGTTTCCAGGGCCTGTCCTATCAGGAGATTTCCGAAAGGCTCGGGATCTCGCGCAACACCATCAGCGCGCACATGACCGCCGGCGTGAAGAAGTGCCGCAACTACCTTCAGGCCCGCGGCGTGACGAAAGCCCAGCCGTGAACGGGCCCCCCTCCGATCCCGAGATCGACGCCCGGGCCGCCGAGTGGTTCGGTCGCCGCGAGGGGGGCCTGTCTCCCGCGCAGGAGCAGGAATTCCAGCGCTGGCTCGCCGCTGACCGGAGACATGCGGCGCATTACGGCCAGTTCGACGAAACCTGGTTGCTGCTCGCGGAACTCAAGGATCGTCTGCCAGTCGAGGCCGGGGTTGCCTCGATTCCGCAGGGTCCCCGTTTCCCGCACCGGTGGTGGCCGGCGTTCGCCGCCGCGGCCGCGCTTGCCTTGGGATTTTTCCTCTGGCCCCGCTCGAATCCGCAATTCGCCCGCTACGCCATCGCCACCGAGGCCGCCGGGATGAAAAAACTGGAGCTGCCGGACGGCTCGGTCGTCCGGCTCAATGCCGACACCGAGGTTGCCGTCGAGCTCACCCCCGGCGAACGCCGCGTGGACCTCCGGCGTGGCGAAGCCCATTTCACGGTGGCCAAGGATTCTTCGCGGCCTTTTGTGGTGAACGTCGCCGGGATGTCGGTTCGCGCCATCGGCACGGCCTTCAATGTGGCGTTGAAGTCGAGCCGCCTTGAAGTGTTCGTCACCGAGGGAAAAGTGCACGTCGAGGAAAACGCCGGGGGCCAGTCGGTCCTGCCACAACCCGCCGACAGCAAGCCGGTGCTGACCGCGGGACAAAAGGTGGTCGTCGACCTCGCGTTGTCCCGGGTCCCGGACGCGTCCACCGTGCTGACGATGTCCGCGTCGGAGGTGGAGCAAGCGCTGGCCTGGCAAATCAAGCTCCTCGAATTCGACCAGAAGCGGCTCTCCGACGTGATCGCGGAGTTCAACCGCTACAACCAGCACCAGCTCGTGATCGCGGATGAGGCGCTCGCCCGCCGCACGTTCGGCGGCACGTTCCGCGCGGACAACTACGAGGACTTGGTGAACCTGCTCGAAACCCGTTTCGGTGTCGTGGCGGAGCGCTCCGGAAATCAGACGGTCCTGCGGTTGCGTCGCTGACGGCCGAACGACGGCGGGCGAAATGGAGTGCGAGCGTGTGGCGGTTCCAGATCGTCCGCGAAGAAACACTCGCGAAACATTCTAGCGAATTTCTGCGGGCGTTCGTCATACTATCGACCGGTCGCGCCACCCCAAATTCCAGCGCGTCCCGGTCATCAAATGACCAACCCCCAACCGCTCGTGTCTCGGCTCCTCCGGGTGACGCTTGTCGCCCTTTTGTCTTCCCTGGTCTGCACCCCCCGTTCGCTGGCCGCCAGCGCCTCGGGCGAGGCGACCTTCGATATTCCTGCGGAGACTGCGGCGAAGGCGCTTAAGCAATTCGCCGCGCAGTCGGGCCAGCAGCTGATCTACGCGAACGCCGATCTCGCCGGCGTGACGACGAATGAGGTGAAGGGAAAACTGCCGGTGAAGGAGGCCTTGGGCCGGCTGCTCGCGGGCACGCCCCTCGTGGTCGGCGGAGACTCGAAGAATGGCGCGGTGGCGATCAGCCGTTTCGGTCCGGAGAGCTCCGACCCAAACGCCCAAGGGGCGATCGCGACCAACGGCGACCGTCCGGAGAAAAGGAACGCTGACACCGTGGTTTTGCCCACCTTGGAAGTCGCCGGGAGACGGCTTCTCAACATGGACATCAAGCGGAGCCAGGACGACATCCAGCCCTACATCGTTCTCGATCGTACGCGAATCGAAGAATCAGGCGCCGTCGACCTCGAGCAATTCCTGAAACACCAGGTCTCGTCCTATTCTCAAGCCGGCTCGATGGCCTACGGTCCCAATACCTTCGGCAATCAAAGCACCATCAGCTTGCGCAGCCTCGGCGTCAAACAGACCTTGATACTCGTAAACGGCCATCGGCTGGCGAGCGTCAATAACAATGGGAATTTTCTGCAGGCCGACATCAACAGTGTTCCAACTAGTCTAATCGAGAAAATCGACGTGCTGGCTATGTCAAACTCGGCAACTTACGGAGGGTGGGCGGTTGGCGGGGTGGTGAACGTCATCACCCGCAAATTATTCACCGGAAGCGAACTTCAATTGTCCTATGGCAATACATTCGACAAGGATGCAGCCAACCGCAAGGTGGATTTTCTTTCCGGTTTCACGACCGAAGACGGCAAGACGAACATCATCGTTGCGGCCAGTCACGTCGACCACAACGGAATCAGGCATCGTGACCGGGATTTCACCTTCCAACGCGCTCGCGGGCTAGTTCGTGTAAACAATCCCGCACAGTACTTGCCGCCAAATGCGGCGCCACTCGGCGCCACGCCGAATATCAGAAGCACCAATAATCAACCCCTGACGCTGAAAGCGGCATATGGGGGAGCAATCCTGCCATACTCGTATACGTCTGTTCCCGTCGGTTATACAGGGGTCAGTTTTGATAACGGCGCAGCTCTCGTCGCCAATGCGGGCAAGTATAATTACGAGATCCCTAACACCAACCAGTTGGGAACCCGCGGATTGTATGCCAACACATTTGTCGACGCCATTGCGCTTACCGTCCATACGCAGTTCAACGCCCATATGCAGGGTTATCTTGATCTCTCGGCCCGAAATAATCATGCGAAAATGCCCGAAAGCCGATTTCCTCAATCCTATATTATTTCAGGGTCGTCACCGGCCAACCCTTTTACCCAGGACATACAGGTTGCGGCACCGATTGATTTCACTGATTATCAGATGGAGACTGCGGTCGACAATCGCCACGTGGACGGAGGCGTGTTAGTCAGCCTCCCGGGAGGATGGGGGGCGGACTTAGGATTTTCGTGGGACCAAAGTCGCGCCTATTACCTTCATCCGCCAACCACAACCCCGACATTTTCGGCAGCGCTCAACGACGGCACCGTAAATCTCCTCCGCGATGTGAATTTATTCCGTCCGGACATGACAAACTACATCTATCCGAGGCCTCACCTTTTTCCCGCCTACAACATACTCACCGATCTGACTTTGCGGCTCTCTGGCAAGCCCTTCTCCCTGCCAGGCGGTCCGGTTGTGGTGGAGCCCTTCCTCGAGCATTATAGTGAAAGTTATGAGGACGGACTTTCGGTGAATGCAGTCGATCAAACGATTTGGCGACCAGGCCGGCGCCTTACCGTAAGCGGTGCGCATCTGGAAGTGAAAGTTCCTTTGGTATCAGAGCGAAACTCTCTGCCTGGAATTGCTGCGTTTTCATTGGATGCAGCAGTCGGTGTCGATGACTATAGAATTACTGGTGGTACCCCGGTCGTGGTTGGATCGAACAGTCCTGTTGCAGTTAGCAAGGCGCACCTTCGGGCAACGAGTCCCATGCTGGGATTAAGTTATTCGCCGACGCGCGATCTGATGTTCCGAGCCGACTATTCCGAGGCGACAGCCCCGCCATTACCCAGCGACATTGTCCGTAGTGTGCCTGCCCCAATCACCCAAGGAGGTACGCCTATTGTAGACCCGCAACGCGGGCGGGAACCAATATTCAGCTATTTGTCGATTTCTGGTGGCAATCCCAATCTCAAGCCGGAGCGGGCGAAGAGCAAATCCTTTGGCGTTGTTCTGACGCCGCGCTTAATTCCGGGATTACGAGTTTCTGTGGACTATGTCCGAATCGATAAAAGAGACAATATTGTGACCATTCCTGGGGGCGCTCAGACTATTCTCGAAAATCCGACCGTATACGCCAGCAGGGTGGTTCGTGGTCCCTTGGCGGCAGGAGATCCCTACGGCGTCGGACCTGTCGTCTCGATCGACACGACTTTGATTAACATCGCACGGGCTCTGGTCGAGGCGTACGACTACAATCTCGACTACACGTTTAAACACGATGCGATGGGATCGTTTCGGTTTCACGCCGGGGCAACGCGCCAGACGCATTATAAAACGCAACCTATTCCTGGCGGACCTTTGCAGGAAAACGCGGGCTTCCATCCGGAAAGCGGCTTGAATATCGGGCTAAAGCTTAGAGCCAACGCCAGCATTGTGTGGAACAAGGGCGCGTGGACCGTCGGTTGGCAGTCCCATTATTATAGCGAATACCTCGTCGAGGCCGCCGGCCAAGGCGCCACAACGATCGCAAACCAATTCGCCAGTCAGGGAAATAACGGTGTGGTTCCTTCCGCCACTTATCACGATATTTTCGGAAGGTACCGCTTCGGAAACACGGATGGTCCCCGAACACTCGCGGGCTTGCTCCGGAATACCGACCTCACGGTTGGGCTCCGGAATGTATTCAATCACCGGCCGCCATTTGATTTTTTGAATGGCTTCAACTACGCAACACCGGGCGATCCCAATCTGGCCACCTATTATTTCACGTTGAAGCATTCCTTCTAGAGTAGCTTTCTAGACATGGAGCGAGCTCACTAGGGCTATTGCGCGGGGGTGCGAACTCTCGCGGTCCCTTACCTTCTGCGGTTGCGAGGCTCTGCCCCTTTTCTGTCTTGCCCGCAATAGCACACGGTC
>JAQGON010000121.1 GCA_028293565.1 Verrucomicrobiota bacterium | reverse complement strand
CGGCAAGACGCCCGACCTGGCGACGACCCTGCGCACCTGGAGCAACGAGATCGTCGTGTGCACCGATGGCCCTCCCGACTGGAAATCCCCCGCGCGCGAAAAACTGGAGTTCCATGGGGTCAGGGTGATTGAAACTCCCGTCGTCGCCGTCGAGGGCCGCGAGCAGCTCGAGCGCGTCCGTTTCGCGGACGGATCGGCTCACGAATGCACTGCTCTTTTTTTCTGCGGCGAATGCCGGCAGAAGTCTCCCCTGCCCGCGCGCCTCGGCTGCAAGCTCGACAAGGAGGGCTCGGTCGTGTGCGACCGCCATGCCGCGGCGGGAGTGCCGGGAGTCTACGTCGCGGGGAACGTCCGCGCCGGATTGCACCTCGCGATCCACGCGACATCGGAGGGCGCCGAGGCCGCGGTGGCGATCAATGACGCGCTGCTGGAGGCGGGGCTGTTTCCGGCCGGCATTGAGTGCAGCCTCAAGCATCCGGGTGTGCTCGCTGCAAAGTAGCGCCGGCCGGAGCCGCCACTGGTGCTTGACCGCGGTCCCCGGGCGGGCGGTTAATCCGTTTCGATGATCTCCCGGATAATTCTGGCGACCGTGGCCAGCCTCGTTGCCGCGTGTGCCGTGATCGCGGCGCCCCGGAAAGTTTCCATCCGCTGGAGGGCCGCTCCGGCGAAAGGCGAAATTGCCGTGGTGCGCGGCGCCCTGCGTTCGCTCGTCGCGGCCGGCGGCGAGAACTCCGGTCCGGCGGGTTTCCGTTTTTCAGGCGGCGAGCCACAGGGCATCACGCTGGAAATCGAACCGGCCGCGGAGAACGGGGGTGCGACGCTGGTGACCGTCATCAACGACCGCCGCACCTTCACCTTCCGGCTCGGCGACGTGAGCGCCGCGTATCCGATTTATCTTCCGGATGACGGCGTCGTGATCACCGCGGCCGAAGATTCGCGTCCCCTCGCCGCGATCGTCCGCGAGATTCAGACGCGCGGAGGGCTGACCAAGCTGCAGCGGATCGAAGCCCAGCCGGAGGAAAGTTTCGCGCACGCCGCGGCGCAGACGCGCGAGAACAAGGTCCAGACCTGGCTTGGCCTCGGACGCGACGACCGGCTCTTCCGGGTCGACGAGCATCTGGAATGGATCCAGCCGCGGCTGTCGGGCCGCGAGTTGAAGCTTCCTGAAACCGCCGACCAGCAGGTCGCCTACGACTTTGAGCTCGGGCGGGGCTGGAGCGTGCGGGACGATCTTCATCGCAGCCTGGAAGACGGCGTGCTCCCGATCCTCCGCGCCAAGCTGGTCGACGAAACCATCGAGTACGACCTGACGATGTTTGCCACGCTCGAGCGCCAGCCGCTCGTCGCCGCCAGCGTGCGGGGCACCGACTACCTCCTGGCCGATCTTCACAGCCATGGGCACATGTTCACGCCGGCCCAGAACGCCGTGGTCGAAAAACTCCAGCGATCGGAGGGTTTTCCCGAGGAGGAGACGGTTCTCTATGCCCGCGCGGTGGCGATCAACCGGGGCCGGGCGCCGCAGTTTGCCTTCTTCCGCGCCGCCACGCCGAGCGTGCCCGGCAGCTACAAGGCGCAGGAATGGTCATTCGACGAGACGGCGGGAATGGGGCTTTTCGCCTCCGGCCGGGTTTTCATGTGCGCGAAGCTGAACGGAAGGCCGCTGCCCGCCGGCGAGGTGTCGCCGCTGCTCGCCCCGGGCGAATCCGCGGTGCTCGAGTTTTATCTTCCGCATCGGCCCTTGCCCCGGGAGCGCGCGCTGGCGCTGTCGCGCCAGTCCTTCGACGCACGCCTCGATGAAGCTCGCGCGTACTGGCATGCGAAGCTGGACGCCGCGGCGCAGTGGCATCTGCCGGAGCCGCGGATCGACGCGATGGTGCGCGCGGGCCTGCTGCACCTCGATCTTGTGCACTATGGCCGGGAGCCCGACGGTCCGCTGCTTCCCGCGATCGGGATGTACACGGCGATCGGATCGGAGAGTTCGCCCATCATCCAGTTCATGGACTCGATGGGCTGGCACCGCACGGCGGAGCGCGCCTTGGACTACTTTCTCGCGAAGCAGCACGACGACGGATTCATGCAGAATTTCAACGGCTACATGCTCGAAACCGGCGCGGTGCTCTGGACGATGGGCGAACACTACCGCTACACGCGCGACGACGCGTGGCTGCAGCGGGTCCGCCCCAGCGTTGCCCGTGCCTGCGCCTACCTTTCGGCCTGGCGGCGCCGGAATCTCCAGCCCGAACTTGTCAACGACGGTTACGGGATGCTCGACGGAAAAACGGCGGATCCGGAGGATCCCTACCGCTCGTTCATGTTGAACGGCTACGCCTATCTCGGTCTCGCGCGCGCAGCCGAGATGTACGCGGCGCTTGCGCCGGCCGAGTCGGCGGCGTGGCGGACGGAGGCGGACGCGTTGAAAAAAGCCATTCGCGCGTCGCTCGCCGCCTCGATGGAACGCACGCCCGTGGTGCCGCTCGGCGACGGAACGTGGTCGAGAGCTAGCGCTCCCTGGACCCACTATCGGGGTCCGGTGATGCTGCACGGCGACGGCGGGCGGTGGTTCACGCACGGCTCGATGACGTCGCGCGATTCATTGCTCGGCCCCCTGTATCTGGTTTTCCAGGAGGTGGTGAGCCCGGCGGAACCGATGGCGAAGGAACTGCTGCAGACGCACAGCGAACTGATGACCCGGCAGAACGTGGCGTTCAGCCAGCCGTATTACAGCCGCCACCCCTGGGTCCACCTGCGCCGCGCCGAAGCGAAGCCGTTCATTGCGGCATGGTACAACGCGGTGAGCGCGATGGCGGACCGTGAAACCTATACGTTCACGGAGCATCTTTTCCCGGTCAGCGCGCACAAGACGCACGAGGAGGCGTGGTTCCTGATGGAGACGCGCTGGATGCTTTACCTCGAGGAAGGCTCCCTGCTGAGGCTCTTTGCCGGGATCCCGCGGGCGTATCTCGAGCCGGGACGCGAAATCTCGGTGAAGGATGCAGCGAGTTATTTTGGCCGTCTCTCGTTTCGGGCCGCCTCTGAAAACGGCGTGATTCGCGCGACCATCGAGTGCAGCGGCCCGCGACATCCCACGAGCGTGGAGATCCGCCTGCCCGATCCCGCCGGCCGCAAGCCGGTCTCGGTCGAAGGCGGCGACTATGTTCCGGAGCGGGAGAGCGTCCGCGTGGCGGCGTTCACCGGCCACGCCGAAGTGACGCTGCGGTTTTGACCGCCGAACCGGGAGGCGGGCCAAGTGTCCTACCGGGAGTGAACCTCACGCACATTCCCCCTCTTCCTGGAAAAGGCCGATTGCGGGTGGTCATCGAAACGCCGAAGGGCTCGCGCAACAAATTGGATTACGATCCCCGGCTCGGCGCCTTTCGCCTGGCAAAGACGCTGCCGGAGGGGATGGTTTTCCCCTACGATTTCGGCTTCGTGCCCCTGACGCGTGGCGAAGATGGCGATCCGCTCGACGCCTTGGTGCTGATGGCCGAATCGACCGTGCCGGGCTGCGTCGTCGACTGCCGGCTGATCGGGATGATCGAGGCCACGCAGAAGGAGCGGGGGAAAAAGCCGGTCGGGAATGACCGCTACATCGCCATCAGCAGCGAAGCGGCGTGCGAGTTTTCGGACATCGAGCGTCCAGACGATCTTCCGGCACAGATGCTCGACCAGCTCGAGAAATTTTTCGTCAACTACAACGACCTCGAGGGAAAGGTCTTCAGATGTCTCGGGACGCACGGGCCCAAAAGAGCCTTGAAGACCCTGAAGTCCGCCCTGCGGAAGGCGTGAGCAGGATCACCGCGGACCGGTGATCCACCGGTTCGCTCAGAGCGAACGACGGGAGGCCTTCAGCCGGCGGGCGCAAACGCCGAGGGCGGAAAGGGCCGAGGCGAGGAGGAAGCAGGTGCCCGCGTTATCCGGGACCGGATTCGGGTTGTTGCTCTTCACCGCGCTCCATTCCTCGAATCCGGCGGTGGCCCCGAGGTTCTTGTCGACGCTATAGTGAACACCGTTGAGGTTATAAAACCACACGAAATCCGAGGCCGCGGTGTGGCCAAAGGCCGTCTGCGGAATATAGATGATCATGTCGGCCATGCCGCTGCCGCCGTTCGAGCCCATGTTGATGTTCTCCTGGCCGGCATCGAGCTTGATCCAGTTCGTCATGTTGAACGTGCCGTTCGGATTCTTGGTCGGGTCGTTCATCGCCCACCGGAGCGTGCCGAGATTGTCGAGCTTGGTCAGGTCGTTCGCCACATTGGCCGTGTTGTCGGTCGAGGAAGTATAGATCCGGATGTTGTCGATCGAAAGCGTGCTCTTCGCGCCGCCCGGTTCGTTCGCATCGAGAATGAACGCGAAATAATTGATCTGGTTGATCGTGATCGTGGCGAGGTCGCCGTAACGAAGCGTCGTGTTCCAGTTGGGCCGAAGTCCGTCGAGATACAGGTCCTTGAAACCATCCGCATTGTAGGCCTGTTCAATATAGTTCGATCCCGTCGACGTCTGGCCGTTCGCATCGAGCGTGAGGAACGGCTTGAACACCCCGGTTCCTGCGGGCTGCGACCAATAATCGGAAACAATCGCCGTGCCGCCGTAAGCTCCTGCCATCGTCATCGTCTGCGTGCCGCTCGGGGAAAGATCGTACTCGGAGGAAAGCCCGGTCGACGGAAGAACCGCAACAAGACCTGCGAGCGCGCCCACGGAGAGACATGAGCGCTTGAGAGCAATAAGTGTGGAATTGAGATACATAAAAGTCAGACCTAACAAGTTATGGGGCACGGGAAGTTAGCAATGTGCATGCCAATGTCGAAAAACCGTCTTATCCGATAGTTTAGCCATTAATTATAAGGTATTTACGTTATGCTGGAATTCGGCGCAATTATCGGCGATCCGTAAGCTTTACCGACACTGGCGGGGAGTTTATTCCCTGCCAGTCGCCGGCTTCCCTTCTAAGAAGCTGAGTAACAATCAGAACAGTTTGGGGGGCAAACCAAAACGCAGCTCGTTTTAAATCTTACAGGAATCGCCGAGGCTCAAGCTGGCATCGAAGGGTCGGATTCTTACGCAAATTGATGGCGTGGAAGCGAAAATGCGCGATTTTTATGATTTTTGGTCTGACATTGGCGGAAAAATCCCTCAACACTGTCTCCATGCTCATCGTAGCGGCGTTACTGGCGATTGCCGGTTTGATCGCGTTGGGATTTGCGTTGAAAAATTCGGCCGAGGGCTACGAAGACGACCTCGGTTTTCATAAGGGCATCGAGCCGCAAGTAACTGTACTTTGGCGGGTCCAGCCTGGAGCTGAGTCACTTTCTGCAAAGAAAGCCGGCAAAAGAGTCCGGCAAAAGATCGCAGAGGAGATGGTGCAACAGGCGACGCTGAGGTTTTATTAGCCAAGCGGGATCGCTCTCTGGCATTAGGGTCATTTACCCGGGCTTGCGCACAAGGCATTTGCGCCAGTTTCCGCGAGCAGCCTGCCGGTCGAAACGGGCGCCGGTTTCGGCAGGCGCGACCGGAGCGGACTCCTTGGGTGCGCATCTGTCGTCCGGCATAAAGACGCCGGGGCGATCAGTCGGATTCACCTATCCATTAGTTACTTGTAGCTGATACCGCGCCCTGTGCGTTGGGTTCAACCCGTCGCAACGCTGACGCGTCGGGCATTTTAGCCGCAGGATGAATGTTCCGTGACGGCGGTAAATCGCGGGTTAAAAATCTTGCAATTAGAAAGTCGCGTCGGGAACCTTTCGGCCCCCGCGGGGAATAATACTTAGTCCGGAATGTGACCCGACTTCGCAAACAGCCTACATCACTATCTACAAATTACGGTTTCCGAAAAACCTCCGCAAAACCCCTAATGCCCGAGGCGATAAACTACCGTAAGTAGATTTAAAATAATTAGTTCCAGTTTTCATAAAATTCTCTGCACACTCTATATAACGCCAAGTGTCCGCATTAAAACCGGCTCATCTCACTTTTTGCCCCCGGTTTCGGCGTAAGCAGACAATTTTAAGGCCGTCCTTTCCCTTTTTAATCCTCTCTTCTCATCACCTCTTGTCGGTGGTGACCCAACACCTTCAGACCATGCGCTCCGCCCGCTTTACCGCCAACTACCGTCCCTCCATCGTTCAACGTCCGATAAATGTCGTGCCTTCGGCACCCATGCCTCGGTGGAAACGAGTGGTGGACATCACCTTGTCGTTGATCGCCTTGCCGTTTCTCGCCTTGGCAACCCTGCTGATGGCGATCCTGATGGGAATCGTCTCCCCGGGGCCCGTCTTCTTTTATCAGGAACGTGTCGGATATTTGGGCCGCCGCTTCCGGTGCTATAAATTTCGCACCATGTTTGTCGGCGCCGATACGCGAGTTCACCGTGCCTACTGCGAGAAGCTGATCAACTCGAGTCATCCTTGGTCGAAGATGGACCATCTCGGTGATTCGCGGCTGATTCCCGGCGGACGGTTGCTGCGCGCAGCCGGTCTCGATGAGTTGCCGCAGCTGGTGAACGTTCTCCGCGGAGAAATGAGCCTGATCGGACCGCGCCCATGCCTGCCGTACGAATACGAAAAATATCAGCCGTGGCAGCGCGAGCGGTTCAGCACGCTGCCGGGGCTGACCGGACTCTGGCAGGTCTCAGGAAAGAACGAAACGACCTTTGACGAAATGATCCGTCTCGATATCCAGTACGCCCAGACCAAGTCATGGCGGCTCGACCTGAAAATTTTTCTGCTCACACTTCCCGCTCTTGCTCAGCAAATCTTTTATTCTGGATTCCGGAAATCGACGCCCTCCGCCGCCACTTCGGACGGTTTTGCCGCAGTGGGCGCGCCGGCCAACAGCCGGTAACACGGGCGATGGCAGACACGCCGCGCCCAGTCGCGCCGGGCGGCAGCTGACCTCTTAATGGAGAAACCCATCAACGTCGGGGTGGTTGGCGCCGGTTACTGGGGACCGAATCTTGTCCGCAACTTTCGCGCCCTTCCTGATTGCCGCCTGAGGATCGTCTGCGACCTCAACCAGGAACGCCTCCGGCACCTGCACAGCCTCTATCCGGAAGTAGCCGGCGACACCCAATTCGAGAACCTGCTCGGCGACGCCAACCTCGACGCAATGGTCATTGCCACGTCGGTGCGGCATCATTTCCCGATGGCCCGCGCCAGCCTGATGGCGGGAAAACACACGCTGATCGAGAAACCCATGGCGGCGTCCTCCAGCGAGTGCGCGGAACTCATCGCGATCGCGAAGCAGCGCGGGCTGGTTCTGATGGTCGGCCACACCTTCCTGTACTCCGCGCCCATCCGGAAGATCAAGGAGATCGTGGACAACGGCGAGATCGGGGACCTCCGCTACATCTCCGCCCGGCGGCTCAACCTGGGGCTGTTCCAGAAGGATATCAACGTCGCGTGGGACCTCGCCCCCCATGACATCTCCATCATTCTCCACATCGTCGGCGAGCTCCCCTACAGCATCAATTGCCGCGGCGGCGCCCACCTGACCAAGGGCATCGAGGACGTGACGTCGATGCACCTCCAGTTTTCCCGGGAGCGGACCGCCGTCATTCAGAGCAGCTGGCACGATCCGCGCAAGGTGCGCGAGATGACGATCGTCGGCAGCAAGCGGATGATCGTGTACGACGACATCGCCCCGCAGGAGAAAATCAAAATCTTCGACGTGCGGGTCGAGCGTCCGCCGCACTACGACACCTTCGCGGAATTTCATTACGCCTATCATTACGGCGATATTTACTCCCCCTATATCAAGCAGGACGAGCCGCTGAAGGCGGAGTGCCAGCATTTCCTCGACTGCATCCGTCATGGCCGCATCCCCCTCACGTCTGGCGAAAGCGGCCTGCAGGTGGTCCGGATCCTGGAAGCTTCCTCGGAATCGATCGAACAGAACGGCGCGCCGATCGACCTGCCGGATGCGCGGCAGGCGACCGGGACGAATTCCCATCCGCCGATGCCGCACCGGAAGCCCGCGGAGATCAAGGTGAAGGCCGGGAAGAAACGCTGACGCGAGCGCGCCTTTCCCGGATGAACCCGCCCCCCCGCCCGAACCAGCAAATCGCCCCGGACGTCAAACTCGGCCGCGACGTCCGGGTTTTTGGCTTCGTCAATTTGTACGGCTGTGAGATCGGCGACGAATCCAGGATCGGAACGTTCGTCGAAATCCAGAAGGGCGCGAAAATCGGGCGGCGCTGCAAGATTTCGAGCCACTCGTTCATCTGCGAGGGAGTCACGATCGAGGACGAGGTTTTCATCGGACACCATGTCGTGTTCACCAACGACCTTTTTCCGCGCGCCACGAATCCCGACGGCACCCTCCAGACGGATGCCGACTGGAAATGCGTCCCGACCCTCGTCCAGCGCGGGGCGTCGATCGGCTCGGGGGCGACGATCTTGTGCGGGATCACGATCGGGGCCGGCGCCACGGTCGGCGCCGGGAGCGTGGTGACACGGGACGTCCCGTCCGGCGCGACCGTGGTCGGAAATCCCGCCAAGGCGCTGGTGCGCTGAGCGCGCACGAATCTTTTCGAGCGTTTCGATCCCGCTTTTCCATGCCCGCAATGAAAGTCCCTTTTCTCGACCTCAAGGCGCATCACGCGCCGCTTCGCGGCGAAATCATGGCCGCGATGAACGAGGTGATCGAGGCCAACGCGTTTGCCGGCGGCCCGGCCGTGACGCGCTTTGAGGAGGATTTTGCGCGATACTGCGGCGCGGACTTCTGCGTCGGCGTGGGAAACGGCACCGACTCGCTCTGGTTCTCGCTCCTCGCGCTCGGCATCGGTGCGGGTGACGAAGTCATCACGGTGCCGATGACCTTTATGGCGACCGTCGAGGCGATCACCTTCGCGGGGGCGCGGCCAGTGTTCGTCGATATCGAGCCGAAGACCTGCACGATGGACGTCGCCGCGATCGCCGCCGCGATCACTCCGCGCACGAAGGCCATCATGCCCGTCCATCTCTTCGGGCACTGCGCCGACCTGGATCCGATCCTCGAGATTGCGCGGCAAAAAAACCTGCACGTGATCGAGGACGCAGCCCAGGCGCCCGGCGCGCTTTACAAGGGCCGGAAGGCAGGCTCGTTCGGACGAGCGGGGTCATTCAGTTTTTACCCGGGAAAGAACCTCGGGGCCTGGGGCGAGGCCGGCGCCGTGGTCACCAGCGACCCGGCGGTGCGCGACCGGGTGCGGATGCTGCGCGACCACGGACAGGCGCAGAAATACCATCACGACATCGTCGGCTGGAATGGCCGGATGGACGGACTGCAGGGCGCCGTACTCGGGGTAAAACTGAAATACCTCGACCAAGGCAACCGTCAGCGCCGCCGCCACGCCCTCCGCTATGAGGAACTGCTCCGCGACGTCGGCGGCGTGATTCTTCCCACGGAAGCGGAGCCCGGACGGACCAACCATCATCTTTACGCGGTGCGCGTAAAGCAGCGCGACGTCGTGATGAAGAAAATGGCCGAGCAGAGGATCGGATGCGGGATCCATTATCCGGTGCCGGTGCATCTCCAGAAGGCGTACGCTTCGCTGGGTCACCACCGCGGCGATTTTCCGGTCAGCGAAGCCTGCGCCGACACGTTTCTCTCGCTGCCGATGTATCCCGAGCTTACGGACGTGCAGATCGAGACGGTGGCGTCGGCGCTCAAGGCGTGCCTCCCGAACCGCGCAGGCGTGCCGGTTTGAGGCCGGCCGATTTCGCCGATGACGCGTGATCTCAACCCTCCTGGGACCGGCGGGGAGGGCACCTCGGTCATCAACCCGCTGGAAATTGCCGATTGGGACGCACAGGTCGCCGCCTTTCCGGCCGCCGGGTTTTTTCATTCAAGGGCCTGGCTGAGCGTCCTTCAGGAAACCTACGGCTATACTCCGCTGTATATTGTGAAAAAGGAGGACGGACGCCTTCGCTCGATGCTGCCGCTGCTGGAGGTGAAAAGCTGGCTCACGGGTTCGCGCGGCGTCTCCCTTCCCTTCACCGACGGCATTGAACCCCTGTGCGCCGATGCCGCCGGTTTCCGCGAGATTTTCGCCGTCGCCCAATCGCTCGGGCGCAGCCGGCGGTGGAAGTACGTCGAGTGTCGCGGCGGCAAATCCTGGATGCCCGCCGCGCCGGCCTCGACCCGGTTCCATAACCACATTCTCAACCTCGAACCCGGCGAACAGAAATTATTCGCGGGCTTTGAGCCGGCCGTGCAGCGCGCCATCCGGAAATCCGAGCGCGGCGGCTTGACGATCGAACTGGCGCAGACGGAGGAGGCAATCCGGGCGTTTTACGGGTTGTTGTGCAAGACGCGGCAGCGCCACGGGGTCCCGCCCCAGCCCTATCGTTTTTTTGCGGCAATCCAGCGTCACATTCTCGCAGCGAACCGCGGGTGGGTGGTTCTCGCGCGCCAAGGGACGATCCCGGTGGCCGCCTCCGTCTATTTTCATTTCGGCCGCGAGGTGATCTACAAGTTTGGCGCTTCCGACGCCGCTTTTCAGCATCTGCGCGCTAACAACCTAGTCATGTGGCAGGCGATCCGCCATTGCGCCAGGGAACGATTCGAGGTCCTTGATCTCGGACGGACTTCGTTGACCAACGAGGGCTTGCGCCGGTTCAAGCTTGCATGGGGAACTCGCGAACGCGTCGCCGAATACCTGAGATACGACATCCCGGACGGGAAATTTGTGGCCGTCCCCGACGAATCGTCGGGCTGGCATACCCGGATCTTCAACGTGCTGCCGCTTTGGGTTTCCCGTCGCATCGGCGCCGCGCTCTACCCCCACATGGGGTGAATTTTTTTCCTTAATTTCCGTGCTTTCTTTCGGGAACAAGCCTTGTGGGCCGACGGATGACGCGATAGACCATCGACCTGGGTTTATTCCAGCGTGCGCAAATCCCGTCATCGCCACGTTTCCGCGGTGTGCCACCAATTCATAGAAATACTGTCTACACCAGTCCTCGCACCCATTCCTCCTTCCTCAACGCATGCAAAACCTCGAACCTACGGCACCCAGTTTCCAGCTGAGCGACGTCTACTACACCCTTTTTCGTCACAAGTGGAAAATCATCCTGTGTTCGTTGGCCGGATTCCTGGCGGCATTCGTTTACTACAAGGTGGAGCCTCCCCCCTATCAGTCGTCAGCGAAGCTCTTTATCCGTTACGTCATCACCGAATCGAAGGCCATCGGGCCGGGCCGGGATAACACCGAGACCAAATCGCCCGACCAGCGCGGCGAAACCATCATCAATTCCGAGCTGGAGATCCTCACCAGTCTCGACCTGGCGGAGGACGTGGCCAAGAACGTCGGGCCGGAAAAGGTCCTCGCCAAGATCAACGGCGGGAAAAATTCCAACGAAGCGGCCGCGGTGATCAAGGGCGGGCTCCAGGTGGATGTTCCGCGGAACAGCAGCGTGATTCACGTCACTTTCTCGCATCCGGATCCGGAGATAGCCCAGCTGGTCCTCCGCGAGGTGGTCGCGAGCTATCTCAAGCGGCATGTCGAGATCCACCGGGCCGTGGGCCTGGTCGGCGATTTTCTCACGCAGGAGACCGATCAGCTGCGGACGCGCCTCGCGCAGACCGAGGAGGAGCTCCGGAAGGCGATGAACAAGGCCGGGATTTTCTCGCTGGAGGACTACAAGAAGACCTCCGGCGAACAGACCGCGCACATCCGCCAGCAGATCTTCGACGTGCAAGCTGAACTCGCCGAACGGGCCTCGATCCTCGAAGCCTACACCAAGCGCAACAGTTCGTCGAAGCCCGCACCGGGATCGGCCACGGCCGCGCTTCCGCCGGAAAAGATGGGCGAGTACCGCCGGACGCTTTCGCGCCTGGATCTGCTGCGGAAGCGCGAGCAGGAACTTCTCACGCAGTTCACGGAAGAAAATGCACGGGTGAAGGACGTTCGCGCGCAGATTCAGGAATCCGAGGCCGGCAAGGAAAAACTCGAGACGGATTATCCCGCGCTCGTGAGCGTGGGCGCCGTCGTGGCGTCGCAGGCGAATTCGCCCTCGCCGGGAGCGTCCATCGACGTCCAGGCGGAAGCCGCCCGGCTGACCGCCCTGCAGGCCAAGATCAAGGCCCTCAACTTCCAGCTCGACGAAATCCGGGCGGATGCCACCAAGGTCGACCAGCTCGAAATCTCGATCCTCGAGCTGCGGCGCCGGAAGGATCTGGAGGAGGCGAACTACCGCTATTATTCGGCCAGCCTCGAGCAATCGCGCATCAATGAAGCGCTCGGCACCGGCCGCGTTTCGAACATCAGCCCGATCGAAACCCCGACGCCGCCGTACATCGATTGGAAGAAACCGGGCCAGATCCTCGCGGGTCTCGCGGCCTCCGGCGTCGTGCTCGGCTTTGCCTGGGCTTTCGCGATCGAGTTTTTCCTGGACCGCTCGATCCGCCGCCCGAACGACGTCGAAAAAACCCTCCGCATCCCGCTCTTCATCTCGATCCCCAAGGTCAAGCTGCCGAAAAAGCTGCGCGGCCCCAAAAACGCCCTTTCCCGCGCCCTTCCGGCGCCGGCCGGGGCCAAGGCGGAAGCCGGCGCCAACGGAAGCCAGTCCCGTGCGGCCATGGAACTCGCGAACAGCCCGGCCGAATCAGCCCGGCTGGCTCCGTTCTATGAAACGCTGCGCGACCGGCTCATCAGCTATTTCGAGAGCGTCAACCTCCGCCACAAGCCCAAGCTCGTCGCCGTGACCGGCCTCGGCCAGGACTCGGGGGTCACCACCATCGCCGCCGGGCTCGCCCGCAGCCTGTCCGAAACCGGCGAAGGCAACGTCCTCCTCGTCGACATGACCCAGGGCCAGGGCTCGGCGCAGCATTTCTACAAGGGCAGTCCGTCCGTCGGAATCGACGAGCTGCTCGACACGCGCTCCGACGCCCGCGTGCAGTCGAACCTCTACGTGGTCGGCGAGTCGTCGAGCAGCGAGCAGCTGGCGAAGGGCATGCCGCAGCGTTTTTCGCAGCTGGTGCCCAAGCTGAAGACGAGCGACTTCGACTACATCATCTTCGATATGCCGCCGGTGAACCAGATCAGCATCACGCCGCGCCTCGCGAGTTTCATGGACATGGTCCTGATGGTGATCGAATCGGAAAAGACCGACCGCGACATCGCCCAGCGCGCCACCGAGCTCCTCCTGAAATCGAAGTCCCATCTTGGCGTGGTCATGAACAAGACCCGGTCGTACATCCCCGGCCGGCTGCACCAGGACAAGGATTTCCTGCTTGGCTCCTGAGCCGCATTTTTGATGACCTCGGGAATCGAATGCACCGGAAAATCCGCCCGCAACTCCGCGCCGATCGCCCCCTCTGCGGGCCGGGTTCCGGCGGGTTTGCCGACGGCTCCCGTCGCCTGAGGCCGATTCCCACCGGTTTCGTCTGGCCGCGCGGACAGCTTCTGGCTGTAGTGGCGGTTCCGCCGGACCGGCGGACGCCAATCCTCGGGCCATGCTGAAGCGCCATTTCTATTATTACCTGCTGAAACCCTACCTTCCGCGAAGCATGCGGACGGGGTTGCGCAGGATCATGGCGCGGTGGAAACGGAAAAAATACCGGGCCACTTGGCCGATCGACGAGGCGGCGGCGAAGAAGCCGAATGGCTGGCAGGGCTGGCCCGACGGGAAAAAATTCGCGCTGGTCCTGACCCACGACGTCGAGGGCCCAGAAGGGCTCGCCCGGTGCCGCCACCTCGCCGAGATCGAGATGAAGCTCGGCTTCCGCTCCTCGTTCAACTTCATCCCCGAGGGAAGCTACTCCGTCGCACCCGAGCTGCGCGCCTGGCTCGTGGAAAACGGGTTCGAGGTCGGCGTTCACGACCTGAAGCACGACGGCAAACTTTACGTGAACCAGGCCCAGTTCCGCCGGCACGCCCTGCGGATCAACTATTACATCAACGAGTGGAATGTGGACGGATTTCGCTCCGGGTTCATGCACCATCACCAGGCGTGGCTGCACGACCTGAACGTGCGGTACGACGCCTCGTCGTTCGACACGGACCCGTTCGAGCCGCAGCCCGACGGCGCCGGGACAATTTTCCCGTTCTGGGTTCCGGCCCCGGACGGAAACGGGCACGGGCACCAGGGGACGCGCTTCATCGTCGATCTCGTCCCGACACCCACGCGCCCGAGCTCTTCGCCGCTGCCGTACGCACCGGTTCCGAACCGCGAAGGCTATGTAGAACTGCCCTACACGCTCCCGCAGGACTCGACCCTTTTCATGCTGCTCGAGGAGAAGACATCGGAAATCTGGCAGCAGAAGCTCGCGTGGATCGTGCGGAACGGCGGGATGGCCCTCATCAACGTCCATCCGGACTATCTGCACCTGCAGGCGCCCGGCCCCGACCCGCGGCCCACGGCCGAGGACCATTACGTTGGGTGGCTTCAGCACGTGAAGGAAAAATACGGCGACACGTGCTGGCACGCGCTGCCCCGGGAAATGGCGACGTTCGTCCGCGAATGGAAAGAACGCGCCGCCGCGAACGTCTCGTGAGACTCCGATGATCAGACTCCGCCACAAGCTTTTCATCTACGCGCTGCGCCTGCTGGACCAGGCCCTGCTCGTCATCACGCTCGTCGCGCTGATCGACATTTTCGGCCGCTACCAGGGCACCGGCTCGCTCACGTACCTGCTCCAGAACTACTACGAGCCGACCGACGGCATCGGCCTGGCGCTCCTCGAGCTGGCGTGGATTTTCATCTTCAACACGATCGTCAACTATGAGACGAACCGCCTCAAGACGCTCAGATCCCAGCTGCTTGATGTCTTCAAGGCGAACTCGGTTTCCGCCTTTCTCCTGATCGTCGTCGCCACGGTGTTCGGTTTTCACCGGATCCACAACGAGCTGGTGCTGGCCTTCTGGATCACCACCTGCGTCCTCGGCATGCTCGTCCGGCTGATCCTCCGCTGGGTGCTGATGGCGGTCCGCCGCTCCGGCTACAATTTCCGGCACCTCCTGATCCTCGGCTATAACCCGCAGGCGGTGCAGCTCGCGCAGAAGATCGACGCCACGCCGGTGCTCGGTTACAAGATCGGCGGATTCATTTCCGAACAGTCGGCCGAGGCGGCGAAAAACTCCAATCTCGGAGGCAATCACCCGATCATCGGCCAGTTCCAGGACGTGAAGACCATCCTCGAAACCGGGCCCGTCGACGAGATCATGATCTGCCTCCCGGTGCTGGATCATTTCCGGACGGTGAGCGAATCGATCAAGCTCGCCCAGGAACTCGGCATCGTCGTGCGGCTCTTTCCGGATCCGTCGACCGTCAAGATCCTCGCCCGCTGCCATCTGGAGCAGTTCGAGGGCAACTCGATCGTCACCTTCTTCCGCGAGCAGATGCTGCTCCAGCTCCTCGGCAAGCGGGTCATGGATTTCGTGCTCTCCTTCATCCTGCTGGTCGTGCTGAGCCCGCTGCTGCTCGCGGTCGCGATCGGCATCAAGATCACGAGCCCCGGGCCCGTGCTGTTTGTCCAGCCGCGCGTCGGCATGAACAAGCGCAGCTTCAAGCTCTACAAGTTCCGCTCGATGTACATGGACGCGGAGACGCGCCGCAAGGAGCTCGCCCACCTGAACGAGATGGACGGTCCGGTCTTCAAGATCAAAAATGACCCGCGGATCACGCCGCTGGGGCGCTTCATCCGCAAGACGAGCATCGATGAGCTCCCGCAGCTGTTCAATGTGCTGACCGGCCACATGAGCCTCGTGGGCCCGCGTCCGCCGCTGCTCGACGAGGTCAACCGCTACGACTGGCTCTACCGGAAGCGCCTCTCGATCAAGCCGGGCATCACCTGCCTCTGGCAGATCAGCGGCCGCAACGAAATCACGTTCAAGCAGTGGATGGAAATGGACCAGCGCTACATCGACAACTGGTCACTGTGGATGGACGTCAAGATCCTCGCGAAAACCGTGCCCGCCGTGCTCTTCCGGCGCGGCGCCAGCTGACGATGCCCGCGCGCAGGCCAAAAGTCGTCGCCATCTCCTCCGCGGGAGGACACTGGGTGCAGCTGATGCGGCTGCGGCCGGCATTCGAGGATTGCGACGTGACGTACGTCACGGTGAACCCCGGCTATCGCCGCGACGTGGGCGACGCCAAGTTCCGGGTGATCCCGGACGGCAACCGCTGGAACAAGCTCGCGCTGCTGCGCTCGATGCTCGGCGCGCTCTGGATGCTGCTGCAGGTGAGGCCCGACGTGGTGGTGACGACCGGCGCGGCCCCGGGTTATTTCACCGTCCGCCTCGCGAAGCTCCTGGGAGCGCGCACCGTCTGGGTCGACAGCGTGGCGAACGCCGAAACGCTTTCGCTCTCCGGCCAGAAGGCCGGGAGCCATGTCGATCTCTGGCTCACGCAATGGCCGCACCTGGCAACGGAAAAAGGGCCGCTTTACCGCGGAAACGTCCTATGATTTTTGTCACCGTCGGCAGCGAGCTCCCCTTCGACCGTCTGGTGCGGGTGGTGGACCAATGGGCGGGCGAGAACCGCCGCACCGACGTTTTTGCGCAGATCGCGGAGACGTCCTTGAAACCCTCCTTCATCGCCTACAAGCAGTTCCTCGAACCGGCGGAGTTCTCCGAACGTCTCGCGGCGGCATCCGTCATCGTGTCCCACGCCGGGATGGGCACGATCCTCTCGGCCCTGCGCTCCGAAAAACCGATCCTGGTGATGCCCCGCCGCGCGACGCTGCGCGAGGTGCGGAACGAACACCAGCTCGCCACCGCCGAGCGCCTGGCGGCGATGGGCCGGATCACCGTGGCATTGGACGAAACCGAGCTCCGCGCCACGCTCGATCGCATTGGCGAACTGAAGCCCAAGGAAAAAATCTCGCCCTATGCCGGTCCGGAGCTCGTCGCCGCCCTCCGCGATTTCATCGCCCAGCGGTAGCCGCCGGGTTATTTCCCAGGGCAACGGAGAGAAAGAGCGAGTCGTCTGGTCAGGGCCCTCCATCGTCTGCGTTTCCTTCTGTAAAAAGAATTCCCGTGCGCGTTGATCGCCTTTTAACCCTGCTCGTGGCTCGGCCGCTGAATCGCGGCGGTGCGAATGCTCGCCGACGGCTGCCCATCCTGATGTATCACAGCATTTCGGATGACCCTGAAACCGGCGTGCATCCCTACTTCAAGGTGTGCACGTCACCCCGTCGTTTCGGCGAGCAGATGCAATGGCTGGCGGACCAGGGATGCCGCGGCGTCACCCTGTCCGAGGGGCTCGCCCATCTCGCGCCGGAAACCGAGGACAAGGAAAATGACGGCGGAAAAAAACCGGTGGCCATCACGTTTGACGACGGCTTCAGGGATTTCGCGACGGCCGCGTTTCCCGCGCTGCAGCGTCACGGGTTTTCAGCCACGATGTACCTGCCGACGGCGTTCGTTTCCGAGGAACGAAAACATTTCAAGGACCGCGAGTGCCTCACGTGGGGAGAGGTTCGCGAATTGCGGAACGCCGGCGCCGAATTTGGATCGCACACCGTGAATCATCCGCGGCTCGTGCAGCTCGGGTGGCCGGCGATCGAAGCCGAGCTGCGGGATTCGCGAACCGATCTGGAGCAGCGCCTCGGTGCCGGGGTCGATCATTTCGCGTACCCCTATGCGTTTCCCCAGGCCGAAAAGGAATTTGCCCGGCGCTTCAGCGACTTGCTCAGGACCGCGGGCTACCGGACCAACGTCACCACGATGATCGAGCGTGCCGATTCGCAGAGCGACCGGCTGGCGCTGCCGCGCCTTCCCGCCAATTCCGACGACGACCATGAGTTGTTCACGGCGAAATTGGCGGGGGCCTACGACTGGATGGGTTCGCCCCAGGCTGTCACCAAGGCGGTGGCCCGATGGGTTCGACCGGGCTCGAGGCCGGTCGCGATCCGGGAGAAGAGCAAATGAGCGCGGCCGCGGATGGTTCCCCATCGGTCCCACAGCACGGCAGGCGAGCCGCCTATGTGTTGATCACGCCGGCCAAAAACGAGGAGCGCCTGATCGGCGAAACGATCCAGTCGGTCGTCAGCCAGACGTGGCTGCCCGCGCAGTGGGTGATTGTGAGCGATGGGTCGACCGATCGGACCGACGAGATTGTCCGGATGGCCGCCGCGGCTCATTCATGGATCAAGCTGCTGCCGCTGCCGCCGCGGGCCGGCCGCAATTTTGCCGCCGTCGTCCATGCCACGGAGGCGGGTTTGCGCGCGCTGACGGTTTCCGACTACGCCTATGTTGGGTTCCTCGATTCCGATCTGCGGTTTCAGGCCGACTATTTCGAGCGGGTGATCGCGGAGTTCGAACGCTCGCCGCGTCTCGGGCTCGCGGGCGGCGTGGCGATCGATCTCGGGCTGAGCAAGGATCGTCTGCCGCGCAACCGCCAGGACGTGCCAGGGGCGCTCCAGTTTTTCCGGCGCGAATGCTTCGAACGGCTGGGCGGTCTCCTCGCGATCCCGGAAGGCGGCTGGGATGCGCTCACCTGCGCGCGCGCGCGCATGCTCGGCTACGACACGCGGCTCATCACCACGCTGATCGTGGACCACCTGAAGCCGCGGAACGTCGGCGAAGGCGGCATTTTCCGCCGAAAATGGCAGATGGGCGTCCGCGACTACGCGCTCGGCTATCATCCGCTCTTCGAGTTCGTCAAGTGCCTCGGCCGGTGGCATGAGCGCCCCTTGTTCATCGGCGCCGCCTGCTGGTGGATCGGTTATTGTTCCGCCGTCTTCCAGCGGCGACCGCGCCTGATTCCTCCTGATCTCCTGTCGTTTGTGAGGGCCGAGCAGAGGAAACGGCTTTCCCGATTCGCGGGAATAAAGGCGAAATAGCCGCTTGCGGCTGCAACCGATCAGTTCTCCCGGGGCCGATGGGAAAAATCACCACGGCGGTTGCCTACGAACCGTTAACAGAAATGCACCGGGGACGAGTCAGGAAACCCTTTCTCTCCTGTCCTTGAGTCCCCTCACTTTCGTCCTCGATTTTGGGCAAGAGACGGAACAGATGACCCTCATCACCCGCCCCACCCTTCACCGCTTTTTCGAGTTCATAATTTCATGATCGCAGCAGAAAAATGTTCTGCTTCGGAAAGGGACCGGACGGAGCTGAAGGTCCGGATCGCCGTGAATTTCGATGACCTCGCGGCATTCCGAACCCAATGGGACGAGGCCACGGAGGCGTTGGGGGGAACGGTCTACATGACCTTCGACTGGACAAGGACGTGGTGGGAGCACTACGGGAAAGGAAAGGCTCTCCGGCTTTATATTTTTGAAAGCGGCGACGAAGTAGTGGGGATCGTGCCGGTCTACCTTGAATCCATCGGAATCTGGCCGTTGAGGATGAAGATCGCCCGGTTCCTGGGGGCAAATATCCCGCCGAAGGTTTTCGATCCTCCGGTTCACCGCGACTTCGCCAAGGCGGTTTTCGAAAAACTCGTCAGGTCCCTGCTGGAGGGTGAGTCCTGCGATTTGCTGAGCTTCGGGCCCGTTTCATCGGAGAATCCGTCGTGGCGGCAATTGCTCGAAGCGAGCCGGAAGTGGTCGTCGTCCGCGTGCACTTCGCGGCACGTCAAGGGCGTTCACTCAGTGTTCTATCTTCCGGACTCGATGGAGGAATTCATGATTCCCTTCGGCAAGAGCCGAACCAAGTACCGGGGACGGTACGAACTTCGGCCGATCAAGAAAGTCCACACCGACGTGCTGACGGACGTCGTGTCGGAGCCCTCGCGACTCGAGGCCGAATTCGAACGGTTCTCGGTGCAGCACGCGCGGCAATGGCAGGCGGAGGGAAAACCCGGCCACTTCGGCGACTGGCCGGACGGGCGCACCTACAACCTAGCCCTGGTCAAGACCCAAGGAGCCCTGGGCCGGATGCGCTACACCCGGATCCGGGTGGGCGAACGGGTCCTCGCGAGCGAGTATGTTTTTGCCTTTGGCGGCTGCTATTATTGGGAATTGCCCGCGCGTGAAACCGGCAACGAATTCGACGACTTTCGCCTCGGGACCACGGCGGCGCTCACGATGATCGGCACCGCGATCAAGGAGGGCATCAAACGCGTCGAAGCCGGGATGGGTCACTATCCCTACAAGCTGGAACTCGGCGCGATCGAGCATGGCACCGTCGTTTTTCATATTCTAAAAAGGGGACTGCCGTCGCGCGCGCGCAAGTGGGCCTGCGATATCATCAAATATTCCATCGCTTGCGGCTATAGGAAGATGTGGTTCCGCCGGATCCAGCCGCGTTTGCCGCGGAGCTTCCGCGGTCATCAGTGGCGGTCATTTCTGCGCTTCGACTATTGAGGCTTGGGCAGCGGCGGCTTCGATCCCTTTGCGATCGTTGCGTTGTTTGGATGGCTCGAGTCCAGCTTCACGGGTCGGAGACCCGTGCTATGCGTTCAAACCCTCTCGAGCCATTCAGGTTAACGGCGTCAGGCCGTGATGGGCATATTTTCGCGAACGTTTTTGCTGCCGACGGTATTCCTCGAGGAAGGTGACTTTTTCCTCGAATCGCAGCAGTCCGCCGAAAGTCCGCCTCTCGACGGACTGCCCGGCTTTCGAGATCAGCCGGACGAGTTGCCGCGCAAGATGGAAAATGCCGAGTTTTGGAATGTGCAGCGGGACGGGTTGATGTTCCCAATGATAGAGGATGAACGCGGCGGTGCGTCCCTTGATTCGTGCGAGTTCCAATAACGCCTCGCGGGAAGTCCGCCGCAGGTCAAAGTGATGTTCGACGGTCACGTTCAATGCCCCGGCCAGCCGGTAGCCGGCCGTCCGCAGCTGCTTGCAAAAAAGCGTTTCTTCTCCGGAGCCAACTCCGCCCGGACCCAGTTCGAGATCAAAGCCGGGGACCTTTTCGAGCACCCGGCGGGAGAAAGCCATGTTCGCCCCGATCATGCTCTTTGGATTATCCGGATTCAGATAGTCGCTGGATGCGAACCAGCCCCGCCGCGCATTCAAGGGCTTTTCATGGAAGGCATAAGCGATATGAGCCGGAAAAATAATCCCGCCCGCCACCGCATCGGCTTCTCCTTTGAGAATCTTCTCGCACATCCCCTTCAGCCAATGGGTCGGCACGCGGACATCGTCATCGGTGAATAGAATGACTTTGCCCGCGGACTCGCGCAGGCCGCGATTTCGCGCCCGGCTCACGCCGGCGGCGGGCTCGGACAGATAACGGATCAGACTGTTTCCCGACGAGGCGTCGCTGATCACGGCGCGGGTGTCGTCGGTCGACCCGTTGTCCACGATCAGGACTTCGATTGTCCAACCCATCGGAATCGCGACCGATTGAAGGGTTTCCAAGGTCGAGCGAAGGCTGTCCGCCCGGTTCCGCGTGCAAACGATGATGGAGACGTCGATCACGAATCAAAAGTCATCCCGCCGATTCAGCGGCTGGCCGGTGCGTCGCGGTAGAATTGCGGCTTTTTCAATTTTTCGAGCAGGGCGTAACCTTGGCTTCCGACCAACAGCGGGGGCAGCGCGCGCGCCCAGCCCGCCGCCGTGGGATGCACCCGGCCCGACTGCATCAAATGCGCCGCGGCCTTCCGGCGGTGCCCGTCCCCGTCGAGCGCTTTCGCGGAATTATACCAGTTCTTGCTGATCATCCGGCGGATCAATTTGGCGCGGTCCGAATTGGCCGGCAGCGTCCCGAGCAGTTTTCCGTACGTCTTTATCTTCACCGCCTCGGCCGAAACCCGCTCGGTGCGGATGCGATGGGAAAGCGTCTCGCTCGTCGGCCCCACCCGGCGGAGTTCGGCGACCACCGTCCCGTTCGCCAGCCAAGGGCCGAGAAAAATCATCCGGCACAAGAGATCGACGTCCTCACAATAGGGAATGGAGACGTCAAACCCCCCGGCGGCCGTGAGCCAGTCGCGCCGCGCGGCGATGCCGCTCAAATAGGGATCCTTCATCGCAAACTCGAAGCCGTCCGGATGTCGCAGGGGCCAGACTCCGCTGCCGCGCAATCCACGCAGCTCGAAAAGCTGCCGGCTGAATCCCGGACCGGTGAGAAGAATATTGGCGACATGCACCCCGGCGTCCGCGGTCTCGAGGTCTTTCTTCAAGAGCGCGACACGATAAGGGTGCCAGACATCGTCGGAGTCCAGGAACGCCACCCAGTCGGAACGGGCGTGCTCGATGCCCGCATTCCGCGCTGCGCTCACGCCGCGGTTGGGCTGACGCAGGACGATGATCCGGTCGCCGAAATCCGCCAGGATCTCGGGCGTGTTGTCGGTCGAGCCATCGTCGACCACGATGATTTCGTCCGGAGCGACGGTCTGGGCCAGGATGCTTCCGATCGCTTCGGCGACGAACGGGCCCCGATTGAACGTGGGAACAACGACAGAAAAACGGGGAGATTTCATACCGTGGCCGCGCGAACCTTTTCCCGATGCCTCCGATTGCCGGAGACGACAAACTAATTACGCGGCGCATCGGCGCCCCCCCTGCTCCTTGCTTCCGCCCGGCGCGGTGGCCATGTTCGCCGTGGACTCGTCCCCTGGTGCGCAATTCATGCACTCGAGCCCACCTCTGCCCCACCCCGCGATGAGCATTCGATACACCTGCGTTCCGGCGCTCCCCAAGCTCAGCTGGCTGGCCAAGATCGATGCCGACGGGCAGCTCGTGGTTTTCCATGGCCGAGCTGTGGAATGTCATGCCGACTGGATGGTCGAGGGAGTCTGGGATTCGGACTTCTCGGATGGGATGTTTCATCGCAGCGAACATTTTTTCGGAAGCGGAATCAGGCAATGGGAGGACCGCATTTATTTCGTATGCGCCTCGACCACGCAGGACCGGCTGCTGCTGTGCCGCGATGGGGACACGACCCTCGTCTCGAACAGCCTGCCGCTCCTCCTCGGCCACACCGGCGCGCGCCTCGATCCGGACCACCCTTATGTCGACGAAGCGATCGGCGCGACGACGACCGGAGTGAGGAATTACAAGCGGGATTTCAGGATCATCCATCCGCGCATCACCTCCTTCCAGCAGGTGTTCTACGAGAACATCATCTACGACCACGGCAAAATCTCCTTTGAAGCGCGCGGGAAGCAGCACCGCATCTCCAGCTACGAGGGATATCTGGCCATGCTGACGGACATTCTAAGTCGCGTGCGCGCCAACTACGAGGACTCGAAACGGCGGTTCGCGATGAAAGGACTCGGGACAATTTCTGCGGGGTACGATTCCCCGGCGATCTGCGCCCTGCTCAGGAAAATCGGGATCACGCGGTGCTACACCAGCCGCCGGTCCAATTCGATCCTCCCGGATTTTTTCCGAAAGCGCGCGATCGACGATGGCACGCCGATCGCCAACATCCTCGGCCTTTCGGTCGAATATCTGCTGCCTCCCGCGGAAGTGTCCGCGGACGAAATCTATTTCCTCGCGGTCGCATGCCGGCAAAACCAAGGGTCGCTGACCTGCGAGCTGATCTACGATTCGTTGGGCCGGCAGCTCGAGCAAGAGGAGACCGTCGGCGTGGTCTTTAACGGCAACCACGGCGATTCCGTGTGGGAAGCGCATCCGCCGGCCAAGGCGATGACCGATCAGGTCATTCGCGGCGACCAAACCGGGATGAGCCTGATGGAGACGCGACTGAAGCACGGCTATGTGAACATCGCGCTCCCCTGCATCCTTGCCTCCAATATTTGCGAGATCGCGATGATTTCCCGGTCGGCGGAAATGGCCCCATGGCGCATCGGCGGGAGCTACGACCGGCCCATCCCGCGGCGGATTCTCGAAACCTCGGGGGTTCCGCGCGGGATGTTCGCCACCAAGAAGAGAGCGATGGTCTCGTTCTATAGTTGTCCGAAAAACCAGGAATTGCGAAAACGGTTCTTCAATCATCTCCGGCTCGACCGGGGATTGGGCCGCGGAGAGATCGTCGTCCACCGGATTCAGGGCAGTGTGTCGCGCTTTTGGTCGCGCGTCATCCAGATCTGCGGAGGTTTTCGCGATCCCGGCAAAACCATCGTCGGACGGAACCTGGACTTTCCATTTTCGACCTGGGTTTGGGCGACGCACACCTTGAGCGCGGAAATGGCGTCGCATCTGCAGCCTCACGCGTCACAGCCGGTCTCGCTTCCCTCCTCGCCGACCCAGCCTTGCCCTTGAGGTTTTTCCCCTGTCGTGTTGGCTGAACTCAACGCATCCCGTCATGGCCCAACCCCGCAAGCTCATCCTGAATTTCCACGGAGTCGGGCCGGTGACGCGGGACGTCGACAACGGCGAACGGAACTGCTGGCTCGAACGCGCGGCATTCGACGCCGTCCTTGATCTCGTTCACGGGCATTCGCACGTCCGGCTCACGGTCGATGACGGGAATGCCTCGGATCACGACCAGATCCTGCCGTCGCTTCTCGCCCGCGGACTCATGGCGGATTTCTTTGTCTGCTCGGCGCGGATCGATCAGCCGACGTTTCTGTCGCATGCGCAGCTGCGGACGTTGCGCGATCGCGGGATGGGAATCGGCAGCCACGGCGCGACGCACCGCGCGTGGCGGGGACTGCCGCCGGAGGAACTTCGGGTCGAGCTGACCGACAGCCGGGTGGCGCTCGAGGAAGCGTGTGGCGCACCGGTGACGACGGCCGCCTGTCCGTTCGGCTCCTATGACCGGCGGGTCCTGAACGAGCTGAAGCGGGCGGGATACCGGAGAGTTTATACCAGCGATGGAGGGCTCGCGGACGACGACGCTTGGCTTCAGCCCCGCACCACCATCACCCGCGGCATGCGGATGGAGGAAATCAGGCAGCTCATTGACCACGGCCCCGGCAGAATCCGGCAAATTTCGATCTCATTGCGGAAGACGCTCAAACGCCTGCGCTGATTTCCGGAATGCCGGCGAGCTTCGCGGGCGCCCATGACGCACACGGCGGTGCAACGAATTGCTGCCGTTCGGGTCTGCAGATTTCGCCGAAGCGACGGCTGAGGCGTGCCTTTTCCGCTTCCCACCTTCCCAGATAGCCGTTTCCTCTTCGTGCTACGTGACTAATTCTCCTTCTTCGCGCATTTTTGAAGTCCAGGTGGACGGCCAGACTCCGGAGTCATGGAGTGAAATCGTGGCGCAGTTCGACGATGCCAGCCTCTACCAGACGTGGGCCTACGGGTCGGTTCGCTGGGGCGGGCGAAACCTGAGCCACCTGGTGATCCGCGCGGGAGGCGCCGTGGTGGCCGCGGCCCAGCTGCGCATCGCGCGCGTCCCGGTGCTGCCGGCGGGTATCGCTTACCTTCGCTGGGGACCACTGTGCCAGCGTCGTGGCGAGGCCATCGATCCGGCAATCGTCCGCGAAATGATGTCGCGGTTGCAGGCGGAATATGGCCGGCGTCGCGGATTCGTATTGCAACTGATTCCCAATGCTTTTCCGGAAACCCCGCGCGGCGATGCCTACGCCGCGGCATTGGCATCCGCGGAAATGACTCCGCAGCCCGACGTACCACCCTATCGCACGGTGTTAGTTGACCTGAGACCTGTTCCTGACGCTATGAGAAAACGCCTTGACCCGAAGTGGCGTAACCACCTCAACCGCTCAGAGAAAAACGGGCTCGAGTTCGAAGTCAGCGACAGCATCGCGGCGTATGGCGAATTTCTCCGGCTTTACGAAGTGATGTGGCAGAAAAAACAGTTTGAGACCTCGGTCGACGTTGAGGAGTTCGGCCGAATTCAAGCGGAACTCCCAGCCGCACAAAAGATGACGACGTTCGTAGCGCGGAAGGACAGGACCGCGGTTGCGGCGCTGGTGTGTTCAGCGATGGGCGATAATGCGATCTATGTGCTCGGGGCCACCAACGACCAGGCGCGCGAACTCAGGGCCGCGTACTTCCTGCAATGGCAGGCAATCCTCTGGCTGCAGCAGCGCGGCGTCCACGGGTACGATCTTGGTGGCATCGACCCGGAGACCAATCCCGGAGGATATAGTTTCAAGAGCGGATTCGGCGGCGTGGATGTGACGCAGTTGCCGGCTCATGCTAGGTCGTCGGGTGCCTTGGGCAGGATCGTGATGAGCAGCGCCGCATGGCTGCGCCGTTGCAAGGCCAAGACAAATCCGGTCGCAGCGAGCCCCGCCTGAACGCCCGATGACGCCTCCCGATCTCTCAATCGTCATCATCAACTGGAACGGTTTGGTCGTCCTGCGGGACTGCCTCGCCTCAATCCATGGTGCGCCGCAGGGAGTGACCTTCGAGGTCATAGTCGTGGACAACGCGAGCACCGACGAATCGGTGGCCGTGGTGCGACGCGATTACCCCGAGGTCATCATCCTCTGCAACGAGCAGAACCGGGGATTCGCCGCGGCCAACAATCAGGCGTTCGCGGTTTCGAGAGGAAGACACGTGCTGCTTTTGAACAACGACACCGTGGTCCTGCCGAACGCGCTGAAGGAATCGGTGCGTTATCTGGACGCCAACCCGGGCATCGGAATGCTCGGCTGCCGGGTCGAGTTTCCCGACCGGTCGTTTCAAACCAGCTGCTACCGGTTCAACGATCTGCTGGAGGTGTTTTGGATTCGCGTGCTGCCGATGGGATCGGTGCGTCGGGAGACCCTCAACTTTGGCCGGTACTTTCGGCGGCAGTTCAAGGACCCAACCGACGTCGATGTCGTCGCGGGCTGCTTCGCGATGCTGCCGCGGGGGGTCATCGCGGCGGTCGGCGGATTCGACGAAGACTTCTTCATGTACGGCGAGGACGAGGAATGGTGCAGCCGGATCAAGCGCGCCGGCTGGCGGATCACGTATTTTCCCGGCGCCACCATCATCCACCTCCATCGCTTTTCCTCGAAAAAAGCGCGGCGCGCGCTGCGGGTCATCGAGTGCATGTCGCCGGTGCTCGTGCTGCACAAGCGGCGCGGGCCCGTGGTGGCGTGGTGCGCGAACCTTTTCCTCCTCGCCGGCTTTTTGCTCCGCCTGCCGGCATGGATCGTACTGGATGTGATTCACCTTGCGCGAAAGACCGCGCAGCCACGGCTGCTGCGCAGCCGGTTCACCGCCCTGTTCGCGCACCTGAAAGGTCTCTTCCGGCCGATCTGGCTCCCGCGCAAAGGCGATCCGGGAGCGGCGGTCGCCTATCCCTTGGCCGCGGAATCGCCGGTCAAATCGGAGCCGGGCGCCGGGCCGGTGACCCTGCGCGTCACGGCTTCGTTTGAAGCGGCCGAAACCCTGCGCAACCAATGGGACGACCTTGTCGTGCGCGCTGGGGGCGATGTCTATCAAACCTATGACTGGTGCCGGATCTGGTGGAAGCATTACGGGGATCGGCGCCAGCTGCATCTCCTGCTGTTTTATTCCGGCGAGGAGCTGGTCGGGATCATACCGGCGTTCACGGAGATTCTGTGGCTCGGACCGGTGCGGGTGAAGGCGGCAAAAATGGTCGGAGGGGATTCCACCATTCATCTGTGCAATCTCCCGGTGCTGTCGTCCGCACTGCGCCCCGCGGTTTCGCAGGCGCTCGACCATTTTCTGGGAAACCAGGCGTGCGACGTCCTGCTGTTTGGGCCGCTCGCGGGGACGGCGGCACGGCTGGATGAGATCCTCGCCGCTGGGCAGGAGAAGCGCCGGCTCGTCGCGACGACCCGCACCTCGGGCAGCGAGGGGAACACCTATTTTCACCTTCCGGCTTCGTTCGAGGACTATCTCAAAGGCATCGGCAAGCAGCAACGCGGCAACTTCACCCGGA
Organism: Verrucomicrobiota bacterium; assembly: GCA_028293565.1. Classification (GTDB taxonomy): domain Bacteria; phylum Verrucomicrobiota; class Verrucomicrobiia; order Opitutales; family Opitutaceae; genus Opi-474. The sequence goes on along the minus strand of JAQGON010000121.1, from coordinate 32,624 downwards.
CGGTCACCCAGCTTTCGACACTTCATCCGCTGGCGTTCGACGCCGTTTCGGACCCGGCGAAGGTCGAGGCCGAGTTCGAGGAGTTTCGCCGACTGCACGACGCCCAATGGCAGTCCGAGGGAAAACTCGGGCATTTCGGGGACTGGCCTGGAGCCGAGGCCTACACGCGGGACCTGGTGCGTGTCCTCGGAGCAAAGGGGATGGTGCGGTTTCACCGCATCCTCGCCAACAACGAGGTCATTTCCTCTCAGTTCAGTTTCGTGTTTCGCGGCACGAGCTACTGGCGGCTGCCGGCCCGGGTGTGGGGGGCAAAGTGGGATCGGTCGAGCCTCGGGCGGATGGGGCTGATCAAGATGATCGCCGCGACGATCGAAGAGGGCAGCCGCGTCATCGAAGGCGGCCGCGGGCACTACAGCTACAAGGTCCAGCTGGGAGGAACCGAGTCACCGCTGCGCACGGTCGAATTTGTGCGCCGCGGCTTTGGCGTGACCGTTCGCATGCGCCTGTTCAGGTTATTGGCCAGGTTTCTGGATATCGTTTATTTCAAGGTCCTCTTTGTGCGAGCGGCTCGGAAATTTCCCTTCCTTCGCCGTCCGCTCTGGGTGGTCTGGATCCGCGCGGTATGGTAAACCGCACCCTCTATTGCGGCAGTCCGGCCGTGGCGGCCACCGAGTGGTTCCGACGCGCGGGCTCGCCGGTTGCCGTTTCCCGGGACTGGCCGCAATTTCGCGACCGGCAAGTGATTGCCACCTACCGGGGCCGCACGGCGATCGCGCTCGCGTGCCGGCTCCTCGGAATCGGAGCCGGCGACGAAGTGCTGGTCCCCGCGTACAACTGCGGATCCGAGATCGACCCGCTGCTCCATTTGGGCGCAAGCCTTGCCGGCTACAACGTCACGCGTGAGGGAGCCGTCGATTTCAAGGATCTGGCCGCACGAAAAACGTCGCGGACCAAGGCCGTCTACGTGATCCACTATTTTGGCTGGGAACAGCCAATGGCGGACCTGCGAAAATGGTGTGACCAGCATGGTGTGATGCTGATCGAGGACTGCGCGCTGTCCCTTTTCAGCGAGGGCCAGACGGGCGCCATCGGCCAAGTCAGCGATGCGGCGATATTCAGCCTGCCGAAGACGCTGGGATTCCATCACGGAGGACTCCTCTCGCTTTCAAAGTCGCACGAAGTGAAGGTGCTCGCATTGGAGCCTCCGCCGGCGGACACCTTTCGGCGGGAGATCCGCACGTCGGTCCGGGCCGCCGCTTTTCGCGCCTTAGAATCGGTCGGGCTTTACGGAGCGGCGCTGTCCGCGAAGCAAAGCTTGGGGAGGAAGCCATCGACGACGGACGACGGATCGTTTCCGCCGATGCCCGACAGTTATTATTTCGATCCGGCGCGGCACGAAAACCGAAGCATGCACCCGCAGGCCTTGCTGGCGGCGGGAGGCGCTGACTGGGAAAAAATCCGGGAGGCGCGTCGGAATAATTACGTCCGGCTCGCTCAGGCGCTAGGGGGTGTCGGACGCGTCAAACCGCTTTTTCCCAAGCTGCCGGAGAGGGTTTGTCCGCTTTCGCTGCCATTAGTCGTCGGGGATCGCGATCGTTTCGTCGAGGCGCTGCTCCGCCGGGGAATCGGCGCCTATCCGTGGTGGGCAGGGTACCACCAGAAGAGCTTGTCCTGGTCCCACTTTCCGGATGCCTGCTGGCTGAAGAATAATGTCGTGACGCTGCCCATTCACCAGCAATTGAATGGGCGGCATTTAAGCTACATCAGCGAAATTGTCGCCCAGTTCGCCTAGGAGGTTTCCCCCTCGCACGGTTCCAATGGTACACGACGTTAGCTCCTCCTCTCCCGCCATGCCGCCGCTGAAAGTTCGCATCGAGAGCGACTTCAAGGCCTTGGAGGCGTGGGAGGACCGCTGGGACGACAAAGTGGTGAGGCTGGGAGGCAACATTTGCATGATGTACGACTGGTCGCGCACGTGGTGGGAACACTATGGAAACGGAAGGACGCTGCGGATTTTCGTTTTCGAGAGCGGCGAGCAGCTGGTCGGGGTCGTCCCGATCTACATTGAAACGATCGGCATCTGGCCGGCAAGAATCCGGCTGGCGCGGCTGGTCGGCGCGAACATTCCCCCGCAGGCGTTCGATCCGCCGCTCGAGGCGGCTTACGGGCGGGAGGCGTTGATGGAAATCACGCGGGAGCTTTTCGGGCGCGATGGGGTCGATCTTCTGGCCTTCGGGCCGATTTCGGCGAAATGGTCGGCCGCCGATTCCTTTCGCGAGGCCGCCCACTCCAACGGGTTCATGAATCGAGCCTCCTGGCATTCCCGCGATGTTGTCACCGTTTTCGACCTGCCCGAGACGTTTGAAGAATATCTGAAGACATTCGGGAAGGAGGAATTGAAAGCCCGCCTTAAAAAAATCCGCCAGCTCTCGTCTTTGGGCTCGGTCCACAACGAAATCCTGCGCGGAACCGCCGGCCCGGCGGAATTTGAAACATTTCTTCTCCAGCATGCCGAGCAATGGAATGCAACGGGACAGCGCGGGCATTTTGCCGACTGGCCTCGCGCGATTGCATATCACCGGGACCTGGTGCGACTGAAAAATCCCCGCCGGGAGCTCTGCTTCTTCCGGCTGCTTCTGGATGATCGATTGATGGCCAACCGGTACTGTTATCGCGCGGGCAACACGATTCACGCGTTATTGCCTTCGCGGCTGGTGGGCCAGCAATGGGACCGCTTGGGTTTGGGCACGACGGCATATCTGAAATTCATCGAATCGGGAATTTCGATCGGGATATCAAAGGTCAACAGCGGACTCGGCCGTTACGAATACAAGACCCGGCTCGGTGGAAAACAGATCGAAGTGGGGACGTGGCAGATAACTTCAGTTGACGGGATCAGAAATTTTCGGACGCGCATCTTCCTGCTCCTCTTTAAACTGGCGCTGAAAATTGTCCGAGGCATCTGGTACCGCAGACTCCAGCCTCGACTGCCAAAATGGCTGGGTGTGTCGCAATCGGAGTTTTGGCTTCGCTATGATATCTAGGGGGCCAGTCACAGGTTCGCCTGCAGAGGTGATTGTGCGTCGCCGCCCTGAAGGGAATTTCATGTCTGACCGGATCTTATCTTACAATTTTAGCGCGGCTTTTCGGCGCCGTAAAATCGGCGCCGCCCTGTGTCCGTTTCCGGCCTTATGAAGGAACAATCCTCTTCTGGTCGCGAAATTTCCGCGGAAACCAAGCGATTCGATGGCGTTGAACTTCTGCGAGTGTTTGCTGCGGCGGGCGTGATTTGGTTTCATATTGACGACATGCCCTTCCGCCGAGTCGGGTATTCCGGACTTATTGTATTCGTCCTTGTTACAAGCGTTCTTGCCGGAAAATCGATCGGCACGACGTCTTATTGGCAATTTGTCGTGAAACGGTTTCCCCGGTATTGGGGACCATGGGCATTCTGGTTCGCCGTCTATTTTGCAGGGAATTTTATCACTCACCGGCCACTTCTTCCTCAATCGACCGATCCCATTTCGGCAATCCTGGCGGGGCCATGGATTGGGTTATGGTACCTGCCCTACGCTTTCGTCGTGGCTGCGATAACCTTTCCCCTTCACGTCATCGCTCGGCGATCCAGCGTCCGCAGCTCGGTATCGGTTTTCCTCGCTGTTGGAATTTTGCTCCTGGCCTTCGCCGGCCATCTTCGCAGCACGACCGTTTTGTCGCCGCCCTGGGCGCAATGGATCCACGCCACACCCGGAATCGCGTTTGGCTTGGCCATTGCCAGCGCCATGAGGCCCGGGCAGCGCCATTGGCCATTGATCCTTATCTCGGTCGCACCCCTTATCTACTTTGCGCTCGGGGGATTTTCAGATCTTGGACTTGCCCTGCCCTACATTGTCGCAGTTCCGGCTACTGCCTGGAGTTTCTCGCGGCCCATCAAGCTTTCGCCGCAAATAACAGCGTTAGGTTCGCTATGCTTGGGAGCTTATCTTTTGCATGGCGGTCTAATTCCCATTTTCACGCATGCCGCGCCGATTTCCCACTCGCCGTACGCGGTCCTCATTGCCACGGTAATTTCGGCATTCGCGGCCACCTATCTTCTTCGGAAGGTGCACTTGCTACGTTCAATCGTTTAAGGCCCCCCTTTCGCCACTCTCACTTGCAAAGGCATTCCTCTCTTTTTTGCGACACCTAGACGCGCGCGGCTCTGCATGAACATCATATCCGCCCTTTTCCTCTTCGCCACCGTCACGGGAATATTAGTCCTGCCGAGGCGGTGGTCACCCCTTCCCCTGCTCATGGGGGCGTGTTACATGACCAATGCCCAAAGCCTCGATATCGGACCGTTCCATTTTACGGTCCTGCGGGTCTTATTATTGGTCGGTTTTATCCGGGCGAAGATGCGTGGCGAGCGGCTGCCCGGCGGTCTCAAGGGACTGGACATGCTAATTATTGCGTGGGGAACGTGGCTCATCCTTGCCAGTGTATTTCATAAGCCTCTCGGCGATATGCTCGTGACGCACCTGGGCATGGCCTATAATGTTTTGGGAATTTATTTCCTCCTCCGGATATTTTGTCGCGACACGGAGGACCTGGTCCAGGTGTTCAAGATCACTGCGCTGCTCATCGTCCCGGTGGCGCTCGAAATGATCAACGAAGTGGTCACCCATCGCAATATGTTTGGATTTCTCGGCGGCGTGCCGATGGAGGTGTTGATGCGCGAAGGAAAGTATCGGGCCCAAGGCCCTTTTGGACACCCGATCCTGGCAGGAACCGTCGGTAGCCTATGCGTTCCGTTCATGCTTGGGATTTGGCCGCGACATCGCCTCGCCGCCAAGGTGGGTCTCGTCGCGTGTCTGGCGATGGCCTTTACCTGCGGTTCGAGCGGCCCGCTGATGACCTTTTTCATCACGGTCTTCGGGGTGGTGATGTGGCGCTGGCGCCGATTCGTGCCCTTGATGTGCGGAGCCGCCGTGGTGTTTTATTTTGCGTGCAATATTCTGATGACTCGCCCCGCCTATTACCTGCTGGAGAAAATCGATCTGACGGGAAGCAGCTCAAGCTACCATCGAGCCGCCATTATTGAAGCCGGCAATACGCACTTGAGTGAATGGTGGCTGGGTGGCACTGACTATACGCGTCACTGGATGCCCTATGGAGTATCTTTCAGCGAAGATCATGCGGATATTACCAACCATTACCTTTTCTACGGCATTCATGGCGGCGTGCTGATCATTATAATTTTCAATTGTGCGCTTTGGACGGGCTTTCGTTACGTGCATCAAACGCTCAAGCTCAGCCTCGAGGCTCCTTTTCATGAGCGATTCCTGATCTGGTGCACAGGCGCTGCGCTCTTCGGCCACGTAGCGACGATGGTGACGGTCGCCTACTTCGACCAATCGGTCATGTTTCTTTACCTAAATTTAGCGGTCATCGGTTCGATCCATGGCACGGCGATTACGGCGATGCGCGCGAGGCTGCGGCCTTCCCATCGTTCTGACCTTGAATGGGCAAGCTCTCCGGTTTCGGCCTGATTCGGCGAAGGGAGGAAAGGCGAAAGACAAGGCCCGCCGTCCACCGGGAAAGAAATAGTTCTGCTCGCATTGCCGCGAAAATTGACCAAAGGTTTTAGCATGATGCATTCACTACCATCTTCCTTCGACCGGCGGGCTAAGTCAGGCTTCGGGCTGCGCTTTTTTTCCCTCCGGACTCTCGCCTTTATCGGATTTTCGCTGATCGGGCTCCAGACTCCCTTGCTGGCCGCCCGCCATTATATCCGCGCCGGGGCTGCCGGCACGAACGATGGGTCTTCCTGGACCAACGCCTGGCCCACCTTTGCGGCGGCCACCTTTGTACGGGGCGACACGTACTTTGTCGCCGGAGGGACATACAACGAAAGCCGCTACATCAACGTCGCGCTGAACGGGGCCCTTTGGATATATATCAAAAAGGCCAACGATGCCGATAACCTGGGCGAGACCGGCTATTCCTCGAGCTACGCCACCACCGTCGCCACGGTCCAGTCATTCGACTTCGACAAAGGTTATATTTCGATCGACGGCGTCACCGGCAGCGGCACGAGCGGGCATGGATTCCACATTCTCAATCCATCCGTTCTCGATACCGGCCACGCGATCCTGCTGGAAAACGGCGCCGGCCCTTTTTCGGTCAGCCACTGTAATATCGAAGGCTCCGGCTTTGCGGTGGGATCGGGAGGAACGTCAGGTATTTATTATGCCAATTTCACGAACAAGAAGGGGATCTATGTCGGGTATTGCTGGATTCACGAGGTGACCACCAACGGGTGTATTTTCACCCAGCTCGTAGGGACCAGCTTTTCCGACTATGGGCTCCTGTTCGAGAACAACGTCGTGAGCGAAACCGGCGGCTGTACCGATGTGGACAAGCACGGGCAGGGATTGCAGCTCGGCCAGCAGACCGAGATGGCGTTTCTGATCTTCCGCAACAATGTCTTCAGGAACATTCTCGGTTCAGGGATGATTGTGTTCCTGTCGAGCGGGAGCGGATCCAACCACCACGACATCCAGATTTATAACAATCTTTTTTATATAACCGATCTTTCGACCTACCGGGTTATTTCCCCGGGGGTGATCTGGTCCGAGTCCGACCGCGGCATATATACAAATGTCCATCTGGATAATATGGTGATCGCGAACAACACCTTCTACGGATTGGGCTCAACGACGGCTAACAGCGTTTCCGGATCGGTCATCCTTCAATCGCCGACCGCCAACAACACGTTGGTCAATAATCTGTGGGAGAATTGCCGGATGTCTTCCCCTCATGTGGGATTCGCGACCGAATCGAATAACGCCTATTATCAGAATTCGCTCAACGTCCCGACCGGGACGCTTAAACAGGTGAATGGCAGTGCTACGACGATGGTGAATGCCAGCGCGTTCGATTTGCATGTGAAAACGGGCGGTTATGCCATCGGTAAGGGCAAGAATTTGCCTGGGCTTTTCGCGACCGACTTTGAAGGGAAGGTTCGCGGCGGCGTATGGGATATTGGAGCCTATCAGCTGGCGACCACCTCCGACGCCCCCCCGACCAATGCCCAAGTGATCGCCAAATAGCGCTCGAGTCGACTGCTGCGGTTCCTTGACGCGAGGGGCCGCTTCCAGAATTTGTATTGATACTGCCACGCATGGGTGATTCGCGCCAACTGCTCCGGGGAACGATGATTTTGACCTTGGGGCAGCTCGTGAGCTACGGGCTTTCCTTCGCGCGCAACATCATCCTCGCGCGCACGCTGGCGAAGGCCGATTTTGGGCTGGCGGCGGTTTTCAGCATGACCGTGGTGATGCTCGAGGTCGCCGGCCGGATGGCTTTCGGGCAGCAAATCGTCCAATCGAAGGAAGGAGGCTCCGTGGCGTACGGAGCAACGTCGCAGGCCTTCCAGTTTGTGCTCTCGGTGGGCGGGGCGCTCCTGATCCTCGCCCTCAGCTATCCGATGGCGAAAGCCATGCACGTTTCCCACATCACCTGGGCGTTCGTGATTCTGGCCGTCGTCCCCTTGGCCAGGGGTTTCGAACATCTCGATTATTTCCGCCAGCAGCGGGATTTGAACTACCTGCCGACCGCCCTTTACGAGCTGGTTCCGCAAACCGTCATCACGCTGGCGGCATGGCCGATGGCCAAATGGCTCGGCGATTTCCGGGTCATTGTGTGGCTCATGGTCGCCAAGGCGCTGATGGCAATCGTCACCACTCATCTGCTGGCCAAGCGTCCTTATCGCTGGGCCTGGGAGCGGGCATACATCGTCAAGATGTGGGGGTTTGGCTGGCCCCTTCTGCTCAATGGCCTCCTGATTTTTGCGAGCCAGCAGGCGGACCAGATCCTGGTCGGGGCCTTCCTCTCGCTGGAAAACCTCGCCGCCTACGCACTGGCGCTCTCGCTCGTCAGCATTCCCGGAACCATCTTCGCGGGGGTGGCCTCAACGCTCATGCTGCCCATTCTGGCGCGCGCCCAGGACGACTTGGGCCAGTTCACCAAGCGATTCCGGACCTGCATGCAGTACGCGGGCATCGTGGCGGTGGCCCTCACCCTTCCCCTGATCGTCGCCGGCGAACAATTCGCCGCGGTCGTCTACGGTCCGAAATACACGGATCTTGGAATTCTCATGGCCCTCCTCGGCGCGGCGGCGGCCGTCCGCTTCCTGCGGATCGTGCCGGCGATCGCCTCGATGGCACGCGCGGACACGATGAACCAGCTTTACTCGAACCTCTGTCGCGGCATCAGCCTGCCCCTGGCCGCGACGGTCGCCGTGCTCGGCGGCAGCGTGAATCTCATCGCCGCCTGCGCGTTATGCGCCGAACTCGCCGCCGCAGCCGTGTCGGTGGTGCGTTTGAGCCGCCGACAGCATGTGCACCTGAGGGAGATGGGGGGTGCCATCGGCTATCTTTTTGTTTTTGTCGGCGGGGGCCTCATCCTCGCCTTGGCGGGTTCAAGACATTGGAGCCTTCTGGTGGCGGCGAGCTGCGGATTGACGATCCTCGTCGTTTCCCTCGTAGTGGCCGCCTTCGCGTTTCCCGAGGCCACGCGGATGCTCGTCACCGCTGTCATGAGACGCGACCAACCCAAGCTCAATCCGGTACCTTTGAACCCCTGAATCGTTTGAACCGATCGCAGAGTTTTCGAAACGCTTCCGGTCGCGGCTTCCGGCAAAGAGGAAGAACGCCATGAGGCGCGTTCTGGTTCGCCAATCCCCTTTCGCGGCGGCTTTTCGTGCCTTGGCCTCGGTCCCGAGAATTCGGGATCGGTCCATGCGGACAGTTTGCGGCCTGGAGGGCGGCCCCATGCAGTCGGTCACGTACCGCGAGCTGAACCGAAAATATCGGGAGATTGAAATCGGCCCCTACAGTTATGCGCCGATCGAATTCTTCGAATCGCTTCCCTTCGGGACGCAAATCGGGTCCTACTGTTCGATCGCGGCCGGAGTCCTTTTCTTCCGCCGCAATCATCCGAGCGGCCGCGTCGCCCAGCATCCCTGCTTCTATAATTCTGCGCTCGGCGTACTCGCGAGCGATTCAATTCCGCTGGACCAGGAAAACGTGCTGGTCGTCGGCGATGACGTTTGGATTGGCGCGAACGCGATCGTCACTCCGCGATGCCGGACCCTGGGAACCGGCTGCGTGGTCGGGGCCGGTTCGATCGTGACCAAGGACGTCGCGCCCTTCGCGATCGTCGCCGGGAATCCGGCGCGACAGATTGGGGAGCGTTTCCCGATCGAAGTGCAAAAGGTCCTGCTCGAGAGCCGGTGGTCGAAATTTCCGGTTGAGGAACTGCTGCCATTCCTGCCCCTTTTCCTGGAAAATGCCTCCGTGGAAAATGCCCAACGCCTGCGGGATCATTTGAGCTCCAAGGCTCAGTCACGATAATCTCCCGGTCGCTGCGCGCATGCCTCAAACCCGTCCCAGCTCCTCTCTTCATCCGCGCGTTCCGACGATCGCCATCATGGGTGTCCCGGTGAGCTCCGGCAACCGCGGCGTCCTCGCCTTGGGCGCGTCGCTTGTCGACCTTTGCGGCCGGGCCGCCCCCGGCGCCCATTTGGTGCTGCTGATCGGCAATCGCGACCGTCAGCCGGCCACATTTCGAGTCAATGGAGAGCTGCGACAGATTCCGGTCGTCAACCATCGTCTCTCTCCCCGCTCGGCGCCGGGCGAACACCTGGTCGGCATCCTGGTGGGCGCAATCCTTCACCGCCTCCTGCCCTTCCGGAGTTTTCGCGGATGGCTGACACGCTCGAATCGATGGATCGGAACCGTGGCGTCCGCGGATTTCGTGGGAGATGTGCATGGCGGCGACAGCTTCAGCGACATCTACGGGCTGAAAGGCCTGACCTTCACGTTCGTCACCGACTTCTGCGTCTGGCTCGTCAAGGGATCGATCGTCCAATTCCCGCAGACCTACGGTCCCTACAAACACCCGCTGGCACGCTGCATGGCGCGATTTCTCCTGCGGAGGTCGTCGGTCATCATTGCCCGTGACAAGAAGAGCCGCGCCATCGCCCAGGAACTCGCCGGTCCAAACAAAACGGTGCTGCTTTCGCCCGATGTGGCGTTTTCACTCGAGTCGATCCGGCTCCGGGAGATCAGGATGGCCCCCCCCCTGTCCCCAGCGGGCGCAAAAAACATCATCGGGCTGAACGTCAATGGCTTGATGTACAACGGCGGCTACACCGGCCGGAACATGTTTGGCCTCAAGCTCGACTATGCGTCTTTTCTTCCGGTACTCGTGACGGCTCTCCTGCAAAATCATCCCAATGAAGTCTGGCTCGTTCCGCATACGTTCGCGCCCAACGGCGACGTCGAGAGCGATCCCGAGGCGTCGCACAAGCTGCGCGATTCGCTTCCGGCAGGCCTGCGCACCCGGGTCAGGATCGTCGATCAGGAATACGACCAGTACGAGATCAAGGGCGTGATTAGCCAGTGCGATTTTTTCATTGGATCCCGAATGCACGCCTGCATTGCCGCTCTCTCGCAAGGCGTTCCCTGCGTGGGCGTGGCCTACAGCATGAAATTTGCAGGGGTGTTCGAATCCGTGGGCATGGAGTCATGGGTCGTGGATGCGCGCGACGCCACGAACGAGGAGGCCGTCGCGCGGATTCTTGAATTATATCTGCAGCGGGAAGACGTGCGGGCCACCTTGAAACAACACGCCGATGCCGCCCGCGCGCAGTTGCGCGGCGTGTTCGAGACATTGATCGCGACATGTGCCGGGAAGCCGGCCGTCAGTTGATTCGCGAGACGGCGCATCCCGTCGGAAACCGATTTTCATGCCTCGAATCCAGAAGCTCTCTCATGTGGTCGACTGGCGCCTCTGCCTCGGGTGTGGCGCGTGCGCATACATCTGCCCGGATGACCGCGTAACGCTTGTCGACTTTCTGAAAGAGGGGATTCGACCGGTGGTGAAAGCCGATGATTGCGGCTCGTGCCGGGAGTGCCTGGACGTCTGTCCCGCTGTGCAGAGCGATTTCCGACCTTCGGAGGGAACGCCCAGTGGAACGGACGACGCATTCACCAAGGAATGGGGGCCGGTTGCGGCAATCTGGGAAGGGTACGCGGTGAATCCGGAAATTCGCTACAAAGGCTCGTCAGGAGGCGCACTGACCGCGATCTCCGTCTATTGTCTGGAAAAACTCGGCATGCACGGCGTCCTGCATTCTGCGCAGGATCCGAACGATCCGATCCGGAACCTCACGCGTCTCAGCCGGACCCAGACCGAGTTGTTGGCAGCGACGGGATCGCGATATTCGCCGGCATCGGTCTGCAACGGATTGGGGTCGGTGGAGTCCGCCCCGTCGCCCTGTGTCGTCATCGGCAAGCCCTCGGAGATTTCCGGCGTCCGCAATGCCCGCAAGCTCCGTCCCGAGCTCGATCGAAAGATTGGCGTCACCCTCTCGTTTTTTTGCGCGGAAAGTCCGGCGACCCGCGGCACCGAAGCGTTGCTGCAAAAGCTCGGGATCGAACCGGGGAGCGTGGTAGACCTGCGCTATCGCGGCCATGGATGGCCCGGACACTTCGCACCCACGGTGAAAGGCGCGGCGAATCCCGCCGCCAAGCTCACCTACAGCGAAAGCTGGGCGTTCCTGCAGGCGTATCGTCCCTGGTCAGTGTTGCTGTGGCCGGATGGCACCGGCGAACAGGCCGACATCAGCTGCGGAGATCCGTGGTACGAAGCGCCCGACGGAAAGAATCCGGGATTTTCCCTGATTGTGGCGAGGACGACGCGCGGTCGCGAAATCATCGAAGGAGCGATTGCAGCGGGATATCTGTCGCTGATAGCTGCTGAAAATTGGAAACTCTCGAAATCGCAGGCGGGATTGCTGGCAAAGAAAGGCGAAGTCTGGGGTCGTCGAGCAGCCATGCGCCTCCTGCGGCTGCCGGTGACGCGCTTGGAAGGAATTGATCTCTGGCACTGCTGGAAGATTCAACCCCTGTTCGGCAAACTCCGCTCAACGGTGGGAACCATTCGCAGGATTTTTCGGCGGAAAATTTATCGGCGGCTGCGCCTTGATGAGCAGAATGCCAAGCCGGTGAAGATGCCTTTGGCTCGTTGACGCCCGTAAAAGGGAAATGTAGGGCTTCGCCTGACAGGAAATTGCGCCAGGGTCCGACATACAGAGCCCGCATTTCCGGGTATGCTTAGCGCGATGCGATTGCCCTCCCCGATGGTGGTCCCGTCCGTTCTCTCCGGGGACTCCTCCGCACAGCTGGCGCCGACATGTCGCGTTAATATCTCGCGCGCACCATGGCTCCGGATCTGAAGCACCTTGTCCAAGCGCCGCTTACCGAAGCCACCGTGCAACCGTTCTCCCGTTCACTTTGGTCCTCCGAGCCGAATATGACCCGCGAAAGCACCCTTTTCCAACAGTCAATTGAAGCGTTCTCCGGCGACTCGAAGTCATCCTCCTCTTCCAAACCCGCCAAGGATGCAGCGGTGCGCGTGCTGCATTCGTTTAACGAGGCCGAGCCGTTCCGCGATGCGTGGAATGCCGTGGTCGCGCAGTCGGGCGCCGACATTTATCAGACATTCGAGTGGTGCGAGATCTGGTGGAAATATTACGGAACCAAACGGCAGCTGCACGTCCAGCTTTTCTTTGAGCAGGATCGGCTGATCGGCGTGTTTCCGGGATTTGTCGAGAATCTGCGGATCGGTCCCGCAGCCCTGCGCATCGCGAAGCCAGTCGGGACGGACTATACGCTCAACCTGAGCAATCTCGCGATTCTGCCCGAGTTCATTGAAGCAGCTGTCGGCCGCGTTCTGCGGTACTTCGTCGAAGAGTGCGCCTGCGACCTCGTGCTGATCGGGCCGCTTTCCGGACCCAATGCCCGGATCGACCAGTTGGTGGCGCTCGGCCGCCAAATGCCGGAAATCGTCGGCGATGTGCGCGCCCGCGGGGATTCGTGCAATACCTATTTCGCCTTGCCCGACAGTTTCGAAACCTACCTCAAGCAGCTGGATAAAAAACAGCGGAGCAATTTCAAGCGGATGATGGACCAGAGCTCCAAGGCACATCGGATCACGTTTGATGTCATCTCGGACGAGGAACGGGCAACGCCGGCATTCGAAGAATTTTGCCGCCAGCACGAGACGCAATGGCGGACTGACGGAAAACTCGGGCATTTCGGCGACTGGCCGCACGCCGTGGAGTTCAATCGCGAACTGATTCATGCGCTCGCGGGCCGCGGGTGCGTTCGATTCTATCGCATCCTTGCCGATGACGCCGTGATTTCGGCGCAGTACTGTTTTGTCTTCGGGAAAACGGTCTATTGGCGCCTTCCCTCCCGCGTGCGCAGCGCTGAATGGGATCGCCTGAGCCTGGGCACGATGGGCCTGGTCAAGATGGTCGACGCGCTGATCTCGGAAGGAGTCACCGTGATCGAGGGCGGGCGCGGACACTACGCCTACAAGGTCCACCATGGAGCTAGTGAATTTCCGCTCCGTACGCTGCAATTTGTGCGGCGCGGGACCGCCTCAGCGGTGAAAGTCCGGCTCTTCACCCTCTGCGCGAGGATTCTTGATTTCGTTTACTACCGGATTGTCTTCATGCGGATTGCACCGCGAGTGCGATCCCTGCAGCGCCCGCTGTGGCCGTTCTGGATTCGGGCGAACTGGTAAGCTCCAAGCCGTCCCGCGCGGCTGCAATAGAATCGCAGCCGCTTTCGTCGGTGAATTGCGCTTCGAATCTTTGAGTCTTTGCGTTTTGCCAGCGCGGTTGAATCGCAGAAGACGCGAAGGACTGCGACAGCCGGGTTCTTCGCGCGGGAACCGCTTCCTCACGAAATGCTGCATTCGAGTACGTGTGTGCGGATTTTTCCGATCCTTAAGGATTCTGTTTTCGCCACCCGAAGGGTCGTTTATTGTAAATTATTGGCAAATATGGCACGCAAATCGTTAGCAGGTAGCCGCTACCGATTTTGCTAAAAACCCATCGTAAAAACCCGAGGAATGTTACCCTAAAACACTTTTAATACGTAAGTTATATAATAGCCTGTCAATAATAGGCGCGGAAATAGGTTTTAAATTCATGCGTTTTTAGCACTCCAGTAGTGGGTTACAGCTCGCAAAGAAAACGGGCCGCCCACTATTAGCTCATGCATGCTTTATATAAGTTTCGGGGCTTTTCGGCGCTTTTGGGGAACAAATCGGCGGATCGTCGCGTGCGTCGTTCTGGGACTGGTGGCTTCCATTTGGAGCACCGCCGTCCGGGCGGATGTTAATGTCGGGACTCTTTTCGGCGGCACCGTTTCGATTGCCGGGATCGCCGACGGCACGGAACCGTTCACGTATCAGTGGAAGAAGGACGGTGTCGACATCCCGGGCGCCACTTCGGCGACATTCAACATCGTCAACGCCCAATCCAGCCACGCCGGCCGTTACACGGTCCTGATCACCAATCACGTTGGTTCGGCGATCTCCGATGCCGCAGTGGTTTCGCTGGGCTCCATTCCCCCGAGCGCGATCACGCAGCCGACCGGGGCGACGATCCTCTCGGGAACGAGCACGACGCTCAGCTTCAATGTCACCGGCACCCCGTCGCCGTCGATCCAGTGGCAGCGCAACGGGGTCAACATCGCAGGTGCGACGGGCTCGACGTTGTCGCTCAATTCCGCCACCTCCGCGAATTCGGGGACCTACACCGCCGTGGCGGCCAATGTCGCGGGAACGCTCACGAGCACGCCGGTGTATGTGAACGTCCAGATTCCGAGCCGGATCGTCAACGTGTCGACCCGCGCGGGAGCCGGTGCCGGAGCGCAGAGCCTGATCGCCGGTTTCGTCATCACGGGCGGCAGCAAGTCAATCATGGCCCGGGCCGTCGGACCCGGCATCGCGACGTACTTTCCGGCCGGTGCGACCCTGCCGGATCCTCAGCTCACCATTCTTGACGGACAAACGCTTTTCCAGGCAAACGACGACTGGGGCGGGACGACGATCCTCAAGAACCTCTTCACTCAGCTCGGCGCGTTCAGCCTTACCGACACGGGCAAGGATGCAGTGATTCTCAGCTCTTTGCAGGCCAACAAGGCCTATAGTGCAGTCATCGGCGGCGGGGACGGCCTCGCCATTGCCGAAATCTACGATGCCGACCAGTCGGAATCCCCGGCGGGGCGCCTGATCAACCTCTCGACCCGAACCCAAGTCGGGACCGGCGCGAATGTCTTGATCGCCGGCTTCGTCATCGCGGGAGATCTTCCAAAGCAGGTCCTGATTCGCGCCATCGGCCCGACCCTCGGCCAATACGGCGTCCCCGGCGTGCTCGCGGATCCGCAGCTCGACCTTTACGCAGCGGGAGGCACCACGCCCATCCAATCGAACGACAACTGGGGCGGCACCACCGCCCTGACGACGGCCTTCAACCAGGTGGGCGCTTTCGCCTTGCCGGACGCAGCCAGCAAGGACGCCGTCATGCTCGTGACCCTCAATCCTGGATCGTACAGTGCGATCGTTTCCGGTGTGGGGAACACAACCGGCGTGGCCCTGATTGAAGTGTACGACGTGCGATAAGCCGGGCTGTTGAGGGGCCCACCGCATCGAGGACGTTCTCGTGGGTTGCGCGCCCGCGCGCGTCGCACCTTTGGCGACGAGAACACAGAGCTCTCGCCCTCGGGTCCGCTGAGTGGAGGCGAAGCGCGAGGACGAAACCTGCGAGGACCCTTGCAGCGCGGCCACGGAGCCACGACGCGGGAGTTTCACCTGGGGGTGTTACCCTGCCTAATCGCATTAAGCGGGCCTCCGGCTCAGCGCGTTGCGTATGCGGCCGGTTTTGGACGGAGGGAATGATCCGTCACGCTCGAACTTATTATTGTCGCCCGGGTCTATAGTTTCCCCATTTCCCGAGCACATCACCTCGAGAGCGAAGGTGAACTGACCCTCGGTACCACGCGCTTCGGACTATATTGAATCCGAGGTGAAAAAGAAACGGCGAATGCGTGCAACGCGTCGGACTTCTCCGGGTCCGTCAGCTTGTAGCAATCACAATTTCCGATGTCATTTCGCTCCCAATTTTATATATTCGCCAGGCTGTGCGGCGCGGCAGGACTCCTCTCCTTCTGCCCGGCGCGGGCTTCGACAGTCCTCGTGACCCAGGACGTCGACCTCGGCACGTTTATCAATCTGGGTTACGATATGCACTTCAGCTCCGCGCCCGTGGTCAACGTCACAAATGGGGCCGATATCATGGTCACCTTCAATTTTCTTTATGGCGACAGGCTCGTGGTCAATAACTCCAGCTCGTCGTCGACCTGGTTTTCCACCGGCTGGCCCTGGCTCGAGTCGAAGGGCGTCTCCGGGGACTTCGCGATCTCGAACATCCAGATCTCTCTGGTCTCGCCGAGCGTAGTGGGCACCGCGGACACGTCGCTCTCCCTAACCAGCCAGATCGACGGAAAAGTGCACCTGGGGCCGGTCGCCGCGTTCGACGTCGAGGCCTACTCGTCCGTCTCGTTCATCGGTGTGACCGCGACCTACCATGTCGACAGCGTCCCTGGCGGCTCGAACACCTATCAGCCATGGATCTACGGGTATTTTAACACCTTGGGCGTGGTGGCTGCTTCCAGCGGTGGCGCCGCTTCGAAGACGGGCGAGGCCGTCAATCAGCAGATGACAGTTTGCTACGACCAATCGGTCAAGAATGCCGCGTCGTGGGCTCCGCCGAGCCCCATCATCACGGATTTCGGTTCCAGCCCCCAAAGCGTGCCTGATGGCGTCGCGACCGGCCTGCTGCTAGCAGGCGCCTGCGCGACCCTATTTTTCTTCGGCCAATATTCGCGCCGGCTCGCAGCATAAAGAGACGGGCACCGCGCGCCTGTCCTCTCGCTCGCAAGAGTCACCCGCCTTGGCGGGTATTTTTTTGCGCGCAGCAGTGGGATCGTGAACCGATGCCGGTCTTTTGAACAGAAGGTAAACAAGGTAACGGAGCGGGTTCGCGGGATGCGATCGACCGTGCCAGCTTGGCGCCAAGCCAGGGCATTTGATCCGATTGCTCCGGAGCCGCTTCGTTCCCTTCGTTCTCTTCTGTTCAAACCATCTCCGCAATAAATCGATCCGCACATTCTATAGCACTTGCCATACCCAGATCATTCGGGGGTCCGATTTTATCTATAACCGAATCCGGATGGCTTTTAGGCACTTTGGAATCTGAACCGCCACAACCCTTTAGCACATGCTCTATAGGCATCGGTAAATTCCCCTTAGCGGCATATGGCACAACCCCTTATATCTAAAGCATCGCAAACCTCGAACCGACACGGCGTTCCTCGGTCCATCAACGCGAACACCATTGCCTATGAAATCTATTTTTAATTCCATGTTTTTTTCCTCTCTCAAAAATTCACTGGCCGCTGTCGCGGTCTTAGTTTCTGTCGCTGTCACCACCAATGCGTATGCCTCTAGTTTCCGCCACGAAGCGCTGAGCTTCGGCGATTCCGCGTTTGCATCGGCGGCCGGTCTGAAGAGCTCGGAGTTGACCTTCGAAAGCCAACATCTGAACTACGACACCGCCGCTTTTTCCAAACAGGGTCTCGCGATGGGGCGTACGATCAGCGCGACCATCGCTCCGCCGCCGGTCACGGTGCCGGAAAACACTTCGACGATCGCGCTGCTGGCGATGAGCTGCTTGCTTGGTCTGTTCTTCAAGAAGCGCTAAGCGTCATTGGCTGGTCAGTCACATTCTGATAAGTCAGTAGGGAATACAAAAAGGGCGGGGTCTTTGGCCCCGCCCTTTTCCGTTTCCGGATTCCGCGGCCGACGGGCGAGCCGTTCCCCGGCCGGAATTTCCTAGTGACATCCATCCAAAAAGAATGAAGAAATTCCCACCTATGCGAATCGCCGTTGTCGGTCTCGGTTATGTCGGCCTGCCCTTGTCCCTCCAGTTCGCCCGTTCTGGCGCCTCGGTCCTCGGCCTGGACATCGATCTGAAGAAGGTGGAGGCCCTGAATGCCGGCCGCAGCTACATCAAGCACATCTCCGCCGACGCCATCGCGGCGGCCGTGAGCAACAAGTCCTTCGCCGCGAGCACCGATTTTTCCCGCGCCAAGGAGGTTTCGGCCGTGATCATCTGCGTGCCGACGCCGCTGAACAAGAACCGCGAGCCGGACATTTCGTATATCACGGAAACGGGCAAGGCACTGGCTCCGCATCTCCAGAAGGGCACGCTGGTCGTGCTCGAGTCGACCACCTATCCTGGAACGACGGACGAGGATCTGCGCGGCGTGATCGAGGCAGGTTCGGGCCTGAAGGCCGGGACGGACTTTCACCTCGCCTTCTCGCCCGAGCGCGAGGATCCGGGCAATCCGAGCAGCGTCGTCGCCACCATTCCCAAGGTCGTCGGCGGCTACACCCCGGAATGCCTGCGGAAAGCGATCGAGCTGTACTCGGTGGCGATCAAAACCCTCGTGCCCGTGTCGTCGTGCCGCGTGGCGGAGGCGACCAAGCTCCTCGAAAACACCTTTCGCGGCGTGAACATCGCATTGGTGAACGAGCTCAAGGTGGTTTATTCCGCCATGGGCATCGACGTTTGGGAAGTGATCAACGCCGCCAAGACGAAGCCGTTCGGCTTCATGCCGTTTTATCCGGGCCCCGGCCTCGGCGGTCACTGCATTCCGATCGACCCCTTTTATCTTACCTGGAAGGCCCGCGAATATGGCCAGCACACGCGCTTCATCGAGCTCGCCGGCGAGATCAACACCGCGATGCCCGAGTACGTCGTGCACAAGGTCGCCGAGGCGCTGAACCGGCAGCGCAAGCCGGTCAACGGCAGCAAAGTCCTGGTGCTCGGCCTGGCTTATAAGCCGAATGTCGACGACGACCGGGAGTCGCCGAGCTATGTCCTGATGGAGATGCTGAAGGAGCGCGGCGCGAACGTGTCCTACCACGACCCTTACGTTCCGGTGATCAAGCTCACCCGGGAACACCCGCAGTGGGCCGGGACGAAATCCGTCGCATGGAATCGCGAGACGCTTCAGGGATTCGACGCGGTCCTGCTCGCCACGAACCACGCGAACGTGAACTATCAGGAACTCGCCGACTGGGCGCCGTGCATCATCGACACGCGCAACGCCATGAACGCGATCAAGACCAAGGCGGGCCAGGTCTGGAAGGCCTAGGCTTGGGCCTCGTGGGGATCGTCCCGCGCCAAGAAAATCCCTCTTTGCCGGCCGTCGACTTTGCGCCTCCCTCTCTTCGCCCAACGCAAGGTCTGGCTGCCGACTTGGTTCGGCGCCGCCTGCCTCGTCGTGATCGTCGGCGGATTGGGCGGGCTCTGGTGGTGCGAGGCCGAGCCGTTTCTTTCAAAGACCGAACGGCTGCCGGCGGAAGTCCTCGTCGTCGAGGGCTGGATTGACGGCACCGGCATCCAGTCGGCCGTCATGGAGTTTCGCACCGGAGGTTATCAGGTGATTGTCTCGGCGGGCGGGTTGACCGGAAAACCGTGGGACGAAAAACGCTGGGATTATTCGCAGGAAGGCGAGGAGCAGATGCTCCGGCTCAGGATCCCGCGCGACCAGGTGATTCGCGCCACCACTCGAAACAAGGAGTCGCAGCGGACCTTTGAGATGGCGGCGGCGGCGTGGCGCGCCCTGCAGGCGCGCGGAATCCACCCGACCGCCATCAATGTCTACACCCGCTCCTCGCATGCGCGCCGCAGCCGGCTGGTTTTCGCCAAGGTCTTCGGACCGGACACCGCGGTCGGGGTGATTGCATGGATGCCGCCGGGCTACCAGTCGGAATCGTGGTGGGATTCGAGCGAGCGCGCGGATGACGTCATCAAGGAAACCGTCGGGTATCTTTTCGAACTGCTCCTGAATTCGGGCCGCCGGTCAAATTCGCCGGCCCTTCCGAAGTGAAGGCGCGCTCAGGTCCGCGCGGTTTTCCGACGTTCGGCGCCTCGCGGAGAAAAACTTTGCCCGGGATGCGAACCCATTCTGGCTCAACGTGTCTGACCTTGCGCCCTGCTGGCGCCGATGCCCCGTCGACGGCCCTGTGTTGGCTCGCCTGACCCGAGAATTTGTGATGCATGTGGGGTAGCTTCCACTCTCTTTCCTCCAACGATCCGCTTCTTCCCATGAATACTGGCTATATCTACCGGCTCGTCGTCGGCGCCTGGCTTGGAACCGCATTGCTGCAGGCCCAGCCGGTGTTCGAATCGAGCCCGGCCGCGCCGGTCGTGCCGGCCTCGCTAAGAGACATCGCCCAATCGAGCGTTTTCTCGCTCGGGATGGGCGGAGTGGAGACGCCGGCGCTCCTGCATTGGGGTCCCTTGGAGCTAACGCCCCATGCGTCGGACAAGTTCGTCTACAGCGACGGCATCCTGGTTCGGCCCGGACGGGCGACGAACACCTATATTAATTCATTCTCGGTCGGGTTCGTCGCGAGCCTCGGGCGAAATTGGACAATGGACTATACCCCGACGTGGATGGTTTATACCAATCGCGCGTTTCAAAATTCGGTCGAGCAGCACTTGAGCATCGCCGGCGGGGCCGAGATCCGTGACTGGCTCGCGCAGATTTCCCAATCCTATGTGAAGACGAACACGCCCAGGATCGAGACGGGGCGCCAGACCAGCCAGCAAATCTCGGACACCCACCTCAGCGTGTCCCACCGCTTCACGGATCATCTCTCGCTGGAGCTCAACGGGAGCCAGAGCCTTCAATTCATCGATCAGTCCCCGGACTATTACGACTGGTCGACTCAGGATTGGCTGACCTACCGCTTCGTGTCGCGGCTGGATTTTTCCATCGGCTACCGGATCGGCTACACGGACTTCGACCCAGGAGCGCACATGACTTATTCGGAACCGTCGGCGCGCGTACGGTGGCGGATCGCGGACAAGCTCACGCTCAGCGTGCAGGCGGGACGCGAGCACCGGCAGATCAAGAAGAACGGGATTCCCGCGCAGGACACGCCAACGTTCGACGGCACGGTGCAGTACCAGCCTTTCGAGCGCACGATGATCACCCTTCGGGCGCAGCGGTCGGTCTCCCCTTCGTATTTCACGAACAGCGTGACCGAGAACAAGGGCTGGAGCGCGGACCTGCAGCAGCGGCTGCTGGGGCGTCTTACGCTTCTCGCCGGCTTCGGCGGCCAGAAATCCCATTTCTCCGGCTCGCACACCGAATTCATTCCAACCTTCTCCACGGTGGATATCGTCAACGCCAGTGGCGTCGTCATTGGCCAGCTCACGACGGTCAGCTTTCACCCGACGACGGTGATCGATCTCCGGAACGACTCGACGCAATCGTTTCATGCGCGGCTGAGCACGCCATTCGCCCGGCGGGGAACGTTCAGCGTCCTTTATAACCGGACCCGCAATTCATCCGATCAGCCGGGATTCAATTTCACGAGCCATCAGGTCGGCTGTGAAATCGAATACCATTTTTGACCGGCCGATGCATGCGCGTTCGCCGAGCGGTGCCGTGCCGCCCGCAAATTTCCCCCGCGGGTTGATCGTGCTGGTCGCCGTGCTCGTGGCGGCGTTCGCCGTGCCCTTGTACCGGCTGCTCCGTTTTTCGATCGGTCACGAACTCTATTCCCATATCGTGCTGATCCCGGTCATCAGCGCCTATCTGGTCTGGCAGCTTCGCGCGACGCTGCCACCGCCGACGGCGCCCCGGCGGGGGCTGGCCGCCGCGCTTTTCGCGGCGGGATTCGCGATTCTCCTTTCGACTCTTGTGATCGTGCGGACGGTCCCGCGCCTCGCGGCCGAAGACATCCTGGCGGTGACCACCCTCGCCTTCTTGTGCATGCTGGCCGGGGCCCTTGCCTGGCACCTCGGGCGCGCGACCTTTCGCCTCCTTCTCTTTCCGCTCTGTTTTTTGGCCTTTATGATCCCGCTGCCGGTGGCGGCGCTCGATTGGGTCGAAGGCATGCTCCAGATTGGCTCGGCCATCGCCGCGCGCGCTTATTTTGCGCTGGCTGGCACCACGGTTTTTTCGCGCGGGCTCATTTTTCAGCTGCCCGGAATTACCCTGCAGGTGGCGCCGGAGTGCAGCGGCATTCATTCGAGCCTCGCCCTGCTGATCACGAGCATCCTCGCCGGCTATTTTTTCCTTCGCTCCCCGGCCCGGAGGTGGATCCTGGCCCTCGCCGTCATCCCGCTGGCGCTGCTGCGCAATGGCTTTCGGGTCTTCGTCATCGGCGAGCTCTGCGTGCGGTTCGGACCGCACATGATCGATTCGTACATCCATCGACATGGCGGACCGATCTTCTTCGTGCTGTCCCTGATTCCGTTCTTTTTCCTGCTCTTCTGGCTCGTGCGCCAGGAGGGATCTTCCCGCCCTGCGCCTCCCCCGACGGCTTCATCGGGGTAAGGCTTCTCACGAATAATGCCGCCAACCCGTCGCCGGCGCCATCGCCTCCGGAATCCGCGGGGTTCGCTCTTGCTCCCCTTCGGCGGCCAACCAACCTAGGATGAACTCGCGCGCCCCCCGAGTTGCGCGTTTTTACCTCCCTCTTTTCCCAATTCGTTTCGGCTGGGTCATCCCTCCAGTCCCTTCTGTCACGTCACCACTGCGGCTCCGCAGAAAAAACATGCACACTCCCATTCGTTCCGCCCTCACCGTTCTTGCCGTCGGCTTCATGATGCTCGCCCTCTCCGGGTGCTCGCCGGAGGCCAAAAAGGCCCGCGTCCTCGCCCAGGCCAACCAGTATTTTGCGGCCGGCCGGTACGACGAGGCGGAAATCGAGTTCAAGAACGTGCTGCAGATCGAGGGGTTCAACCCCGAGGCGATCTCGAAGCTCGGAATCCTTTATTACAACCAGGGCCGGCTGAGCCGGAGCTATTCCTTCCTCGTCAAGGCGCGGGAACTCCAGCCGGAGAATCTCGAGGTCCGCCTGAAACTGGGACAGCTCTACTTTGCGTTCGGCCAGATCGCCGACGGACGGGCCGAGGCAACCTACGTGCTCGAGCGGAAGCCGGAAGAGCCCGAGGCGATTCTCCTTCTCGCCGATTCCGCGCAAAGTCCGAAGGACATCGAAGCCGCCAAGACGCGGCTGAAGGCCCTCCCCGCGGCTTCGCAGCAAACCGCAGCGGCACTGCTCGCGCTCGGGATTCTCGAATTCCGGCAGCGGAATCTGAGCGGCGCGGAGGAGGATTTCAACCGGGCGCTCGCGCTGGATCCCAAGTCCGCCGAAACCCAGACCGCCCTCGCCGCCCTTTATCGCGTCAAAAACGACAAGGTCCGGGCCGAGCAGGCCTATGCCGCCGCCTCGCAGCTTTCCCCACCGCGTTCGTCGCGCCATTTGCAGTATGCGCAATTCAAGATCCAGACCGGCGACCGCGCCGGGGCCCGCAAGCTCCTCGAAGACGTGGTCTCGAAGACGCCCGATTATCTCCCGGCCGTGATCGTTCTCGCGCAATTGTCAGCCGTCGAAGGAAAGTACGACGAGGCGGCGAAGTGGATCGACAAAGTCCTCGAGCGCGACTCGATGCAGCCCGAGGCGATGCTGCTCAGCGGCCGCCTCGCATTGGCCAAGGGCGACACCGCGAAGGCGATCGCCGAAACCGAAAAGATGCTCCGCATCTACCCGAAGGCCGCGCAGGCCTATCACCAGCTGGCCCTGGCAAACATCGCCTCCAACGACCTCGACAAGGCGATGGCGAACCTGATTCAGGCCACGAATCTGGCGCCCACGTTCAGCGACGCAGTGATCCTCCTCGCCAGCCTCAACAACCGGAAGGGCGAGTTCAGCTCGACGATCATCGCGATGAAAAAGCTGATCCAGCAGCGACCCGATCTGGCCCAGGCCTGGCTCCTCCTGGCGGACGCCTTCCGCGGCCAGGGCCACTTCGATGACGCGCTGGCGGTCTACACCGAATTTGAAAAACGCTTCCCGAACCAGGCGCAAACCTCGCTGCTGACCGGGCTCGTCTACATGCAGCAGAAGAATCCGACCGCCGCCCGGACGGCATTCGAGCGGGCCCTCACCCTCGAGCCGAATTATCTGCAGGCTGTCGAGCAGTTGGTCGGCCTGGATGTTGCGGAAAGGAATTTTCCCAGCGCGATTACCCGCGCACAGTCCCTGATCGCGAAATACCCGAAGCTCGCCGGACCGCACCTGCTGCTGGCGCGCATTTACCTCACGCAGCACGACACGCCAAAAGCCGAGGCGGAACTCAAGCTCGCCATCCAGACCCAGCCCGAAGCCCCGACCGCCTACTACATGCTGTCGAGCATGTACTTCAACACGAACCAGCATCAGAAGGCGCTGGCCAACCTGAGCGAGCTCACGGTCAAGAATCCCAAGGACGCGCAGGCCTGGATGCTGACCGGCGTGCTGCAGGACGAATCGAAAAACTACGCGGCGGCCCGCGAAGCCTATGAGCGGGTGCTCGCGATCAACCCCAAGTTCACCGCGGCGCTGAACAACGTCGCCTACCTTTATGCCGAAAAATTCGACCAGATCGACAAGGCCCTAGATGCCGCCCAGCGCGCGCGCGATCTTCTACCGCAGGAGCCGCACAGCGCGGACACCCTCGGATGGATCCTGTACCGCAAGCATCAATACCCCCGCGCCCTCCAGCTGCTTGAAGAAAGCGCTGCGAAGCTTCCCGAATCTGCGGAGGTTCAATACCACCTCGGCATGGTCCATTACATGATGGGCGACGAGGCCGAAGCCCGGACCTCGCTGGAACAAGCGCTGAAGCTCGGTGCCGATTTCCCCGGGGCCGCCGAAGCCCGGAAGAGCCTCGCAACGCTCGCCACCGATCAAACCAAGGCGAACCGCGCCGCGCTCGAGAAGGTCGTCGCCGAGCGTCCGGACGACCCCATTGCCCTCAGTCGCCTTGCCGCCGTCTACGAACGCGAAGGCGCGACCGACAAGGCGATTGCCGCCAACCAGGCCGCGCTGCAGATCAATCCGGCCAGCGTCACCGCCATGCGGAATCTCGTGCGCATTTATTCCGCGCGCCACGAAACCGCCAAGGCGTTCGAACTCGCCAAGGCCGCGCGCAAAATCGCGCCGCTCGACGAGACCATCGCCTATGCCCTCGGGTTGCTGGCCTTCCAAACCGGTGACTTCACCTGGGCGGCCAGCCTGCTTCAGGAAGCGGCGGGCAAGATGTCCGAAAATCCCGAGGTGCAGTTTGATTTTGCCCAGGCAGCTTACAGCGTGGGCCGCATCAGCGATGCCGAGGCCGCGTTGCGGAGTGCCATTGGCAAGGCGGGGTTTTCCCGCACGGCGCAGGCCCAGCGTCAGCTCGACCTGATGGCTCTCGCCGCCGCGCCGGATCCGGCGGGCGCGAGCAAGATTGACGAAACCCTGAAAGCCGATCCCGCAAATGTGCCGGCGCTGATGGCCCACGCCGCACTCAGCGAGCACAAGGGGCAGGCCGGCGCGGCGAAACAGGATTACGAGAAAGCCCTGGAAAAATATCCGGAGTTCACTCCCGCAAAACGGAATCTCGCCATCTACTACGCCAAGAATTCCGGCGACGACCAGAAGGCCTATGACCTCGCCACGAAGGCCCGCGAAAGCGCGCCGACCGACGCCGAGCTGGCGAAGGCCCTTGGGATCATCGTCTATCGGCGCGGGGAATTTCAGCGCGCCACCGGACTTTTGAGCGAAAGCGCCGCAAAGATGACCGACGACGCTGAAACCCTGTTTTATCTCGGAATGTCGCAGGCGCGGCTGAAGAACACCGCCGCCGCCAAGCAATCGCTCCAACGCGCCATCGGCTTGGGTTTGAAGGACGACCGGGCGGCCGAAGCCAAAAAGACCTTGGCGGACCTCAAATAAGGTCAGGCCTACGAACGGTTTTACCGCGAAGAGCGCAAAGAGCGCGAAGAAGACCCATCGGCTACGATCCCTTCGCGCTCTTTGCGCTCTTCGCGGTAAAAAGTCCGATGCATAGTTCGGCCGCGCAGGACAGCCGCGGTGGCGAGTCCGGCGGAATTCCTTTTTTTGGCCGTTCGCGGGCTCAGAAGAGCTCGACCAACCCATCTGCAAAGACTTCTACCAAAAGCACTTTCGATTCGGATGGGATTCGCCGGATCGAACGTACGATGCACTTACGCCCGGTAGAAAAGTGCCTGAACTATTTAACTACTAGCGAGTTAACTCGACAGACTCCCGACAAATTGCCCGGGATGTCGGAAGTTCTTACAAAAAAGGGCTGGTCAAAGTTCCCAAACGAAACGAACTCAAAATATTAATGCTTTATTAAGAATAAGTTAGATAATAGGAAAACCGGTTGGCATACGTGTTGCTTAAAGGCCGTCGTCCCAGCAGTTCAACTTAATGACCCTTACGTTTTTTTCCCATGAATAAATCCCTACTCAAGCTCGCCGGAGTGCTCCTCCTGGCTTTGTCGGTTAGCAGCATTGCCAAGGCCGACCCCATCAACGGTGACATTTCGTTCACCGGCCAGTTCACGCTGAACAGCCCGATCGCCTCCGCGACGCAGGTCACGTCTTTCGCCAACACGCAGGTTGGAACGACCTCCGGTGATTTCGCTTCGATCGCACTCGGAACGGCCGCCACGTTTGCCTCAAGCTGGACCTTCAACGCGGGCGGCCCGCAAGCCTCCCTGTGGGCAGTCTCTGGTTTCAACTTCGACCTGGCCTCCTCGACGATCATCGTGCAGGGCTTGGTTGGCACGACCTACTGGCTGATCATTGAGGGCACGGGCACCGTGTCCGGCAATGGCTTCGACGCCACCTCGGGCGCCTGGTCTTTCACGTCGTCCAAGAAGGATAACACCTCGACCACCGGCTTCTCGTTCCAGGCCACGTCGTCTGTTCCGGATGGCGGCACGACCGCCCTCCTCGTGGGTCTCGGCCTTGTCGGGATGAGCGTCATCGCTCGCCGCCGCAAGTAAGCTGACACTCTAAGGAAAGTTTCCGATGCCCGGGCGTTTTCGCCCGGGCATTTTTTTTGTTTCCGTAAGTTCCCCGCAGAGGGACGGCCGTTCTTTCCCCTTCCCGCCTCCGGGGACTTCTGTTCGCATCCCGCAATGACGTTTGCCGTGTTCCTGCCCCTCGTGGCCGCCATTTGCAGCGGGATCCTGGCCTTCGTCGTGGCGGTCCGCGCGCGTCGCTCGCTGGCTGACTGGGCCCTTGCCGCGGGCCTGGCCGTGCTCGCCGGCGAATGCAGTTGCACGTCGCTGAGCGCGCACGCCGTCGTATTCGGCCAGATCATGCACTGGCAGGAGGGAAAACTCGCCGCGCTTTCGCTGCTGCCGGGTTTCTGGCTCCTTTTCAGCCTGAGCTACGCCCGCGGCAATGCCCGCGCCTTCGTGCTCCGGTGGCGGATCGTGCTGGTCGCGACGTTCGCGCTCCCGATTGTCGCCGTTCTCCTGTTCCGGAACGATCTGATCGGTTCGCTCGACGTGTCGGGCGCCGGCCCCGTGCTGCGCCTCGGCCTGGCGGGGTTCGGCCTGCATTTCCTGCTCCTCGTTTCCTCCGTGCTGATCCTCATGAACCTGGAACGGACGTTTCGCGCCTCCGTCGGCACGATCCGCTGGAGGATCAAGTTCATGCTGCTCGGCGTGGGCCTGCTCTTCATCGCGCGGGCCTACACGAGCAGCCAGGCCCTTTTGTTTCGCAGCGTGCAGCTTCCCCTCGACAGCGTCGACGCCGCCGCGCTCCTGGTGGCCGTCGTCCTCGCGGTGCGCTCGCTGTTCCGGACCGGCACTTTTTCTCCCGACGTCTATCCCTCGCAATCGGTGATTCAGGGATCCCTGACGGTTCTCCTGGCCGGCATCTATCTGCTCGTCGTCGGAGTCTTCGCGAAGGTCGCGTCATACTTCGGCGGCGACGCCTCGTTCGCGCTGAAGGCGTTCGTCGTGCTCCTCGCGCTGGTGATGCTCGCGATCCTGCTGCAGTCCGACCGGGTCCGCCTGCACCTCGGCCGGTTCGTCAGCCGCAATTTCCAGCGCCCGCTCTACGACTACCGCACCGTCTGGCGGACGTTCGTCGAGGGCACGGCGTCGCACGTCGAGCAGGCCGAGCTCTGCCGTTCCTTCGCGAAGCTGATGACGGACGTTTTCCAAACCCTGTCGGTGGGCATCTGGCTGGTCGATGATCGCAAGGAAACGATGGTCCTCGCCGGCTCCACGTTTGCGCCGGGGGCCGCGCATCAGGTCCTGGCCTTGGGAAAGGCCAACACCGCCGATGCCGTCGTCCATTTCAAGGCGCATCCCGAGCCCTTGAATCTCGAACAGTCCAGGACGTCGTGGGGCGAGGCTTTCCGCGAGATGCAGCCGGCGCAGTTTCCGAACGGCGGAGACCGCGTTTGCGTGCCGATCGTCGCGCGCGGCGAGGTCGTGGGAATCATCACGCTCGGCGACCGGGTGGCCGGCGCCGCTTTTTCGCTGCAGGATTTCGACATGCTCACCTGCGTCAGCGATCACGCGGCGGCCAGCCTGCTCAATGTCCAGTTGTCGAAGCGCCTCCTGCAGGCGAAGGAGCTCGAGGCCTTTCAGACGATGGCCGCGTTTTTCGTGCACGACATGAAGAATGCCGCGTCCACGCTGAACCTGATGCTGCAAAACCTGCCGGTCCATTTCAACGACCCGGCCTTCCGCGAAGACGCCCTCCGGGGCGTGTCGAAAACCGTGGCCCACATGAACCACCTGATCGGGCGCCTCAGTCTGCTGCGGCACGAGCTCAAGATCAACCCGGTGACCACCGATCTCAACGAGGTGATCAACGCGGCCACGCTCGGGCTCGAATCCGGACCGGATCTGAAGGTGACCAAGGAGCTCGCGCCGCTGCCCGCGTTTTCCTTCGACCGCGACCAGGTCGCGAAGGTCGTCACGAACCTGATGCTGAATTCCCGCGAGGCGATTTCCGGCCCGGGCGAAATCCGCATCAGCACGCGGCGCGAGAACGGGTCGGCCGTGATCACGGTGAGCGACACCGGATCGGGCATGAGCGCGGCGTACCTGGAACGATCGCTGTTCCGGCCGTTTCAAACGACGAAGAAAAGCGGCCTCGGGATCGGGATGTTTCAGAGCAAGATGATCGTCGAGGCCCACGGCGGCCGAGTGACCGTCGTCAGCGAGCCGGGAAAGGGCACGACCTTCGACGTGTACCTTCCGATGAAATGACCGCGCAGCCCCGCCGCGCGGCCGCAAGGTCCATTGCGCGTTCTTCGCCCTTGCTCCCGATGCGGCGGCCACACAAGTGTGACTTCGAATTTGTTGCCGGCTGACTCTTGATGAAATCCAAACTCCTGATCGTCGACGACGACGAAGAAATCCGCACGCAAATGAAGTGGGCCCTGGCCGCGGATTACGAGATTCTCGCCGCCGGCGACCGCGGCACGGCCACGGATCTCTTTCGCGCCGAGCACCCTGCTGTGGTCCTCCTCGACCTGGGGTTGCCCCCGCATCCGGGCACACCCGAGGAAGGCTTGGCGGCACTTTCCGAACTGCTGGCCCTCGACAGCCTGGTCAAGGTCGTGATCGTCAGCGGACAGGGCGAGAAGGAGGTCGCGCTGCGAGCCGTCGGCGCGGGCGCCTATGATTTTCTGGGGAAGCCGGTGGAAATGGACGAACTGAAGCTCCTCCTGAAGCGCTGTTTTCATGTTGCCCTGCTCGAGCGCGAATATCGCGAGATGCAGCTGCGGGTGCAGGGGGATTCGTTCGAGGGGTTCCTCGGTTCCAGCGCTCCGATGCAGGCGGTCTTCGAATCGATCCGCAAAGTCGCGACGACGGACGCGCCGGTCCTGATCCTGGGGGAAAGTGGCACTGGCAAGGAAATGACGGCGCGCGCAATCCACCAGCGGAGCGCGCGCAAGGACGGACCGTTCATCGCGATCAACTGCAGCGCGATTCCGGAGTCGCTGATGGAAAGCGAGCTTTTCGGCCATGAAAAGGGGTCGTTCACCGGCGCGCACGTCCAGCGCAAGGGCCGCATCGAGGTGTCCGCGGGCGGAACGCTTTTTCTGGATGAAGTCGGCGAAATTCCGCTCCCCGTGCAGGTGAAGCTGCTGCGCTTCCTCCAGGAGCAAACGATCGAGCGGGTCGGCGGCCGGCAGGAAATCCACGTTGACACGCGCGTGGTCGCGGCGACCAACGCGAATCTCAAGAAGGGGCTCAGCGAAGGCACGTTCCGCGAGGATCTGTTTTACCGGCTGGCGGTCGTGCAGATCGTGCTCCCGCCCGTCCGCGACCGCGGGGACGACATCGTGCTGCTGGCGCAGGCGTTCATGCAGGAGTTTGCCGGCGAGAGCAACAAGGCGGGCCTGACCTTCGCGCAGGACGCGATCCGCGCGATCCGCCGCCATGCGTGGCCGGGAAACGTCCGCGAGCTGCAGAACCGCGTGCGCCGCGCCGTGATCATGAGCAGCGGAAAACGCCTGAGCGCCGCCGATCTCGAACTGGCGCAGGCCGGAGATTCGATCGAGGGCCTTTCGCTGAAGGATGCGCGCGAAGCCTTGGAAAAGGAAATGGTCCAGCGGGCTCTGAAGAAACACTCGGGCAAGATCACCGCCGCCGCGATCGAACTCGGGATCAGCCGCCCCACATTCTACGAGCTCATGGAAAAACTCGGCGTGCAAAAGCCGGAATAGCGCGGGTGAGGGCGCGGTGGCGAGCCGTTGCGCCGTGTCTCCGACCAGCCTCCCGACCAACGAAAAAGCGCCGAAAGCCGGGCGCTGAATGGCGAAAGAATCCGCCCTTGGTCAGTCGACGCGGCGGCGAAGGCCGATGAGGCTCAGCGCGGCGAAAGCGACGAGCGCCAGCGTCGAACCGCTCTCGGGAACAATGTGGTAGTAGAGCTGGGACTGGTTCTTGTATTGATCGTGGGAGCCCGAGGTCAGATTCAGGACCGAGACCCCAAACGCGCCATTGGCATCGGCTTTCGCGCCAGCCAGGCCGCCGAACTGGGCGCAGGCGGCCGAAATGAAGGCGTTGGTGCTCGGATTGAAACCAGGATGGTCAGCCGCGAACGTTGTGTAAGCGGGGTTGGTCTCATCTTCCAGGTACCAGAACGCGAGCTGGAGTTGCAGCGCCGAGGCATTCCGGGTGGAATTGAGGGCGTAGCTATAGCCGGCCAGGTTGCCGGTGGAAAATTGCGCATAAAGCCACGCGGTGCCCTTCGAAAGGGGATCGAATCCGGCGGGAAGATCGCCTCCGGTCGCCGAATTGCTGAGCGTGTAGCTGTAGGTGTGGCCGGGAACGAACTCCTCGCCATATTCCATGCAAAACGTCTCGAACCCGAGGTTGTGGTTGATGCTGACCAGTGCCTTCGTCGAGTAACTCGACAGATTCAGCCCCGAAAGGTTGGCCGTGAATTCACCGCCGCCATAGCTGTCCGAATAGGGATTCGAGTTGAGGACAAGTGTGCTCGCGGGAGCGAGCGAGGTGACGATTGCGGCGCCGATCGTGCAAATAAACGTTTTGAGATGATTCATTGGGGTAATTTGGAAGTCCTAGATAATTACCCCTAAAGCGAGACACGTGCCAAGCACGCACAACGGCCGGAATGAAAACGTAAACCATTTTGATTCAGCCCTTTGAGTTGCCGAAAAAAACGCCCCGAGTTTTAGACATAAGTCGCTCGTGTGTAAATACTACCGACAAACGGCGTACGTAATTGCCGATAAATGGCGCGAGGAAATTTCCCAAGCGACGTGGTGACAGGCTATTGCCGAATGGGCTGTCGCGTGGGACAAATGTAAAGGATTCCCTCGGAATTCGCGTTGATCGACCGGAGACCGATACCGATGAAAACAAAAAGGCGCCCGAGGAATCCTCGGACGCCATTTCGTGATTTTTAACTGATCAAAGACTTACTTCGAAGCCTTGCGGCGAAACCCAGCGAGGCCGACCATCGCAAGACCGAGGAGGGCGATCGTGGCACCGCTCTCAGGGACATTGTTGAGGTACAGCTGCGACTGGTTGTTCGTCTGGCCTTCATTGGAGGTGAGATTCAAGACCGAGACGCCAAACATGCCGTTCGCATCAGCCTTGGCGCCGGAAAGACCACCGAACTGCGCAAGCGCCGACGTGATGAAGATATTGGTGCTCGGATTGAAGCCAGGATGGTCAGCCGCGAACGTCGTGTAGGCGGGCGTGGTTCCGGTTTCATCTTCCAAGTACCAGAAGGCGAGCTGCAGATCGAGAGCCGACGACATGCGCGTCGTGCCCGTGGTCGCGTAGCTGTAACCCACGAGCGTGCCCTTGGCGAACTGCGAGTAGAGCCAAGCCGTGCCTGCGGAGATCGGGTCCGATCCGGAAGGAAGGTCGCCACCCGTGGCCGCGCTGCCCAGCGTATACGAGTAGGTTCCGCCGGGGCTGAAATGTTCGCCGTATTCCATGCAGAACGTTTCGAAACCACCGTTGAGGAGCGTCGAGGCAGCGTAGGCCGAAGTGCTCAGGCCGGACCCATTGACGGTGAATTCACCGCCACCATAGCTGTCCGTGTAAGCATTGGTGTTCAGCACCAAGGTGCTGGCGAATGCGCTCGTAGCCAAAGCCGTGACGGCCGCGGCAAGCGCGAGAAGTTTGTGAGTGTTTTTCATAGTGAAGTGTTATGTGGTTTAGAAATTGAAGACTGGATGCTTGACCTCCTATTGCCGCATACGTGCCAAGGCGGGGCGGGTTTCCACCAAAAATGTCGCATGTTTCTATGAATGCGGGTGTTATCGTATAACAAAGTTTT
>JAQGON010000110.1 GCA_028293565.1 Verrucomicrobiota bacterium | reverse complement strand
ATTGCTCGAAAGCACGCTCTTCGGCCACGTGCGCGGCTCGTTCACCGGCGCGATGAAGGATCACTGGGGCAAGGTGAAGGCCGCGTCGGGCGGCACGCTGTTCCTCGACGAGATCGGCGACCTTCCGCTGGAGATCCAGCCGAAGCTCCTGCGCCTCCTGCAGGAGCGGCAGTACGAGCGCGTGGGCGAAAATGTCACGCGGCATTCCGACGTCCGCATTGTCGCCGCGACCAACCAGGACCTGAAGAAGCGGATCGCCGAGGGCGCCTTCCGCGAGGACCTGTACTACCGCCTGAACGTGATCACCGTCGAGATGCCGCCGCTCCGGGCCCGCACGGGGGACCTCCTGCGGTTCGCGCAGCATTACCTCGAGCATTTCGCCGCGCAGTGCGGCCGCAAGCTCGTCGGGTTCAACGACGAGGCCGCCGCCATCATCCGGATGTACCCGTGGCCGGGCAACCTCCGCGAGCTCCGCAACGCCATCGAGCGCGCGGTGATCCTCGCGGCGGGAAAGCATGTCACCGCCGCCGACCTGCCCGCCGAACTTCGCCCGGGCGCCACGGTCAAGGGCGACATCGACTCGGCGCGCGCCGGCGCCCTCATTTCACTCGAGCAACTGGAGGAGTTCCACATCCGGCGCACCCTCGAACAGACCGCCAGCATGACCCAGGCCGCGGAAATCCTCGGGATCGACCAGGCGACGCTCTACCGGAAACGGAAGAAGCTCGGGCTGGGCTGACCGGCGCCGCACCCCGCTCGTCGACCCGCACCCCGATGAACGCCACCTCGATCCTCCTGGCGCCGATGCCCCCGTCCGCACGGTCGGCGATCGTCGGCGGCGCGAAGACGCAGGCGCCGCAGGCGGCGCTCGCCGACGTGCCCGACGTCGAAACCGCGCTCCGGCGCCCCGCGAGCGAAGGGCCCGAGGTGCTGTTCCTCTTCGAACCTGGCGCCGCGGCGCTCGCGGCCGCGCAGGCCGCGGCCGATTCCTCCGGCGCCCATCGCTGGGCGGTGATTGTCGTCGGCGCCGCCGGCGCCGCCACGGCGTCCGTCCTCCTCCCGCCCGAGGACTGGGATCCCGCGCGCGCCGGCCGGGCGATCCGGACCGCGCTGCGGATCCATGAGGCCGACCGCGACAATTCCCGGCTGCGCGGCGACCTCTCCACCCTCGGGCGCCGGATCAGCCACGACCTGCGCGCGCCGTTGAGCGGGATCTACAGCGCGTGCGACGCGATCAATGAAATGTCGGGCAGCACCGGCGACGTCCGCGTCTTCACGCAGACGATCACGTCGTCCGCCGACGAGCTGGTGGAGCTCATCGAGCGCGTCAGTTTTCTCCTGAAGACCTCGGCGGAACCCGCGCAAAAGGAGCCCGCCCTGGTGGGGGAAATTGTCTTCGGCACGCTCCAGCGCCTCGAAAAAATCATCCTCAAGACCGGCGCGGTGGTCTCCCAGCCGACCCAGTGGCCGGTGGTCTCGGCGTTGCCCGCCGCGCTGGAAATCATCTGGACCGACCTGCTGCGCAACGCGCTGCAGCACGGCGGCCCGAAGCCGCGCGTCGAGCTCGGCTGGAGCGAAACCCCGGTGGAGTTCCGGTTCTGGGTCGACGATCACGGACCGGGCGTGCCGGCCGACCGCACCGGCCGGCTGTTCCAGCGGTTCAACCTGCTGCACCGGCTGAACGCGACGCGCGGACTCGGACTGTCCGTCGTGCAGCGCCTGGCCGAGCTCCAGGGCGGCCACACCGGCTACGAACCGCGGGCCGGCGGAGGGGCGAGATTTTATTTCACGCTCCCCAACGCCGGAACCCACCACCCGGCCTAGGGCTTTGCGCCCTCGCGGCTCGAATGCTCAGACGCGGACGCGCGGCGAACGGAAGAGCATCGCGCCGCCGACGATGATCAGCACCACTCCGCCGGCCATGTAGAGCGTGTGGGCGGGAAAACGCGCGTCGCCGTCGACTTTGGAGGCAAGTTCCTTGCCGGCGGCTTCCGAAGCGCCGGCGATCGAGTGCCGGCGCTGGTTGCCCGTGTAGACGAGCGCGATGCCGGCGATGAGGAGGATGAGGGCGATTACTTTGTTCATGGGGGTTGGGGGGATTACTTGACACGGCGCGGACCGCGGGGGCGGCCGCCAAGGAGGGCGACGACAAACAGGACCAGGAAAATAAAAAAGAGCACCTTGGCGATCATGCCCGCAATTCCCGCGACGGCCCAGAAGCCCAGCGCCCCGGCGATCAGGGCGACGAACAGAAAAATCAGCGCGTGACGGAGCATCGGAAAAAATGGCTGGTCGAGTTCGCGGATTTCCGCTCAGGCTGCGACGGCGGGCAGCCAGGCGTGCGAGAGCGCGATGTCGGGCGCGGGCACGGACGCGCGGCGCGTCGGCTGGCCCGAGACGGCGATCATCTCCGCGCGGGAATGACTGAAGATGTGCCAGGCGATCGCCGCTTCGTCCGCATCCTTCGCCTGCACGCACAGCACGGCGTGCCCCAGCCAGAGCGATTGCGCGAAATGCTCGGCCGCATGGTGGTCAAAGCCGAGCTGCCGCAGCTTGCCGCGGATCGCCGCGACGTCGTCGTCCTTTCCGATCACCTTCTGCAGCGGACCCGCCGCGAAATAGGATTCGCCCGGCGTGTGCGAGCGCAGCGTGCGCGGACGGCGCAGCCAGAAAAAGAACGAGTTGGGCACGAACCGGCGGGAAAAAACCGCGGAGACGCGGTCGATGTTGATGCCGGCGCGGCGCAGGCGGATCATCATGATGTCGGCGTGCAGACGGGAGTCGGCGGTGGCGAGGACGAAGGTCGATTTCATGGGAGCAAAGGGTCGGAGTTGAACTGAAGGGTAGAATTCAGACGGTCGGCGAATCGGTGAAGAAGGAGCCCGTTTCATAGCGTGCTGCGTTCCAGTTCGGCGCGATTCCGGTTAATGCGCTGGACCGCATGCGATTAAAATTCCCGGGCCCGTTCGCGCCGGGCTGGCGACCTGTGCAAAATACCGGAACCGCCGGAGGCCGTTTGGCAATTTGCATGGAAACGTTTTTCGGCACGCTCATTTCCGCGCGACGGTCATTTTATTCTCCACGGATTCCACGCCGCGCACCGACCTCGCCAGATCCGTGATCAGGTCGCGCTCCGCCGCCGACTCGACTTCGCCGGCGATCGTCACCCGGCCGTCGCTCGTCTCGATGCTGGCCTTCGGTCCGCCGCTGACTGATCGTGCGCGCAGCTCGTACCTGATCTGCGCGCTGATCGAAATGTCGTCGAGGCGGCGGGCGTTGTGCTCATGCAGGCGGAGACCGTCGGCGCTCTGCGTCACGCGATCGCCGCCGACGACGGCGATTTCGTTTTTCACCGCGCGCACGCCTTCGATTTCCCGCGCGTAGTCCTCGGTGAGTTCCCGCTGCGCCCCGTCGAGCGCCCGTCCGCGCAGGGTCACGACGCCGTTGTCGACGTCGACGCGCGTGTCGGCGAGGCTGACATTCGCCTTCGCGAGCAGCCGGCACCGCACCTTGAGGGCGATCCAGTCATCCGACCCCTCGCGCGGGCCCCGGAGGCTGATCTGATCGTCGACGCGGACCACGCCGGGGATGCTCTCGACCGTGTCCTTGGCGAGCTGGCGCTGGTCCTCGATGCACACCTTGCCGCCGAGGATCGCGACGCCGTCCTCGACGGTGAGCTTCACGTGATTCTCGAGCGCGACCCGGAAATTATACGAGGCGGCGGCAGCCTCCTCGATCATGCGGTCGGTCGGTCCATCGCCGGCCAGAATGGGCGAGGCGGCAGCAAGGAGAACCACGACGGGAAATAAAATCCGGTGCATGAGGAAACGGCGCGAACAAATCGAAATTCCCTTCCCATAGCCGCGACAATGCCAACCGGCGTGGCACTGCCCTAACCGCCGTTCCATGAGCGGATAAAAATTAACCGGGCTCCAAACGAGGCGGCGGGCGCAGTGCAAAATGCATTCGGCGGATTTCTGCCTCCGCAGATTGCAAGGAAGAGGGACCGATCAGTGCGACCGAATCTTGCAGGTCCATGGGTCTGAACAACCCGCGCCCGAGGGGGTCAGACAAAGTGCCGGATGACCACGCAGGCCTCGCAGAGTTTTTCAACGGACGATTCCGATCACGATACGTTCCAGTCCGGAGAACTGTTTGGGCCGGAGCAGCTGGAGCGCCAGGCGTTCGTGCTCGCCCGCGCGCATCAGGCGGTGACCGCCGGCGCGTCGAACCGGCTGCTCGAACGGCTGCATCAGAACGAGCAGATTCTGCGATCCTACAACCGGGCGACGCATGCGGCGGACCAGGTTCGCCGCGTGACGCATGCCGCGGAGTGGATGCTCGACAACTTCTATCTCATCGAGGAGCAGATCCAGATCGCGCGGCGGCACCTTCCGCAGGGCTACAGCCGCGAGCTGCCCCGCCTCGGCGAAGGCCGCGCCGCGGGACTGCCGCGCGTCTACGATCTGGTCCGCACGCTGATCTCGCACTCCGACGCGCAGATCGACGCCGAGGCGCTCCATCTCTTCATCCGCGCCTACCAGACCGTGACCCCGCTCCGGCTCGGCGAATTGTGGGCGGTGCCGATCATGCTCCGGCTCGCGCTGATTGAAACGCTGAGCGACGTCGCGTCGCGGCTCGCGCTCGCGCGCAAGGACCGCGACGCCGCCGACGCGTGGGTCAACCGCCTGGAGAAAAACGCCGGCGGCCAGGCGTCGGACCTTGTCGTCGTCGCCGCCGACATGGCCCGGGGGAACCTCCCGCTCTCGAGTTCGTTCGTGACGGAGTTTTTCCAGCGGCTCTCCCGCCAGGTCGCGGGCGTGCAGGTCGTCCGCACCTGGCTAGAACAGCGGCTCGCGGAAAACGGGCTGACCATCGAGCAGCTCCTGCGACAGGAAAGCCAGAGCCAGGCGGCCGACCAGATCACCGTCAGCCACAGCATCGCGAGCCTGCGGTTTCTCGGCGCGACGGACTGGCGGACGTTCGTCGAGACCGAAAGCCTGGTGGAGGAAATACTCCGGGAGGACGCCGCCGGCGTGTATGCCTCGATGGATTTCGCGACGCGCGACCGCTACCGCCACGCCGTCGAATCGATGGCGCGGTACGGACAGCTCGGCGAAATCGAGGTGGCCCGCGCCGCGGTGGCCGAAGCCGCGCAGGCCGCGGCCGCGCTGGGCCGCGACGGGCGCACGGCGCACGTCGGCTATTACCTGGTCGACAAGGGCCAGCCGCGAATCGAGACCGCGGCCCAGGTGCGCTGGCCCTGGCGGCAGCGGCTCGAGCGCACCGTGAACCGGTATCCGCTGGCGTTCTACGTCGGCGGCATCGCGGTGTTCAGCTGCGCGATCCTCGCGGTGTTCCTCCGCCAGGCGGTTCTCCTCGGGCTGGGGGGAAATTATTTCTGGTGGCTTGTCCCGATCCTGCTGCTCGGCGCCAGCCAGCTCGCGGTGGCGGTGCTCAACTGGATTTCCCATCTCGTCGTCGGGCCGCATCCGCTTCCGCGGCTCGATTTCTCCAAGGGAATTCCGGCGGAGTCGCGCACGATGGTCGTGGTGCCGACGATGCTCACGCAGCGCGCGGCGGTGGACCGCCTGCTCGAATCCGTCGAGATCCACTACCTTTCCAACCGCGACGCACACCTTCACTTCGCCCTCCTGACCGATTTCGCCGACGCGAGGACGCAGGTCGCCGCGGGCGACGAGGAGCTGCTCCGGCAGGTCGAGACCGGCATCGAGCTGCTCAACCGGCGGTACCAATCCGACCGCCCGAATATTTTCTTCCTGTTCCACCGCCCGCGCCGCTGGAACGAAGCCGAGGAGCGGTGGATGGGTTACGAGCGGAAGCGCGGCAAGCTCGGCGAGTTCAACGCGCTTCTGCGCGGCGGCGCCAGCGGCCGGTTTTCGGCGATCATCGGGGACACGGCCATCCTGCCGCTGATCAGGTTCGTCATCACCCTCGACACCGACACCCAGCTCCCGCGCGAGTCGGCGCACCAGCTGGTGGGCGCGATCGCCCATCCGCTGAACCGCGCGCAATTCGATCCCGAAAAGGGCGTCGTCACCGAGGGCTACAGCATCCTCCAGCCGCGCGTCGGCGTCAGCCTCCCCAGCGCGGGCCGGTCCTGGTTCGTCCGCCTGTTCGCCGGCGAGGTTGGGATCGATCCGTACACGCGCGCCGTCTCGGACGTGTACCAGGACGTGTTTCACGAGGGCTCGTTCATCGGCAAGGGCATCTACGACGTGGACGCATTCGAGCGCGCCGTGGCCGGGCGCTTCCCGGAGAACACCGTGCTCAGCCACGACCTGATCGAGTCGGCGCACGCCCGCTCGGCGCTGATCAGCGACGTCGAGTTCTACGAGGAATTTCCCTCGCGCTACAACACGGACATGAACCGGCGCCACCGCTGGATTCGCGGCGACTGGCAGATTGCGCAATGGCTCCTGCCGCGGGTCGCGAACGCGGAGCGGCAGCGCACGGCAAATCCGCTGTCGGGTCTCTCGCGCTGGAAGATCTTCGACAATCTTCGCCGGAGCCTGGTGCCCGCGGCCCTGCTGCTGCTGCTGGCCGGGGACTGGCTTTGGGCGCCGGTTTTCGGCGGCGCGGGGTTTCTCCTTGTGCTCGCCATCGTCCTGACGCCGGGCCTGCTCGCGGCCGCGACCGATCTCGTGCAGCGGCCCGAGGAGCTGCCGCGCGCGATGCACCTCGCGAAGGTCGTCCGCGCCCTGGCGCGCCAGCTCGGGCAGGTGCTGTTGACGATCACGTTTCTCCCCTACGACGCCGTGGTCAGCCTCGACGCGGTGGGCCGCGCGCTGCTGCGCCAGCTCTTCACGCGCAAGCGCCTGCTCGAGTGGCAGACGTCGAGCGACGCCGAGCAGAACGCGGAGGACAGCCTCGGGAGCTTCTACTCCACGATGTGGACCGCTCCGTTTGTCGCGATCGCCTGCGGAGCGCTGCTGACCTTCCGCCCCGACCCGGCATTCTGGGCGGCGCTGCCGGTGCTCGGGCTGTGGAGCGCGGCTCCCTGGGTCGCGTGGCGCATCAGCCAGCCGATCGAACCGGAGCGCCCCGCCCTGGCACGCGCGCAGGTCGCCTTCCTCCGGCGCACGGCGCGCCAGACCTGGCGGTTCTTCGAGACGTTCGTCACCGCCGAGGAAAACTGGCTCCCGCCGGACAACTTCCAGGAGGAGCCCGCGCCGCTGATCGCGCCGCGCACGTCGCCGACGAACATGGGGCTCGCGCTGCTGGCGAATCTCACGGCGCTGGATTTCGGCTACCTCTCCGTGGCCGGGCTGATCGCGCGGACCGAGGACGCGTTCGCGACGATGCGGAAGCTCGATCGCCACCGCGGGCACTTCTACAATTGGTACGACACCCGCACCCTGCGCCCGCTTCCGCCGCTCTACGTCTCGAGCGTCGACAGCGGCAATCTCGCGGGCCACCTGCTGACGCTGGCGCCGGGTTTTCTCGAGCTCGCCGCGCAGCCGATCTGTCCGACGCAGGCCTTTGCCGGCCTCGGGGACACCTTGGCGATTCTGCAGAAAATGGCGGCGGGGCCGAAGGTGGACGCGCTCCGCGCGGCGGTCGAGGCGGCGCCGTCCTCCCTCCGCGCGATGATGGGCGTACTGGACCGCGTGGCGGCGGACGCCGCGGCACTGGCGGAGGCGCGCCCGAGCGGCGCGGCGGACGAAGTCACCTCGTGGCTGCGCCGCCTCGAGCGCGATGCCCGCGATCATCGCGACGACCTCCGCCGGCTGGCGCCCTGGCTAGAATGGGCTGAGGCGCCGGCGAGCCTGCGGAATCTGCCGGAGATCGACGGCCTGCGCGCGGCGCTCGACGGGAATCCGACGCTGCGCGAAGTCGCGGAACTGACCCAGGCCCGCTGTCCGGAGCTCGAGCTCATCCGCGAGCGGCTCGCTCCTGGCGGAGACGCCGCCGCCGACCTCTGGCTGGCGCAGGCGCTCACGCGGTTGCGCGAAGCGAGCGACCGGGCGAGCGAGCGGATCCGGCGCCTCGAGGAGCTGGCGCATGCGGCCAATGAATTTGCCGCGATGGACTTCACCTTCCTGTTCGATCCCGAGCGGAATCTCTTCTCGATCGGCTACAACCTGGATGAGCGCCGCCGCGACCAAAGCTACTACGACCTCCTCGCCTCGGAGGCGCGGCTGTGCAGTTTCGTCGCCATCGCGCAGGGCCAGGTGCCGCAGGAGCATTGGTTCTCGCTGAGCCGGCTGCTGGTCACCTTGAGCGGGACGCCGGTGCTGGTGTCGTGGAGCGGGTCGATGTTCGAGTACCTGATGCCGCTGCTGGTCATGCCCACGTACGAGCACACCCTGCTCGACCACACGCACCGGAGCGCGGTCGACCATCAGATCGAATATGGCCGGATGCGCCAGGTGCCGTGGGGAATCTCCGAATCGGGCTACAACCTGACCGACGCCCACCTGAACTACCAGTACCGCGCGTTCGGCGTGCCAGGGCTCGGCCTGAAGCGCGGTCTCGCGTCGGACCTCGTGATCGCGCCCTACGCCTCGATGCTTGCCGTGATGGTCGCGCCGCGGGAGGCGTGCGAAAACCTCGAGCGCTTAGCGGAGGAGGAACGCATCGGAGCCTATGGTTTTTACGAGGCGATCGACTACACGCCGTCGCGCCTGCCGCCGGGGCAGACCAGCGTCACGATCCGCTCGTTCATGGCACATCACCAGGCGATGGGGCTGCTGGCGTTCGCCTATGCGCTGTTCGACCGGCCGATGCAGCGCCGCTTCCTCGCCTGTCCGATTTTCCGCGCGACCGACCTGCTGCTGCAGGAACGGATGCCGAATATCGTGGCGCGCGTCCTGTCCGACGACCTCGAGCTCGACCGCTCGCGGAAACTCGGGTCGCAGCGGGGAGCCGACACCTCGATGCGCATCTTTCCGAATCCCGGCGGGCTCCCGGCGCCGGAGGTTCATTTCCTTTCCAACGGCCGGTATCACGTGGTGGTCACCGCCGCGGGCGGCGGCTACAGCCGCTGGAACGATCTCGCCGTCACCCGCTGGCGCGAGGATGCGACGCGCGACTGCTGGGGCACCTTCCTCTACCTGCGGGACACCGAGACGGGGGAATTTTTCTCGGCCGCGCACCAGCCGACCCTGCGCGCCACGAAACGCTCGGAGGCGATCTTCACGCAGGCGCGCGCCGAGTTCCGCCGGCAGGTGGCCGGGCTCGACGTGCACACGCTGGTCAGTGTCTCGCCCGAGGACGATGTCGAGCTGCGCAGGATCAGGCTGACCAACCGCGGCCACGGGCCGAGGTCGATCGAACTGACGAGCTACGCGGAGATCGTGCTCGCGACGGCCGCCGCGGACGCAGCGCATCCGGCCTTCAGCAATCTTTTCGTCCAGACCGAATTCCTTCAGCCCAATCCCGCGATCCTCGCCACCCGCCGCGCCCGCAGCGACGGCGAAAAGCCGCCCTGGCTCGTCAACCTGATGATCGGCCAGGGCGGCGAACAGGGCGAGGTCTCCTGCGAGACGGACCGCATGCGCTTCGTCGGCCGCGGCGGAAACCTGGCGCGGCCCGCCGCCCTCAACGCGAACGGCCCGCTCTCGAACTCGGCCGGCTCGGTGCTCGATCCGGTCGCCGCGCTCCGCCGCGTCGTCACCATCGCCCCGGGAGAATCCGCCCGGATCGACCTGGTGATGGGCGTGACCGCGACGCGCGAAGCGGCGCTGGCGCTGGTCGACAAGTACCAAAACCCCCGCCTGGCCGACCGCGCGTTCGACCTGGCGTGGACGCACAGCCAGGTGATCATGCGCCACCTGAACATTACCGAGGCGGAGGCGCAGCGGTTTGCGCAGCTGGCGAGCGCGCTGATCTACGCCAATCCGGCGCGGCGCGCGGCGCCTTCGGTCCTGCGGCAGAACCGGCGCGGGCAGAGCGGCCTCTGGAGCCACGGCATTTCCGGCGATTCGCCGATCGTCCTCCTCCGCCTCGGCGACGGCGCAAAAATCGAGCTCGCCCGCCAGCTGGTGCAGGCCCACGCGTATTGGCGGCTCCGCGGCCTGGTCGCGGAACTGGTAATCCTGAACGAGGACGACTCCGGCTACCGGCAGCCGCTGCAGGACCAGGTCGTCGGCATGATTGCGTCCGGGATCGAGGGCCAGCTCCTCGACAAGCCGGGCGGGATCTTCGTGCGCCGCGCCGACCAGTTTTCCCCGGAGGATCGCGTGCTGCTCCAGACCGTGGCGCGCGTCGTCCTCATCGACGAAAACGGCACGCTCGAGGAGCAGCTCGAACGGCCGGTGACACCCGATCCCCCCGTGCCGGCGCTCGTGCCCACGCGCGCCGCCGTGACGGATGCCCCCGCCCTTCCGCCGCGCGAGCTGGTTTACCACAACGGCCTGGGCGGTTTCACGCCGGACGGGCGCGAATACGTCATCACGCTCGCCCTGGGCCAGACCACGCCGGCGCCCTGGGTGAACGTGATCGCGAACCCCTATTTCGGCACGGTGGTCTCCGAAACCGGCGCCGCCTACACCTGGGTGGAAAATTCCCACGAGTTCCGGCTCACGCCGTGGAACAACGATCCGGTCACCGACGCCACCGGCGAGATGTTTTACCTCCGCGACGAGCAGTCCGGACAGGTGTGGTCGCCGACGCCCGGGCCCGCGCGGGGCGTGACGCCCTATGTGATCCGCCATGGCTTCGGCTACACCGTCTTCGAGCACGCCGAGAACGGCATCGTGTCCGAGCTGTGGATTTACGTGGCGATGGACGCGCCGGTGAAATTCGCGGCGCTGAAGCTGCGCAATGTGTCCGGCGGGCCGCGCCGGATCTCGGCCACCGGCTATTGGGAATGGGTGCTGGCGGATCTGCGTCCGAAAAGCCTGCTGCACGTCCAGACCGAGCTGGATCCGAAGAGCGGCGCGCTGCTCGCGCGCAACCCCTACAACGGCGAATTCGCCGAGCGCATCGCGTTTGTCGACGTCCAGGATGCCACGCGGAGCGTCACCGGCGACCGCCGCGAATTTTTCGGGCGCAATGGCGCGCCGGACCAGCCCGCCGCGCTGCGCCGGACCCGCCTGTCCGGGAGGGTCGGCGCGGGCCTCGATCCGTGCGCGGCGCTCCAGGTCGCGTGCGAACTCGCGCCCGGCCAGGAACGCGAGGTCGTCTTCCGCCTCGGCGTCGGACGAAGCAGCGCCGAGGTCCAGACGCTGATCCAGCGCTTCCGCCGCCCGGGCGCGAGCCGGAGCGCGCTCGAGGGCGTGTGGCAGTACTGGAAACAGACCACCTCCGCCGTGCAGGTCGAAACTCCGGATCCCTCCGTGAACCTCCTGGCGAACGGCTGGCTGCTTTACCAGACGCTGAGCTGCCGGCTGTGGGGCCGGACCGGATTCTATCAATCCGGCGGGGCCTACGGCTTCCGCGACCAGCTCCAGG
Source organism: Verrucomicrobiota bacterium (assembly GCA_028293565.1). Classification (GTDB taxonomy): domain Bacteria; phylum Verrucomicrobiota; class Verrucomicrobiia; order Opitutales; family Opitutaceae; genus Opi-474. The sequence goes on along the minus strand of JAQGON010000110.1, from coordinate 22,409 downwards.
ACGTAATGGCCCTGCTGCACGCCGAGCCGACGCTTGCGCGCGAGCACCTACTGCGCGCCGCGTCGCACCAGTTCAGCGAAGGCGACGTCCAGCACTGGTGGCACCCGCCGGCGGGCCGGGGAGTCCGCACCCATTTTTCCGACGACTTCCTCTGGCTCCCCTACGTCACCTGCCGCTACGTCACGTGCGTGGCCGACACCGGCGTGCTCGACGAGAGGATCCATTTCCTCGAAGGCCGCCCGGTGAAGCCCGAGGAGGAGGCCTATTACGATCTTCCCCGCCGGGCGGACGAGTCCGCCACACTCTACACGCACTGCGTGCGCGCGATCGAGCGCGGCTTGAAATTCGGCGAGCACGGGCTGCCGCTCATCGGGTGCGGCGACTGGAACGACGGCATGAACCTCGTCGGGAAGGATGGACGGGGCGAGAGCGTCTGGCTCGCGTTTTTTCTCTGCGACGTGCTGGGCCAGTTCGCCGTGATCGCGCGGCGCCGCCAGGACCCGGCGTTCGCCGACCGGTGCCTGGCCCAGCGCGAGATCCTGCGGGCCAACATCGAGCGTCACGCCTGGGACGGCCAATGGTACCGCCGCGCCTATTTCGACAACGGCGAGCCGCTGGGCTCCGCCGTCAACGCCGAATGCCAGATCGATTCCCTGCCCCAGAGCTGGGCCGTCATCAGCGGCGCCGGCGATCCGCAGCGCTCGCGTCAGGCGATGGACGCCGTCTCGAAACGGCTCGTCCGCCCGGAGAGCCGGCTCATCCAGCTCTTCGATCCGCCCTTCAACTGGTCCACGCTCAATCCCGGCTACATCAAGGGCTACATCCCCGGCGTGCGGGAAAACGGGGGCCAGTACACGCACGGCGCGATCTGGACGACGATGGCCTTCGCGCTCATGGGCGAGGCTGACCGCGCGTGGGAATTGTTCGGTCTCCTCAATCCGATTCATCACGGGGCGACCCCCGAACAGATCGCCACCTACAAGGTCGAGCCCTATGTCGTCGCCGCGGACGTTTACGCGGTGGCCCCACACACCGGTCGCGGCGGATGGACGTGGTACACTGGTTCGGCGGGCTGGATGTACCGGTTGGTGATCGAAACGCTGCTCGGCCTGAAGCGCGAGGGCGACCGGCTCGGCTTCGCCCCTCGTCTGCCCGCCGCGTGGCCGGAGATCAAGCTGGCCTACCGCTATCATCAGACCACCTACCGCATCCGGATTTTCCGGGACGAAAAGTCCGGGCAACCGGCCAGGCTCCGCCTCGACGGCCAGGACATCGCGGAATCCAGCATTCCGCTGGTGAACGACCAACGCGAACATGGAGTCGAATTGAGAATCCCGCGGAGTTCATCGGAGAAAACGGAGGCTGTTCCACCGGGCAAAACACCACCCGTGAGCCCGCGTCCTTCCTGATTGGAACACCATTGGTAGGCGGTGGTCAGTCACTTCACGGTCGCAGTACTCTTTCTCACGTCAAATACCCTTCCCTTGCACCTTCAATTCGACAATTTCCGCGGGCCGCCTCCTGCCGAGCGTCCCATTTTCCTCGTTGATAACGACGAGAAGGATCGCGTGCTCTTCCTGGAGGCCCTGCGCGACGCGGGCATCAAGAACCCCTGCCGGATGTTCGCGACCGGCGACGAAATGATCGAGGCGCTGATCGAGGTCCTGCAGGGCACCACGCCGCCGCTGGTCTGCTTTCTCGATGTGAAGATGGAGGGCATGGACGGCCTCGATGTCCTTCGCTGGATTCGGCTGCAGGATGCCCTGTCGGAGATTTCCGTGATCATGATCTCTTCGTGCCAGGACCCGCGGTCGATGCACGACGCGCTGCGTTTTGGCGCCCAGTGCTACGCCGGAAAATTTCCGAGTGCCGTCCAATTCCGTCAGATCCTGGCCGAGGCGGAAAAATTTTCCGCCGTGGCCTGCGGAAAAAGCGCGTTCAACGTCCCCTGCAACCTGCTGCTCGCCATGCATCCGGCGCTGTCCTGAGGGCCAGGGCGCAGGAGTTTCCGTCCACGTCTTGTCCCTTCATCCGCTCAGGGCGTCTGGCGCTCCTGTTTCGGGACGGTTTTCTCGGGATTGGCCTTGAAGAAGAAGATCGCCGCGGCGCTGACGGCGAAAAACAGGATCACGCCGATGATCACGCCGAAGTTAACCTTCGTGGTTCGCTTCTTCGGATTCACACTCGGGACGGTGTCGTTCTTGTCGAAGCCCATGATGACTCGGAGTTAACTTATGGACCGGGCGCCCACCGCCCGGTTCCCGCGCGCCGCCGTTAACCCGACCCCGCCCCGGACGCCGCCCGATTCAGGTGACGCTCTCGATGGCCGCCTCCGGCGAATCGATCTCGACCCGCTTGCGCGAGCGCGCATCGAGCACCTGCTGGACCAGCGCGAACGGCGTCAGCAGCACGATCCTGGCGTCCAGCCACAGCGAACGGTGGTGCGCATAGTGAATATCCAGCCGGATCATTTCCTCGAAGGTCGTCCGATTCTTGCCCGACACCTGCCAGAGCCCCGTCATTCCCGGCAGCGTGCTGAAACGCTCGCGCTGCCATGGGAGAAATTTTTCGTATTCGTAAGGCACGCAGGGGCGCGGGCCGATCAGGCTCATCTCGCCGCGCAGGACGTTCACGAGCTGCGGCAGTTCGTCGAGGCCGGAGGCCCGGATCAGTTTTCCGCCGGGAATCAGGCGGGAGTCGCCGCGATGGTCCATCTTCGACCAGGGATTCTTGGTGTGAATCAGGTTGTCGCAGTGCGCGCGGTGAATCCCCGCATCCGCCCCCACCGACATCGTCCGGAACTTATAAATCATGAATCGGCGGCCGAGGTATCCGACCCGCTCCTGATGGAAGAAAACGGGGCCCGGCGAAACGATCTTCATCACGACCGCCATCACGAGGGTCACGACGCCCAGGACCGGGAAGGCGAGGAGGCTGAAAATCACATCGGTCAGCCGTTTCCACCCGGCCATCTGGACCGACGGCACCGAATGGACGCAGTGCTGCGAGAGCGCGGCGTAATTTCGAGCGGTGAGACGTGCAGAACGGAGGGACATGGGGTAGTGGGGTCGACGTCGCCGTTTCGTCGCACTTAGGCGGTTGAACGGGCCGGCGCGCTGGCGGTTTGCTGGGAGAAAAACGCTCCGCGAAGGTCGGCTACACAGGAGGCAGTCGTAAAACCGGGGTAAATTTGTCCGCAGGAGTAAAACACATGCGAATCTCATGACCCACGAAATCTTCCATCAAAGGGGGAAACTACGCAGAGGGAGTTTTTTGCGTCAGAGTCACCAAAAAGAAACCGTTCTCGTACGCAGTTTTTCGCAGCGTCGAAGAAATTATTTGCCAGCGCCCCGGAGAATCGCCCGCGCGCCGGCTGAGTTCGCGCCTGGCGTCTGAGCGGCTCGATGTCTCTGGAGAAGCCTCCTGACATCGGCTGCTACGTGGTCCTTGTAGCAGCCGACGTCAGAAGGCTGTCGCAAGCCTCGCTTCGAGGGACCGCGCCCCGATTTCGTCCGCAAGTCTCGGCAGACCTGTCGCGCGCTACGCCGGCGCCCGCAGTAAATCCAGGTACACGGCGGAGGCCGTCTTCAGTTGGTCGAGCGCGAGCCACTCATCCTTCGTGTGCGCCTGCGCGAGATCCCCGGGGCCAAAAACAATCGTCGGCGCGCCCGCGGCGGCGTAGTGGCTCGCATCGGTGACGTAGGGCGCGCCACGCGGCGTTGCATCGCAGCCATGGCGTTTCAGGACCGGGCTCATCCACTCGTGAAACCCGCGCCCGAGCGCCGCGTCCATCGCGGGCACCACATAGAGCGTGTCGTGCTCGACCGCGTGACCCGCCAGGATCGCGTCGCGCTCCCGCAGGACCTGCTCGGCCGTCTCGCCCGGGACCGTGCGGCGGTCGACCTCGATCTCGCACTCGGCGGGAATGACGTTCACCGCCGTCCCGCCGCGGATCATGTTCACGCTCAGCGCGGCCATGCCCGTCAACGGATGCGAGCCCTTCACCAGCGGCACATAGCGCGATTCCATTGTCTCCACCACGCGCATCATCGCGGAGATCGCCGACAGGCCCTTGGCGGGATCCGCGGAATGCGCCGCACGCCCGCGGGTCAACGTTCGCCAGCGGATGACTCCGTTGTGCGCCACCACCGGGCGCAGGAGCGTCGGCTCGCCCACGATCATTCCGCGGAGGCGGGGCAGGAATTCCTTCAGCTCATTGGCCGCAAACGCCTGCGCGCCCGTCATGCGCGCCTCCTCGTCGACGGCAAAGATCAGGGCGGCGTTCCGCGGACGGCGCGCATCCCGCGCATATTCCCGGAGAGCCCACAGCATCGCCGCACCCGAGCCCTTCGTGTCGCAGGCCCCGCGCCCATGGATCCGCCCGCCCTCGATTTTGCCCCCGAAGGGCGCCACCGTCATTCCCGGAACGCTGACGGTGTCGAGGTGGCTTTCGAACAGGATCCATTCGCCCCCCGGCACCGGTTCGCAGGTCACGATCAGGTTTCGCGGCCCGCCTCCCGCCTTCGCGGCGCCCCGCCGGGTCTGCAATCCCCAGCCTTGCGCCACTTTTTCGAGGTCCGCTGCCAGGCTCTCCTCGCCACCCGCGGGCCCGCCGAAATGCGGGTTGACCGAGTTGATCGAAATCATCCGCGCGAGCAGCGCGTCGAGCGAGGCCGGCGGCGGGGCTGGGAAGGAAGGAGTCATCGCGCTGCGGCGGTCTCCCGACTCAGCTCAGCCACCGGTCGCGATTCGCCGCGACAAACGCGTCGTCCGTGAGTTCCGGATACGCTTTCGCCACCCGGGTGAGCTCCTCCGCCTGGCCGGGCGACAGCACCTCGTGCGGATTCAGGCAGTGGGTCGAAGGCACCAGCCCTCCGCGCCGGAGAACTTCCAGGATGCCCGGAATGCAGCCGCGGAAACCGTTCGCGGCGTCGAACAGCGCGGCATTCATGTCCGTCACCGCGATCGCGCGCTCGAGCCAGCGCGTCTCGATCCCCGGCGCCTTTCTCGCCTCCTTGATTTCCTCGAGCAGCTGCACGGCTCCGCGGGTCCACACCCCCCAGTGCCCCAGCAGTCCGCCCACGATGCTCCGGGTGACCTTGCGCCCGTCGCGCTCGAAGGTGAACGGCGTGAAAAGATCGACCACGATGCTGTCGTCGTTCCCGGTGTAGAGCGCGATGTCCTCGCGGCCGGACTCGGCCAGCGCCCGCATGACGTCGATCGTCTGGTAGCGGTTGAAGGGCGCGAGCTTGATCGCCACGACCTGCGGAATTTCGGCGAAACGCCGCCAGAACGAATAGCCCAGCAGGCGCCCGCCCGCCGCGGGCTGCAGATAAAAACCGACGACCGGGATGACCTCGGCGACCCGGCGACAGTGCGCGATCATGGCGTCCTCCGCATCCGCCTTGAACGCCGACATGCTTAGAAGGCCCGCATGGTATCCGAGCGACTTCGCCAGCTCCGCCTCGCGCACCGCCTGCTCCGTGCGCCCGCAGATGCCGGAGATCTTGACGAAGGGACGCGGGCGCCTCGCCAGCTCCTCGTCGATCGTCCGCGACGCGAGCTCGAGCACCGGCTTGAACAGGCCGTGCTGCGGCTCGCGGATTTCAAACTGCGTCGAATGGACGCCCACGGCGAGGCCGCCGACGCCGGCGTCGACGTAATAACGGGTGACCGCCCGCTGGTGCCGCTCGGAGAAGGCGCGTTTCGCGTCGAGCGCGAGCGGCTGCGCCGGGATGACGTGGCCGGTGTGAAGATGCTGGCGGAGATCCATGATCAGAATTTGCCGTCGCGGGTTTCGAAATGCGTGGGCTTGCCGAGCAGTTTTCCGCCCGCGCGGAGATGATCGGCCACCATCGCGATCATCTCGTCGAGCGATTTCGTCACCGGCCCAAAAAGCCGCATCGATTCGCCGGCGTCGGAGTGCCAGGCCGCATCCGCCGGCGTGCCCGCCAGGATCGGCTGGCGCCCGAAAATCGTGCCGAAGCGCTCCGCCACCTCGCGCAGGGTCAGCTTGTCCGGGCCGGTCACATTGAGGATTTTCGGCGGGTTCGAGACGTGCAGCAGGCACTCGATCGCCCGCGCGCAGGCGTCGCCCTGCCAGATGAGGTTGAACACGTTCATCGTCACGTCCACCGGCTCCCCGGCGAGCACACGCTGCCCGATGTCGACGAGCACGCCGTAACGGAGCTCCACGGCGTAATTCAGGCGGAACATCAGCTGCCTGGTCCCGAACTTCCGCGCATAATGGGTGAACACCCGCTCGCGCCCCACGCAGGTGCTCGCGTATTCCCCGAGGAAGGCCACGGGGGTCGTCTCGACCGCCCCGCGGCCGGAAACCGGGCTGAAAGGATAAACGCACCCGGTCGAGAACACGACGATCCGGGAACCGCGGAATTTCTGCGCGACGAGCGAAGGCACCACCGTGTTCTGGATCCAGGTTTCGTCGGGCGCGGAATCGGTGCCGAATTTCTGGCCGGCGAGATACTCGACGTTCACCACCTCCGGCAGCTTCGCGACCTGGGCCGCATCGGCGAGGTCGCAGGCCAGCGGGATGACGCCGCTGTGTTCAAGCTCGGCCTTGGCCTCGGGACGGCTGAAGCGCGAGACGCCGTAAACCGACGCGGTCCGGCCGGCGGCGTCGAGCGCGCGGCGCAGCATCGTCGCGGTCGTGATGCCCATTTTCCCGCCGACCCCGAGCACCATGAAATCTCCCTCGAGCCGGCGGACCGCGTCCACCGCGCCGGCCGTCGGCTGCGACAAAAGCCGCTCGATCTCGTGGTCGTTAAGGGAGGCCTTGGACATGCGGAACAGGGGGCGGACAGTGCGAGCGACAAACGGTCTTGTCACTCTGTTTTCTCTGCCGCACGGTCGCCTCGTTTTCGTTCCCGCCCTCTGATTTTTCATGCGCATCATCGACGTCCACGCCCACCCGATCCTGTTCCGCCAGGGAGCAAAGCCGGCGGAGGTCGCCCAGCTGATCCGCCGGAGCCGGGCGCTCGGAATCGTGCGCATGATCTCGCTCGGCGACGTGCTCCTCCACGGCAAGCACCCCACCGCGGCCCAGGTCTCGGCGATGAACGACGTCAACGGACGCCTGCAGAAATCGCACCCCGACTTCTTCGTCAGCTTTTGTTTTCTCAATCCCGTCCTCGGCGAGCGCGCCGTCATGAAGGAGGTCGATCGCTGCGTCACGAAGTACGGCTTCAAGGGCATCAAGCTCGAGATCTCGAACAACGCGCGCGAGGCCTGCATGGTGCCGGTGATGGAGGCCGCGCGCCGCTTCGGCCTGGTGGTGCTGCAGCATAGCTGGAGCATGGTGAACCTGAAGGCGCGCCGCTTTCACAGCGACCCCGAGGACACCACGCTGCTGGCGCGCCGGCATCCGGACGTGAAAATCATCATGGCCCATCTCACCGGCTGCGGATTCCGCGGCGTGCTGGAGGCGAAGGGCTGCGGGAATCTTTTCGTCGACACCTCCGGCGGCTTCCCCGAGGAGGGGTTGATCGAGTACGCGGCCGAGCACCTCGGCGCGGACCACGTGCTCTACGGTTCCGACCTGCCCATTCGGGAAAACTCCGTGACCATCGGCCGGATCCTCGGCGCGCGGATTTCCGCCGCGGACAAGAAAAAGATGCTGTACGAGAACACGGCCCGCCTCCTCGGCCTGAACTGAGCGCCATGCTGATCGACACCAACGTCAACCTCGGCCCGTGGCCGTTTTCGCCCCTGCCCGAGCACACTGGACCGCAGCTCGCCGCGCACCTGGCGGAGAGCGGCATCCGCCGCGCGCTCGTCTCCGACCTGCGGGCCGTGTTCCTGCCCGACCCGATGCCGGCGAACCGGCGGCTCTTCGCGGCGGTGAAGTCCGCGCCGGCGCTGCATCCCGTGCCGGTCATCAACCCGGCCTTGCGCACCTGGCGCGAGCAGCTCGCCGAATGCCGCGCCGCCGCGCCGATCCGCGCCGTCAAGATCCTCCCGAACTACCACAACTACACGCTGAAGTCGCGGCACCTCGACGCCTTCGTGGCCGCGCTCGCCGACGCCGGCCTGAAGCTGATCCTCAACGTGCGGCTCGAGGACGAGCGCCATAAATATTTCGCCCTGCGCATGAAGGGCGTGCCGGTCGTCGCGCTCGCCGGTTTTCTCCGCCGTTTCCCGACGCATCACCCGCTGCTCGCCGGGATCTACAAGCCGGATTTGGAAAAACTCGCCGGCGAGTGCGGCAACTTTTCCGCCGAGATTTCGTTCTGCGAATGGGCCAACACGCTCGAGGCGCTGGTGAAAAAAATCCCGGCGCGCCGCCTCATGCTCGGCACCTGCACGCCGCTGCTCTCCACCCGGGCGGAGGTCGACAAGCTCGTGCGCGCCTCCCTCCCCGCCCGCACCAAGGCGTTGATCGGTTTCGAAAACGCCCGCCGCTTTTTCAATCTCTGAGGCCTCATGAGCACGGCGAATGCGACCCGTCCGATCGTCGACGAGCCGGCGCCGCAGCCGGCGCGATGGGGACGCGAGGAGCTCGCCCGCCTGGCCGCGATGGTCGAACAGCCGTCGCTGTTTTACTGGAAGGGCCCCCAGACGACCGCACTGCTCGCGGAATTCCAGCGCCATTATCCCCTGAAGTACTGCTTCCCGTGCTCCTCCGGCACCGCGTCCCTGCACATTGCGATCGGCGCGCTCAAGCTCCGCCCCGGCGACGAAGTGATCGTCTCGCCGATCACCGACATGGGCTCCGTGATCGGAATCCTCTTCCAGCAGGGCGTGCCGGTCTTCGCCGATCTCGACCCGCGCAGCTATAACCTGGACCCGGCTGACGTCCGCCGGCGGATCACCGCCCGGACCCGGGCGATCATGGCGGTGCACCTCGCGGGAAACCCGTGCGACCTCACCGCCTTGAGCGCGATCGCGCGCGAGCACCGCATCGCGCTGGTCGAGGACTGCGCGCAATCATGGGGCGCGAAACACCGCGGCACTCCCGTCGGGCTCGTCGGCGATTTCGGGTGCTACTCGTTCAACGATTTCAAGCACATCGCGTGCGGCGACGGCGGAATCGTCGCGACCAACAGCGAACACCACGGCCCGGGACTCGCTAAATGGGGCGACAAGGCCTACGACCGCGTGACCGGCAGCCGCGCTCCCGACGAACTCGCGCCGAATTACCGGATCAGCGAACCCCAGTCGGCCGTCGCAGCCGCGCAGCTGACCAAGCTCGACGACATTGTCGCGCGGCGGAACCACGCCGGCGGATTTCTCGCGTCGCTGCTCCAATCCACGCCCGGCGTGCTTGCGCCCCAGGTGAACACCGGCGACACCCACAGCTATTGGTTTTTCATGGCCCGGCTGGAATTGGCGCGGTTCAAGGCCTCCCGGACCGAGATCGCCGCGGCGCTTCAGGCGGAAGGCGTGGCGGTGGGCGGCGGCTACATTCCCACGCCGGTGTACCGCTATCCCGTTTTCCAAAATCACAATTTCTTCGGCGGCGCGTGGCCCGTCCGTGATTTCGGCGTGACGAACATGGACTACCGCAGCGTGTCCTGCCCCGTCGCCGAGGCGATCCTCGATGACTGCCTCACCTTCCGTCTCAACGAGGCGATGTCCGATTCCTATCTCGAGAAAGTCGCCCGCGCGGTGGGGACGGTTGCGAGGCGCCTGGGGAGGTAGTGGCGCGGATCCAAACGGCGTTTGTTTACGCGGGCCATTTTGGCGGTTGGAGCGCTCACGGGTCAGGAGCCCCGTGCCACGGACAGCCTCCGTTCCTCCGAGGGGTTATGCCCCGTCGCGCGCTGAAACTGGCGGTGAAAATACTGCGGGTTCCCCAAGCCGGCCTCGATCGCCACGGCCTTCAACGGCAATCGCGTCGCCGCGAGGAGATGGCGGGCGAGCTCGATGCGCCGGCCGAGCACGTAACGCTGCAGGGTCATTCCGTGCCGCGCCCGGAAACGCCGCGCCAGATGGTTCTGGCTCACGCCCACCTGCCGCGCCAGGGCCGGAACATCCAGCGGGCGCCGATAGTGTTCATCGAGGTGCCGCCGCACATCGTCCAGCGCGCCATCGACCCGCGTCGGCGCCGCGACGGCGGCCGTTTGACGCGGCCCCACCGTCACCGCCAGCCACAGCAACATTCCCTGCAATGCCGCCCCCGCCGCGTGCCGCGCCAGTTTCGCTTCCCGTGAGGTGCCGTCGCCGAGCCGGAACAGGTGAATGATTTCCTGCAGCCGTTCGCCGAGCCACTGCGCATGCGGCCCCGGACGCCAGTGCAGCGGCAGCCGCAACGGGAAGCGCCTTGCGGCGAGGGTCTCGAAGTGAATGCACAGGTGGTGGCCCGCCTCATCCAGGTCATAGTTCGATTTCAGGCGGGCGGGCGTGAGGGTGAAGTCTCCCGGCTGGAGCCGGACCAGCCGGCGGCCGAGCCACATTCGCCCAGAATAATGGTGAAGGTGCAGCGCCACGGTCGCCGAAACATAGACGAGACCCGGATTGTGCGCCGGCATCGGGAACCGACCGCCCCGCCGCAGCCTCGGAACCGCGGTCCGCGGCCAGGAAAGCGATAGTCCGGCACTCATACCGGTCATCCGAATCGCGAGTCATGCTCCACGCAAGGCTGAGCTGCGGAAATCACAACCATGCAATCGTGCAAGTCATGACCATCCAAGTCACGTGTGATTAAATGGAGCCGCCACATTTTCTCTGCGCCCCCCCCGGTCTCACTTTGTTGAAAAGAGACAACAGGAGGCGAAATCCGACAATCGCTTTCCCTTTCCGCGGAGGCCGCCCTTCATTCTTTTTGTGGATCCCTCGCCATGCCCTCCGCCAAAAACATCAAGGCCTTCTTCGACCAAAACGGCTATTACGTCGCCCGCGGACTCTTCACGCCCGCCGAGGTGAGGAAGCTCGAGCGCGACTTCGACCGCATCGTCGATCAGAACGTGCGCCTGCACGATTCGCCCAACAAGGGCTGGAGCGGCAAGGCGGTCGAGCGCCTGAAGGCCGGCGACACCGCGCTGTTTCACACGCACCAGGTTCATTTCTATTCCGCCGCCTGGCTCAACGCGCTGCAGCATCCGCGTTTCCTCGGCGTCGCCGAAGCCATCCTCGGGCCGGATATCGTCCTGCACCATACGAAGCTTTTTCAGAAGCCCGCCGAAAAGGGCGCGCCGTTTCCGACCCACCAGGACTGGTCCTATTTCCCCTCGGAGAAGGACACGATGATCGCGGCGGTCATCCATGTTTCCGGGGCGACCGATGAAATGGGCTGCCTCCGCGTCTATCCGGGATCGCACAAGCTCGGGCGGAGGAAGGGCACGAACGGCCAGGGCTACTCGCGGTTCATGGACCGGAATTATCCCCTCGAAGGCGCGCAGGCGATCGAGGCCAAGCCGGGCGACGTCCTCTTTTTTTCCTACTTCACCATTCACGGCTCGAAGCCCAACCGCTCGCCGAAGCTGCGCAAAACCGTGCTGGCCCAGCTTCATTCCGGCAGGGACCGCATCGAGGAAGGCAACCTGCACGCCGACTCCCGCCTGGTGCTGCGGGGCTGGAGCCACGTCGCGTCCCAGGCGTATTGCGAAGGACATCGGTGAAAATTTCGGATTTCGGGTCGTCCAGTCGGGAGAGGTGAAATTTCAGCGTCGAACGGTCGGTCGGCAGATTGCGGATTGCGGAACGGCGATCACGGCTCGTTGATGATCGGCGGTCCCCGCGCGTTCCCGGCTCATTCCGCCATCCGAAATCCGCACCCTGCGATTGAACACCGTTCATATCATCTTCAACGCCCACATCGACCCGGTGTGGCTCTGGCCGTGGACCACCGGGGTGGACGAGGCGCTCAACACGTGCCACACGATGTGCGAGACCCTCGACCGCCATCCGGACATCATCTTCACCCGCGGTGAGGCGTGGGTCTACGAGCAGGTGCGGCGGCACGATCCCGCGCTCTTTCAGCGGATCAAGCGGCATATCCGCGCGGGACGCTGGTCGGTCGTCGGCGGCTGGTGGATCCAGCCCGACTGCAACCTGCCCGGGATCGAGAACATGCATCGGCAGATCGCGATCGGCCGCGAATGGTTCGAGCGGCATCTCGGCCTTTTTCCGCGGATCGGCTACAACGTCGACTCCTTCGGCCACACCGCCGCGCTGCCGGAAATCCTCGCGGCCCACGGCCAGAAAAATTACGTCTTCATGCGCCCGATGGCGCACGAGACACCGCTTCCCGCGAACGTGTTCCGGTGGCGCGGACGTCCGGGCGGCAAGACGGTCACCGCCTTCCGCATCTCCAGCGGCTACGCCACGATTTTTCCGCCCAACCTGGAATGGATCGAGTCCTCCCTCGCGCCGCTGCCCAAGGGCGTGACGCACACCATGTGTTTCCTCGGCGTGGGCGACCACGGGGGCGGGCCGAACGAGCACATGATCCAATGGGTGCGCGACAACCTGCACGCCATCCCGGGCGCCCGTCTCCAGTTTTCGTCGCCGGAGCGGTTTTTCCGCGCCGTGGCGGCGGAGGCCCGGCACCTTCCGTTGGTCACCGGCGAACTCCAGATGCACGCCATCGGTTGCTACACCGGCCATCGTCCGGTGAAGCTCGGCGTCCGCCGCGCGGAAAACATGCTGGTGCTGGCCGAGGCCGCGCTCGCCGCCTCTCCCGAGCCCGAGCAGCGCGCGGCGTCCGCCGTGCTCGGGGAATCCTGGCGGACGCTCTGCTTCAATTCGTTTCACGACACGCTCGGCGGCAGCTGCACGCCCGGCGCCGCCCGCGCCGCAGATGACCAGCTGGCGGGGGTCAAGGCCGCGGCCGAAACTATTTTGAGCGAGGCCTTCCGGCGCCGCGCCCACGCGCTCCCGCCCGATCCGCGGCAGCGCATGGTGCTGGCCAATTTTTCCGGCGGGAATTTCCGGGACTTCGTCGAGCACGAACCGTGGCTCGAGTGGACCCACTGGAAGCCGGACTGGTGCCTGCTCGACGATCGCGGCCGTCTCGTGCCGCACCAGATCATCGAGCCCGAAACCCTCATGCCGGACACGATGCGCATCCTTTTTCCGGCGGAGGTGCCCGCCGGCGCGATGCGCTCGTTTCGCATCGGCCGCAACCTCGCCGGCGGCGCCCCGGCCCTGAAAGGCGCCCGGCCGGACTTCACCCTCCTGGCCGAAGACGACGGCGCCGGAAAACTCCAGCCCGCCGGCGGCGCCGGTTGCCCGCTGCCCGAGCTTCGGCTGATCGAGGACAAATCCGACACCTGGTCGCACGGCATCGACCGCTTCGCCGGCCCGCAACTGGATCACGCGCACTGGAGCGCGCCCGAACTCGTGGAGACGGGGCCCGTCCGGCAGGCGTGGCGCATGGATGGAACGATCGGCCGGAGCCGGATCTGCGCCGACTGGCGCCGTTACCTTGGCGGCGATTTCTACGAGCTCCGGCTGCGGGTCGCCTGGCACGAGCACCATCGCTTGCTCCGGCTTGCATGGGCGCCCGGGAAAGACATCGCGCGCCGCGAGGACGGCATCGCCGGCGGCGGGCTCGCGCGGGCCAGCGACGGCCGCGAACTGCCGCTGCGGGACCGCATGGTCCTGCTGCTCGGCGACGGGACCCGCGCCGGGATCGTGGCCCCGGAGGTTTTCGGCGCGAGCGGCGGCCGGACCGAGGTCCATCTCACCCTGCTGCGCTCCTGCCCCTTCGCGCACCACGACCCAAAAATCCTGCCGGAAAAACTCGAGCACCATGCCTGGATCGATCAGGGGGAGCACGTTTTCACGATGCGTTTTTTTCCGCCCGGAAAGGTGACCGCGAAGGAACTGGACCGCCACGCCCTCCTCCTGCAGCGGCCGCCGGTGATCGCCGACGTGACCCGCGGCATGCCGCACCGTCCCTACAAGGACGAAGAAGGCTGGCCGCGTTAGAATGAAAAATTGGCGCACCGCCATTGGAACACCCCCTCAACCATGAGCATCGTCGTCCCCACGCCCGAACTTCTCGAGCAATTCAACCGCGAGGGTTTCCTCGTCCTTCCCGGCGTCCTTTCGCCTGCCGAGGTGGCCACGCTTCGCTCCGGACTCGAGCGCGTTTTCGCGCAGCATTGCCCGGAGGCGGACGTGTACCGCATGCAGGATATCTGGCGTCCGAAGCTGTTCGAATACGGCGAGGAATTCGAGGCGCTGATCGACCATCCGGGCATCGCCGATTTCGCCGAAGCGGTGCTGGGCAAGGACTGCCACATGATCGCCAACACTGGGCTCAAGACCTCGCCGGGAAAGACGATCACGTTCTGGCACCTCGACGACGTCTGCCGCTTTCCGCTGCCGGCGGGCGTCGGACTCGATCCGCGGATCACGATGCCGACGTTCGTGATCAACATGAATTATTATCTGTGCGACGTGGATGAGGAACTCGGGCCGACCCAGTTCATTCCGGGCAGCCACCGCGCGGGGCGGCCTCCGCTGCCCGAGGACAACGACGCGCAGGGCAATCCTTCCTTCGAGGGCCGGAAGCTGGTTAGCTCCTGCGGCAAGGCCGGCACTCTGGTCCTCTGGAACGACCAGGTCTGGCATCGCGGCGGCCCCAATGTTTCGGACGGCCGCATCCGCTGGGTGATCCAGACGCCGTTCGCCAAACGGTGGGTCGCGACGCGTTACTGGCCCCATGTGAATTACCACATGCCCGAAGCCGTCATCGCCCGCGCCAACCCGCGCCGCCGGCGGCTCCTCGGTTTCCACTCCATCGGCGCCTACGGCTGACCCGGTCCAGCCCGGTTATTTTGATTCGATAACCCGGGCGGGCTCTGCCGGTATGAATTCGTCCCCGCGAATTCTCCCCCCATGAAATCCGAGCCGCCCGACCCGAAACCCGCCCCGCCGTGGATCCTGGTTGTCGACGACGACCTCATGGTCCGCGAGATGATCGAGACGGTGCTCGCCGATTCGGGATGGACGGTGAAGCTGGCGGACGGCGCGGCCTCCGCGTTGAAACAGGTGGCCGAGGCGCCGGCGCCGCCCGCGCTGATGATCTGCGACGTGCTCATGCCCAAGACCGACGGCCTCGAATTGACGCGGCGCATGCTCGCACGCGTGCCCGACCTGAAAGTCGTCCTGATCAGCGGGCATCTCGAGGACACCGCCTGGTTCCCGGGCGACTTCAACCGGCTCCCCCTCCTGCGGAAGCCGTTCAAGAACCAGGAGCTATTGACGGCCGTCAGGGAAGCGCTCCCGAACGAAGACCAGACCCGCTAGGCCTTCCGCATGGACCTGTCCCTCATCCTCGCGGCACAGACGTTCCAGCTCGCCCCGGATCTCCAGCGGAGCGAACCCATCAACGGCATCGAGATGGTGAAGAACCCCGCGACGAGGACGTTCCTTCGCGTGACCCTCCCGCAGTGGCAGATTCTCCAGTCATTCGTTCAGCCGAAGTCGGTGCCCGCCGTCCTGGCGCAGGCGCTCGAAGGCCGGTACTGCCTCGCGCTGGAGGAATTCTATGAGCTCATCCTGAAGGCCGTCCGCGCGCAGATTCTCATCACGCCCGGCGAAACCTTTCCCCTCCCCGCTCTCTCCCGCTGGCGCGTCGGATTTCAGCCGCGCTTCATCCTGCGGCCGTTCAGCATCGTCCTGCTCCTCGGGCTCGCGGCGGTCTTTTACTTCCAGCCGAGTCCGCCGTCGGCGGTGATGGACGTGGTCGCCGGCGTGCTGGTCGTCAGCGCGTCGCTCAGCGTCGCCTCGGTCCTTTCGGCCTGCGTCGTGCACGGCGCCGGCGCGGAAATCTTTCCCGCGCCCTGGCAATGGTGGCGGCTGCCGCCGCATCTTTCGATCGACACCTCCGACGCCGTGATGCTGCCGATGCCGGCGCAGCAGGCGGTGGGCATCGCCGAGCCGGCCGTGCTCGCGGCGGCCGCGGGCCTCCTCGCCTGGCGGAAGCCCGAGTGGAATTTCATTCCGCTGGTCGCGCTCGCCATCAGCCTCCGGCCGATTTTCGGCGGAAAAATCGCGCCCCTCGTCCGTTTCAACCGGAGCGTCATGCTGAGCGACGCCGAGCACTCCTTCCTGTTTCCGCCCAGCCATCGTCCGAAAAAACGCTGGGAAATGCTGAAGCGCGCGATCCGCCACCCCGACACGTGGGCGCGGCTGGCCTATGGCATCGTGTGGACGCTGGGGTTGATTTTCCTGGGCGGACGCCTGGCGGATTCGCCGCCGTGGACGATGGATTTCTGGCGCGAGAATGGGCATCGGGTCGCCTTTTCGGTCTGGGGATCGCTCGCCGCGCTCGGCCTGGGATATCTCGCGTGGGAGATCTTCTTCTTCGTGCGCCAGCATTTCCGGAGCCGGCGGAACCTCCTGCGGCTGCATCACCGGCGGTGGATCGGCGCGAAGAAGCTCGAGCTGACCGCAGCGCACCGCGCCGATGCCGTGGCCAAGTCCCCGCTCTTCCGCACGCTGACGCAGGCCGAGCGCGACCAGCTCGCCGCGCAAATGGAGGTCTCGCGCCACCGCGCCCGCACGGATCTCCCGGATTACGGCCCGGCGCCGGCGAGAATCGGGCTGATCGTGAGCGGCCGGGTTGGCCTCTTCCGGAAGAACCCGGAGGGCAGGTTCGTTCGCGCCCAGGTGCTCAGCGAAGGGGATGTGGTCGGGCTGCACGACGCCGCCGATCCGCAGCGCCCGGAATATTTCGCGCGGACGATCACGCCGGTCACGCTCTTCACGATGGAGCGCGCGGCCGCCGACGAACTCGCGATCCGGCGCATCCCGCGAAACGTCCTCACGAACACGGTGCTGAAGCTTCCGTTCCTGCGCCAGATTCCCCTCTGCCGAAACTGGCACTTCCAGGCCGTCGAGCGGTTTGCCGCCCTGTCCCACCTGAATGACATTCCCTCCGGCGGGGTCATCTTTCCGGAAAACCAGTTCAACCAGGATTTTTTCGTGATCTTCGAGAATCGCGCGGAAGTGTCCCGCAACGCGCGCCGAGTCGCCGTCATCAACGCGGGGGATTTCTTCGGCGAGATCGGCCTGCTGCAGAACAGCCCGTCCACGGCGCAGGTCAGCGGGCTGGAAGCCACGCGCTGCCTGAGCATCGACCGCTCCGAATTCCTGCGGTTCGTGACGCACAACTACACCGTCGCGCTCGAGCTCGAGCGCGTGAGCTCCAAGCGCCTCGGCTATCCGATTTTCCCGCTGCGCAAAACCCGCTAGCTGTAGCACGGGTCTCCGACCCGTGAAGGTGGACTCGAGCGCAACGGGGGGTGCGCTCGACGTTCTCCGTTGGCAGAGTCCGCCCACACGGGTCGGAGACCCGTGCTACACGCTGCCCTAGGCGAAAATCTCGCGGTGAACCGCCAGGACGGAGTCCGCGATGTAATCGGCGTCCTCGGTCGTGTAGAGCCAGCCGAGCGGCAGCGCGATGAAGCGCTTCGTGAGATTCTCGGTGCGGGGAAAGTCCTCGGCGCGGTAGCCCGGGGCCGGCCAGTCCTTGAACCCGCGGAAAGGCGAGGCGGCGGCCGCGTACGCCAGGCCGGTCTTCACGTAATCCCGATTGTATTGCGGATAGGTGCCCGTCCGCTGTCCGCAATTCACGTTCCGCGCGTCCAGTTTTTCCCGGAAGGGCGCGACCAAGTCAGGCTGGTCGAAGAGGAGATACGGCTCGAAACCCAGATCCCCGGCCGGATCGGCGACGGGGCGGAGCTTCATTCCCTTGAGGCCCTGCAGCCGCGGCGCGATCCGCGCCTGCAAGGCGCGGCAGTGATCGCGCAGGCGGTCGACCTTGCGCAGCTGCGCCAGCGCGACCGCCGCGGTCAGCTCCGACATCCGGAACTGTCCGCCGGCGAACGCCGGTTCGCGCGAGGGCACGAGCGCGGCATGAAGCGGGCGGTAGTTGCCGAGATCGCTCATCCGCACGGAGCGTTCGTACAGCCGCTGGTCGCGCGTGACGATCATCCCGCCCTCGCCCGCGGTCGCGACCTTGTTGTACTGGAAACTGTACGTGGCGATGTCGCTCCACGTGCCGATGTGGCGTCCGCGGTACCGCGCGCCGAGCGACTGCGCGCAGTCCTCGATCACAAAGAGCCCGCGGCGGTGGGCCTCGAGCTCGATCGGTTCCATCGCCGCCGGGACGCCCTGGTAATGGATGACCATCACGGCGCGGGTGCGCGGCGTGGCGAGCCGCGCGATTTCCTTCGGGTCGAGGTTCAACGACTCGTCGATCTCCGCGAGCACCGGCCGCGCGCCCACCCGCACGATGGCGGTGAAGCACGCGATCCAGCTCCACGCGGTGACGATGACCTCATCGCCGGGCCCGATGCCGCACGCGGCCATCGCGACCTCGAGCGCCGCCGATCCGCTCGAGACCGCGAGCGCGCAATCGGTGCCGATGTACTCGCGAAACTCCTTCTCGAGCTGCGCCGCCATCGGCGGCGGCTTCGCCGGATCGGCGCCATAATAACGGAACGGCTCCTTCCGCCGGAGCACGTCGAGGACCAGCGCCTCCTCCTCCGCCCCGATCGCCTGAAAGCCAAGCCCCGGTGCGGGTCGCGGACGGAGTGCGGGAGCAGCCATGCCCCCATCAATTTCCCTCGCGCCGCGGATGACAAATCAGAAATCGAAGCACCATGGCTCCCGAGCCACGGCCACTTCCCCTCTTGAATAAACACAAGATCCCCATTGCCGCGCCGCACGGCCGGAGATTGCTTCACCCCATGAGCCAGGTCCGCGCCCTCGCACTCCTCCTCCTGGGCGCGAGCGGCGCGTGCGCCGCGGAAATTTCCGTCAAGGACCTCGGCATTCCGGTGAAGGCCGTGAACTGGGTCCGGCTTCACCCGGGACGCGGCCCGGACGGAAAGGCCTCGCTGCTCGCCTCGATGGGACAGAACAACGGCGGGCTGTTTGTGCTCGACGTCGATCTTGCCACCGGAAAATGCCGGCAGTCCGCCGCGCCGGGAAAATCGCAGCAGTATCCGACCGCCGCGTTTCGCAGCCCGCAGACCGGCGTGCTGTACATCGGGGCGCACACCGACGGGCACCTGCTCCGCTATGATCCGGCGCATCCCGAGGCCGGGCTGGAGGATCTCGGAGCCATCGACGGCGAACACGCGACGTTTCCCACCGGCATCTGCGAGGCGACCGATGGCGGAATCTGGATCGGCGCCTATCCCGACTGCACGCTGACGCGATTCGATCCCGCGATGCGCGGGTTCACGCGCTACGGATCGATGGATGACACGGACAAATATCTCTATCCCCTCTGCGGCAGCGACGGCACGATCGCGGCGCTGACCAAGGTGGTGCATCCGCACCTGATCGTATTCGATCCCCAAACGCGGCGGTCGAAGACCGTGGGACCGGTCACCACTCCGGACGACAAATCGCAGCGCCTGCGTTTCTACAAGGCACTCGACGGACTCCTCTACCTCGACACGCATGCCGGCAAATTCCGGCTGAGCGGTGGCGAGCTCGCGCCGGTCGACTATCTGCCGCCGGTGATGCCCGGGATCCAGGCCACCTACCAGCACGCCGACCAGGAAGCTCTGCCGATGCCGGAAGGCCTCGTGGCGAGCTGGGAAGACGGCGACGAAGGCGGCGGAATCTTTCGTCGCGTGCGGCTGACCAGCACGAATCCGGCGGTCGCCAGGCGGACGCTCGAGCTCGATTGGAAGGGCGGAGGGACCAATCTGTTTCTGATCCATCCGGGAGCCGACGGCCTGCTCTATGGCTCGAGCTTTCTTCCGGAGCATGTGTTCCGGTGCGCTCCGGATGGCAGCGCGATGATCAACCTTGGGCGCTGCAGCGAATCGCTCGGGGAAGCCTACACGATGGGGAATTTCGCCGACGGCACGATGGCGATCGCGTCCTACCCCCAGTCGCGCATTTCGCTCTACGATCCACGCCGTCCGTTTCGCTATGGCACGGACTCCGACGCGAACCCGCAGGACATCGGGCGCCTCGACGAGGTCGGGATTCGTCCGGTGGGCATGGCGGTCGTCCCGGCGTTGAAAAAATCCGACGGCTCGACGGTGCGCGAGCGGTTGTGGACCGCTTCGCTCCCCGACTACGGCACGTGGGGCGGCACGCTCGCATGGCTCGACCCAAAGACGCGCGCCTCCGGGAGCCATCGTCATCTGCTTCAGGACTGCGCGCCGTTTTCGCTGCTGTGGCTGCCGGATCTGAAACAGCTGCTCGTCGGGCTCAGCATCGAAGGCGGCACCGGCACGAAGCCGAAGGCCGCGCACGCGGGTTACGTGCTTTGGGATCCCGCCGAGGACCGCGCCGTTTACCGCGGCGATTTCGGCCGCCCGCTTTCAGGCGACGTCGTGGCCCTCGCGCCGGCCGGCGATGGCCGCGCCTACGCCCTCGTCACGTACACGCGTTCCACGGCGGGACTGCTCGGTCCGAAGGCGGCGGACGGGCCCCGGCTTGCGCTAGTCGATCCGGCGGCGTGGAAAGTCGTCATGGAAACGCCGCTCCCGGAATCCGCCGGACGCCTGCCCGAGCAGGTTCAGCACACGATTTTTCCCGGACCCGGCGGAACGTACGGCGTCACCGAGCGCGTGCTTTATAAAATCAAACCCGGCACCTGTGACATCGAAATCGTCTGGCGCGCGCCCGAGGGCGAGCAAATCGACACCCCCGGCCCGTGGATCGGGCGGACATTTTATTTCGCGACCGGATGGAAGCTGCGAGCGGTGACCGTGCCCTGAGCGTCGCCGGTGCCCCGCTCGCGGTCCGGGCATTCCGCGCGGTGCTTTCGTCGTTCAGGCCCCTTCCAGCAATTTGAAAAAAAACGTCGTCCCACAGGGTGTTACATCGGGCCAGAGGGCGTAACGCGGGATTTCGCCGCAGCGCTGCCAGCCTTGGCGCAAGTAGAGGCGCTCGCCTTCGCTGCCCGTGACGGTGTCGAGGACAAGGAGGGTTTTTCCCGCGCGAACCGCAGCCTGCTCGGCGGCCGCGAGGAGCGCCGCCCCGACGCCGTTTCGCCGCGCGCGGCGATGTACGAGCATCTTCGCCACGTCCCCGCGGTGCGGCTGGTTTTCGGGCTGCGCCAGGATAACCTGGACCGTGCCGACGATCGCCCCGGCACTGTCCAGCGCGACGATCACCACCCGCTCGCCCTTGAGCGCGCTCGCGGCGGTGGCCTGCCAGAAGGCATCCGCCTTGGCCTGGGCAAGCGGGAGCAGGAAACTCACGGACGCGCCGCCCTCCACGCAGTCGATGAGAACCTCGCTCAATCCTTGAATTTCCTGGCGGCCAAAAGTCTGCAGGCGGAGAATCCGCATCGCGCGGGGCCCGGTGGACTGTCCGCCCTGGGCCACCGGCGCCAGCATCAGGAGCATGTCCGGATACTGCGGATGAGTTCCGCTCGCGACATAACCCAGCGAGCGATAGAGTCCGATGGCGTTCGCGTTGTCCTGATAGACGTAAAGCGAATAGCCCGCGATGGAGTGAAGCCGCGGCGCCTCGCGCATCAGCGCCACGCACAGGGCGCGGCCGAACCCCCGGCCGCGACGATCGGGTGAAACAATGATGCGGGCGAGATGCCCGTACTTCTGCTCGCGGTGGCGCACCTGCCCGATGCCCACCAATCCGTCCTCGGGCGTCTCGAGCGCAAACGTCGTGGCGTCGGCATTGTTGATATCGTTCCAGAACGATTCCGCGGTCGCCGGCCACCGCGCCGTGGGTCCGGCCCACTTCCGCAGCCCTTCCGGAGTCGGCGACCATGAGAGCGCCACGCCCGCATCGGCGACGGTCGCAGGGCGCAAGGTGGTCGAGGTCGGGCTCACACCGCCAACGTCTCCAATCTGTGCGGCAAAAGACAACCGGCATTTCTTCGGGTCCCCTGCGGCCGGCGGCAAGATTCATCCGCGAAAGCGCGGCCGTCCCATCAAAATGAGTTTTCTTTCGGACCCGTTCGTGGTTAGCCATCCGGCGTCCCGATGGCCGAGCAGATCAAAATCAACTGGTACCGCTGCAAGATCGACAAAGCGGTCATGAGCGACCTGATGCGCAAGAGCGACGCGCGCGGATTTCTCCAGGCCGGAGCGCAGCTCCTGCTTTTCGCCCTCACCGGCACGCTGGCGTACCTGGCCTTTCTCCAGGTGCACCGCGACACCTGGCACCGGGCCCTGCCGCTCCTGCTCCTGGCGCTGTTCGTGCACGGCACGAACGGCAGTTTTTTCGGCGGCATCGCGTGTCACGAGCTGTGCCACAAGACGCCGTTCGCGACACCGTTCTGGAATAATTTCTTCCTGCGCGTCTATTCGTTCCTGGGATGGTTCGACCCGACCGGTTACCGGGCCAGCCATATCCGGCATCATCAGGCGACGACGCACGCGGATCACGACGGCGAGGTCGTGCTGCCGCTCGGGCTTGACTGGCACGGCGTCAAGTTCGTGACCGCGCTGCTCACGTTCAGCCCGACGGGCCTGCTCAAGCTCTTCCGTTTC
>JAQGON010000127.1 GCA_028293565.1 Verrucomicrobiota bacterium | reverse complement strand
CTTCATCATCACCCTGTCGAACATCCAGGTGCCCGCGGAGTTGCGCAAAGACCAGCGCTCCGGCCTGACCGGTCGCGCCCAGGTGGAGCTCGGCCGCGAGCCGCTCGCCTGGTGGTCGCTCAAGTCGCTCGGCGATTGGCTCCGCTTGAAAATGATCCATTGATTCCCCTTTTCCCCATGTACTCCTTTCCTCTTCTGCTCGCCCTTCTCGCTCTCGGTTCGCTTCCGCTTCGCGCGGAAGAGACGCAGGGCCTCGTCTTCCCGATCAAGTCCGTCAGCGTCTCCTCGCCGGTGCTGCAGGAGGTCATCGAGTCCGTAAATGTGGAGGAGGGCAACGACGTGACGGAAGGGCAGGTCATCGTACAACTGCGCCATGCCAAGGAGGAGCTCACCGTCAAGGAAGGTGAGCGCGTGGTCGAAGCCACCGAATTCGTCTACAAGGGCGCCAAATCGCTTTTCGACCAGAAGATGGGCAGCAAGGAGCAGATGCTGAAGACGCAGACCGACTGGGAACGCGCCAAGATCCAGCTCGCGCTCGCCCAGGAGCAGCTCAAGGAAAAGACCGTCCGCTCGCCCCTCTCGGGCATCGTGGTCAAGAAATACAAAGAGGCGGGCGAGTCGGTCGACCGCGTGGAAAAGCTGATGGACATCGTGAATATCGAGCAGGTCTACGTGCAGTTTTACCTCGATCCGAAACTGCTCCAGGTCCTCAAGGAAGAGCAGCCGATCACCGTCCGCATCCCCGTCATGAACGACGCGCAATTCACCGGCAAAATCAACTTCATCGACCCGCGCATCGACGCCAGCAGCGGCCTCTTCCGCATCAAGGTCCTCATTGAAAATCCCGACCGCAAAATCAAAGCCGGCATGCGCGCGCTCGCGGATTTCGCGAAGAAGAAGTAGGAGCGGAAGTAGGCGGCGCCGCCTAAAACTTCACCAGCGCCATCACGCCGAGAATCCGCGGCTCGCCGGTCGAGCCGGTCCCCCTGTAGCTCTGCTGCGTATATCGCTTCGTGTCCGAAAGGTTTTTGCCGAAAAGGTAAATGCCGAACTTGCTCCGCTCATAGCCAACCCGCGCATTGAGCTCGCCATAAGCGTTTTGGTGAACGGGCTCCGGGATCGTGACCGAATACTCGGTATCGCCGATCACCCGGCACTCCAGATGTGCGCTGAATCCGGGCAGCGGCCGGTAATCGAGCGCGACGAGGGCGGTGTAGGTCGGGACAAACGGCACCTGATTTCCCCTCAGGATTTGGGTGAGCTCCGTTTGATTCCAGCCCACGGCACCACTCATGTCCAGGTGCCGCAGCAAGCGGCAAGCGAGCTCAAACTCCGCGCCGACGGATCGCGCCCGTCCCGCATTGGTGATGAAGTAATCAGAGGAGCCAATATCGAGCTGGTAATCCTTGATGCTATTAACGTACCCCGTGAGTTGCGCCTGCAACCGCCCATCCCAGGCCGCCGCGCGGACGCCCGCTTCGGTCGCCCAAATCTCCTCCCGCCTGTATTGCGACCGCGCGTCTTCGCTCACGAGCGGGTTGAACCCGCCCGGCTTCACGAAATAGCTCGAATGCGCGAAGAGCTGGAACTTTTTCGAGAGATCAAAAGTGAGGCCGACGGCCGGCGTGAAGTTCACATCGTCGTCTTCAGCAGAAAAACGATGGCGCGTCGTGACCTTGACCGTTGCCGGAAACAAGTCGATCGGCTGACCCGGCGCCGACCCAGGTGCCATTCGCTCCGACTGCGCCAAGGCCGCGTCAAACGCGTGGTCGGATGAATCGCCATCGAGGCCGGGGAAGGCGAGATCCTCGGTCAAATCGCTGCGCTCCAGCCGATGCCGGGTGTAGGTCAACCGCACGCCGCCTTCTAACGCGAAGCCGCCCCAGCGCCGCCCCGCGTTGACATAAGTCGCCCAGGTTTCATCGTGGAGCGCGAAGCGCGTGCGGTCGGTATACGGAATCCCTCGCAGGAAGTCGCGAAACGCCACATTCCCATCGACGAAAGAGAAGGCGGGAAGACCGAGTGCCGGAAAGCCGGGAAAGCTGAAGACCGTCGGCGCCAGCGGAATGACTTGTGGTTCGAAGTCGGTAAAGCGCTGCTCGCGGTCGTTCTCGCCGGTGGTCCCCTTGCTCTGGAAGAACAGCCCCGCCTTCCACCACGGCTCGTCGGCCGCACCGCGCGACTGAATCCGGAGTTCTTCAGACCAAACCTCCTGGCGCAGACTCAGGCGCAAGACTTCTCCATCACCCGGATTGTTCGCGAAAAATTCGGACTCGGCATTCTCCGGAAGTTCGGTGAAGAAAGGCTTCGCGCTCGCCGGCGAAAGATCGGCATCTTGCACCGCGGGATTCACCTTCCACGATTGATGCGCGGTGGTGGAGCGGATTTCCCAGCCATCGAATTTCTTCCCGATTGCGAGCCATTCCCGCGTGTTGTCGAGCTTGAGCGAGCCTGGCTCATCGCTCCGCACCTGGAAGGGATCTCCGCCAAGCCCAGTCAGGCGCGAAGCGCCGTCGTCCGAGCGCGTGCCTTCGAAACCCGCGGTGATTCCCCAGTCGTTCCGCGGGGTCCACGTCAGCACGGCCCGGCCGGCGCGCGTGTCGCGATCGTCCCGCCGGCCACCGAGGAAGGTGTTGTCCACGAAGCCCTGCGTCGTCCCCGCGAAGCCGCCGAGCTCCAGGGTCAGCTTGTCCTCGATGAGCGGCCCGCCGAGCCAGATGCGATGCTCGACCGTGCGGAAATCGCCGTACAGTCCACTAGCCTCCCCATGCCACTCCCTCGGGTCGGCATGCCGGGTCTGAATGTCGATCAGCCCGCCCTCCGAGCCGAGGCCGAAGAGCGTCGTTTGTGGGCTCCGGAAAACATCCACGTGATCAATCGCGTAGAGCGGCTCAGCATAGGTGAACGCACTCCCGAGTGGAACGCCGTCGACATAGACGCCCACCGACGGCTCGGTAAAAAGCCGGCCATTCGTGAACCCGCGCATCGAGTAGACGTCGCCCAACGAGTGGCGCCCGGTGCTGGAGACGAAGAGGTTCGGCACCCGCCCGGAGAGATCGTCCAGCTCCCTGACGAAGGTGTTCTCCGGCGTCGGAAGCGGAAGCTCCGTCGCGCTCGGGGAAAGCGGCGACAGCTCGAAACCGATCGGGTGATCGAGCGCGGCGAGAGGCTGGTCGGGAGGTGCGGCAAGAGCCGTCAAACTGGTGCCGAAGAGGGCGCAGAGGAACAAAGGTCGGGGAGTCATGGGGGTCGGCTCAGACGCCTATCCGGCGCGTCTGCTAACGCCAGTTAATTATCGACCCAAACGGGAGCAATCCGGTTGATCAGGAGGAAGAGCACGGGCAAGGTCGACGCGGTGAATTCCCTAATCGATCAGCCGGCCGACCTCCGCCCCGAGACGACTTGGGCGCAAACGAGGTGGGCGCATGTCGGTGAGGAGACGCTGGTCAATCATACAGCGCGCCCGCGCCTCTGCGTGGCGGCGCTGCTTCCGTTTGCGAATGGCGAACCGGATTGGGCGGGCTTCGTCCGCTGCATCGAATGGATGCGCACCGGGGCGGCGCACTTTGGCGTCGAGATCGTCTTCGTGCTCAATGCGGACACCGGGTACATCTTCGATCTCGACGAGGCGCTCTACGCGGAGGTGCTCCGACGGTTTCGCGAGGCCTTTCCCGGCCAGCGCTTCATTGCCGGCGTCACCGCGCGCGGCGCGGAGGGCGACAGCGGATTTCAGGCTGAGCGCTACCACCCGTTGCTCGACCTCGCGCAGGTTCTCGAGAATTGCGAGGTGATGCTGATGACCTCGCGCCATCTCGCCGCGCTCGGCCCCGAGCGCCGCCGCGACGCCTATTTCCAGATTGCGGAGCACGTCACCCGCCCTGCGCTCGTCCACGCGCTCGAGCCGGCCTTTGTCCCCTGGGCCACCCCTTTCGAACCTTGGCTGCTGCGCGAACTGGCGGGCCATCCCAAGTTCATCGGCGGGAAAGTGAGCACGCTCACGGAGCCGCATTTCCTCTACTGGGCCGCGCTCTGCCGCGATCTCCGCGCCGACTTCACCCCGCACAGCGGCGATGACTTCGGCCTCTCCACCGCGATCCGCGTGGGGCTGCCGCTGCTCGTCGGCGCCGGCGCTTCGGCCGCCCCGCTTCTTTGCGCGGCGCTGGCCATGTGGCGGGCGACCGCCGACGGCTCTTTCGATACCCGCGTCTACAAGCTCTTCGAGGCCATCCAATCGTTCGAGGACGTCATCTTCCGTCTCGACGATCGCGGGAGCGCCGCCGCCTACAAGCACAGCACCGCGCACGCGCTCCACCTCCTCGGCCTCCTCGCCTCTCCCGAGACCCACCCGCGATGCCGCGACCGCCGCGGCCCCGACGAGCCCGCCCGCATCCGCGAAGCCCTCGAACGCCCCCTCCGCATGGCCCGCGCGCTCGCGATTCACGGCTTTCAACTTCCCCCTGTATGACCATCAGCG
>JAQGON010000106.1 GCA_028293565.1 Verrucomicrobiota bacterium | reverse complement strand
GCGATGAAGCCTCGGTGTCCGGGGGAGTGCATGTGCTGGAGTGTCCGGTCGCGATCATGTTCGCGCTGGACAAAAAAACTTAGAGGCCGCGTTCGCGCTCCGTGCAATCAAAAAACCACCGCCTGGTCTGGTTGGGAATGCTCCAGCTGGTATGGATGAACGCAATGCGTCCACCTCGCGAAGGGCGGCAATCGACCCTGCGGAACCGCACGCTTCTGTGTCGGTCAGTGGTGCCCGCTCCGCAACTCAGTCCCCAACAAACAACTCCCATGAAAGTCAGCACCCGTAACAAAGCCGCCGGAAACGCCAACATCGTCAAGGGCGACACCAAGATCGCCGCCGGCAAATTCACCCGCAGCGGAAGACTCCTCGCCAAGGGCCGCGCGCAGAAATTCGCCGGCAAGATCCAGAAAAGTGTCGGACGCCGCCAGAAGGCCCAGGGCGACTGAAAGCCGGCGGTAGCACGGGTCTCCGACCCGTGAAGGTGGACTCGAGCTAAACGGGTGTGCTCAACGTTCTCCGTTGGCAGAGTCCGCCCACACGGGTCGGAGACCCGTGCTACACGCCGCCGGTCCGAATCCTCACATCAGGTTCACGGGATCGACGTCGATCACCTGCGTGATGTCGTCGGGCCAGGCGAAGGCGGCCCGCAGCCGCACCAGCTCCGGCACGACCTTCGTCACATGGTGGGTGAAATACCAGAGCTGCCAGCGGTACTCGTCCTTGATCTTCTCGATCGGCGACGGCGAGGGCCCGCGCAGCTCGACGCGGCTGCCGAGCTCCTTCTCGACCAGCTTGGCCCACTGCTCGGCAAAAAATTTCAGCTTCTCGGGATTCGGGCCGCGAAAGAGATGATGGATCAGGTGCCGGTACGGCGGATAGTGGAAATCCCGGCGGATCTTGAGCTCGGCCGCGGCGAATCCGGCGTAATCCGCGTGCCGCGAGAACTGGATCGCCTCCGCCTGCGGCGTGAACGTCTGCACCACCACCTCGCCGGCCCGGTCCCCCCGCCCCGCGCGGCCCGCGACCTGCACGAGCAGCTGGAACGTGCGCTCGTTCGCGCGGAAATCCGGGATGTGCATCGAGATGTCGGCGTCGACCAATCCCACCAACGTCACATTCGGAAAATCCAGGCCCTTCCCGATCATCTGCGTGCCGACGAGCACGTCGATCTTCCCGGCGCGGAACTGCGCCAGCACTTCCCGGAAACGGTTCTTCTTCGACATCGTGTCGGAGTCCATCCGCTCGATCCGCGCGCGCGGCACCATCCGCCGCACGGCTTCCTCGACCCGTTGCGTGCCGAGGCCGCGCCAGCGGATGTCGGGCGCGCCGCACTTCGGGCAGCGCAGCGGCGCCGGCTGCTGCGCGCCGCAAAGGTGGCAGCGCAGCATCTCGTCCGCGCGATGATAGGTCATCGCGATGCTGCAGTGCCGGCACTCCTCGGTGTGCCCGCATTTCGTGCAGAGCATCGCGGACGAATAGCCGCGACGGTTGATGAACAGGATCGCCTGCTCGCGCCGCTCGAGCCGCGCGTGGAGCGCATCGACGAGCTTGCGCGAGAGCGCCGGCATCGTCCGCTGCTTCGCGGCCTCGATGCGGAGGTCGACGATGTCGATGTGCGGCAGCTTCCGGGAGTCGACCCGCTGGCGCAGCTCCAGCAGCTGGTATTTTCCCGACTGCGCGTTCGCGAAGCTCTCGAGCGAGGGCGTGGCCGATCCGAGCAGGCAGACGGCGCCGTTCAGCTTGGCGCGCATCACCGCGACGTCGCGGCCGTGGTAGCGCGGAGTCTCGTCCTGCTTGTAGGCGGGCTCGTGCTCCTCATCGACCACGATCAGCCGCAGGTCCTGCACCGGCGCGAAAATCGCGGAACGCGCGCCGACCACGACCCGCGCCGTCCCGGTCGCGAGCGCGAGCCAGCCGTCGAGCCGCTCGCCCTCGCTCAGATGGCTGTGCCAGACGACCGCGCGGTGTCCGGGCGCGATCGCCTCGAGCCGCGACCGCAGCCGCGCGACGGTCTGGGGCGTCAGGGCCACCTCCGGCACGAGGAACACCACGCCGCCCCCGGCCTTCAGCGCGGTGTCGATCGTCCGCAGGTAGACCTCGGTCTTTCCCGAGCCCGTGATCCCGTGCAGCAGCGAGACCCCGAAGCGTTTTTCGCCGAGTGCCTGCGCGAGCGCGGCGATGGCGGCGGCCTGCTCGGCGTTCGGCGGGTGCGGCTGCGACGCGACGAGCTCGCCGTGCCCGACGTTGTCGTCGTAGGCGACGCGTTCGACGCGCAGCGTCTCCTCGCGCAGGATCCCCCGCTTCACCAGGGCCGACGCGGCCGCCGGGCCGACGGCGAGCCGGCGGCAGACGACGCCCTTGTGCTGCGGGCGAAACTGCTGCGCCAGGAAACGATAGAGCTTCGCCTGCTGCGGCGCGCGTTTTTCCAGCGCCGCCAATTCCTCGGGCGCGAGCTTGCCGGCCACCGCCAGGCGTTTTTCCTGCTTCAGCCCGCCGCCGTTCCGGACCGCGACCGGCAGCATCGCCTCGATGATGCCGTCGAGACCGCAGGCGTAATACGCCGACATCCACCGCGCCAGTCCGAGCAGGTCGGGCGGCAGCGCCGGAAAGGGATGCACGACCTGTGCGACCGATTTCAGTTTTTCCAGCGGAAAATTCTTCGGCGCGCCGAGTTCGCCCACGATGCCGAGCCGCAGCGTGTTGAGGATCGGCACGCGCACGAGCGAGCCGACGGCGACCGTTTCCTGCAGCGCCTCGGGCACGCGGTAGTGAAGCACCTTGTCGAACCCCGCCAGAGGATGAACGCCCACGATCATTCCCGGCGATTCTGAAAGCCCCGCCATCGAACATCCAAGCTCCAATCCTCCCCCGCGCACGAGGCGGATCGCCGCGGAGGCCCGATCCGATCCGCGTTCCTCGCCGTCATCCGCGGGAGCCCTTCACCGCGATTGACACCCCGCGGGGCGATTCAAACAGTCGCCGTCGTGAGCATCTCCGCGGCGCGCGACAAATTCCGAAAATTTCTGACCCAGAAAGGGCTTCGCGTCACGAACCAGCGCCTGGCGATTTTCGACGCGGCCTTCGCCCAGAAAAACCATTTCACGGCGGAACAGCTGCTCGACTACGCGCGGGTCATCGACGACTCGGTGTCGCGCGCGACGGTCTACCGCACCCTGCCGATCATGACGGAAAGCGTGCTGCTCCGGGAGGTCGACATCGGTTCCGGAGAAAAATTCTACCATCCGAACCGGGACGGCGGCACGACGCAGGTCGCGCAGGTGGTCTGCCTGGACTGCGACCGGATCTTCGAGATCAGCGCCCCGTTCATGGAGTGGTACGGCAACACGGTTTCCTCGAAGCTCGGCCTCACGCCCGTCTCGCAGCGGTTGCAGGTGAGCGCGCGCTGCGATACCTTGCGGGTGACCGGAACATGCCCGCGGCGGACGTGATCGCCGGCGGGGCTCGCGTTGAGATCCCGCACCGCGGCGGGTCTTCCGCGCTTCGGGTCGGTCGGGCCGCCCGTTGCTCCTTCCGCCGCGGCTTGAAGCTTTTCACTTTCCACCTTCCACTTTCAATTTCCTCCGCCCCTCATGGCCAAGAGCAACGATCCCGAATTTGAAATGCAGTTTTTCGAGTCCGTGCTGAAACGCGACCCGGCGTACACGGAGGTGGTGGAGATTCTCGGCGGCCTGTACACGAAGCACGGCCGGATCGCCGACGGGCTCCGCATGGATCGCAAGCTGGTGCGGCTGCTGCCGGACAACGCGACGGCGCACTACAATCTCGCATGCAGCCTCGCGCTGTCGAAGCGCAAGTCCGCCGCCCTGCGTTCGCTGCAGGCCGCCGTGAAGCTCGGCTACACCGACCTCGACTGGATGCAGCAGGACCCCGACCTCGACGGCCTGAAGCATCATCCGGGCTTCAGCGTCCTCCTCCGGCAGCTGAAGCCGCAGAGTTAGGCCATTTTCCACGAAAGCGGGTCCGCCCGGTCGCACGGGTCTCCGACCCGTGTGGGCGGACGCTGCCAACGGAGAACGTCGAGCACACCCGTTTAGCTCGAGTCCAGCTTCACGGGTCGGAGACCCGTGCCACATCGGGGCGCTGGTCCGCGAGCCCATTCGACAGGCGCCGCTACCTCATCCCGAACAACTGCTGCAGCACCGTCTCGAGATCGTGCGCCGGCGTCCAGTTCCCCCGGCGGCTGACCACCAGCGTGCGGCTGCGCTCGCGGCGCTCGATGGCCGCATCCACCGCCAAAATCCGCGGCTGGCCCTCGCGAAGGCCGATCGTCTCCGCACCCGTCAGCGGCGTCCACGAGATCGGCAGGCCCGTCCAGTCAAAGGCGATCTCCCAGCCGCCCACCGCCGCCGGCAGGGGGCTGGTCAGGAGCGACGGATAGCGCAGCACGAAATCCGGCACGCGCCGCGTTCCGATCCGCAGCCGGACCGCCGCCGGGACCTGCGCGAAATAATCCTGGAACGTGTTCACCTTTCGCGCCCGCCACTTCTCGAGGAAATCCAGCGGGTCGAATCCCATCAGGTTCATCCCGTTCCACAGGCCGTGCTCGTTCGGGCTCCCAAATTTCCGCGAGCGATACCATGACTGGAAATCGCGGGTGACCATCAACCCCATTTCAAAATGCAGGTGCGCCCGGTCGCGCGGGATGTTGCCGTTCGAACTGTGCCCCATCAGGCCCAGCACCTGCCCGCGGGAAACGTGCGCGCCCGACGTCAAGCCCGGCTGGATCCGCGCGAGATGCGCGTACAGCGTGTACACCGCCGGCGTCTGGTCGGGATGCTCGATGACCACATAGCGGCCATAGTTGCTGTCTCCCGCCGTCGCGTTGACGTGCCGCACCACGCCATCCATCGCCGCGAAGACGCTGTCCGCGGGCTCGCCCCGGCGGTCGCGCGCGCTGGCCTTGATGTCGATCCCCTCATGGAACTGGCGCCCGCCGCTCCGCACGCCGCCGAAGGCGCCCGACTCCGGATCGCCCGAGCCCGCATCCTGGAGCATCGTCCGGACCGCCCGGCCTACTTCCCACGCCTTGCTCGGCGTCGGCCACGTGAACTCCACCCGCTCCGCCGCGAAAGCGCGAAGGGTCAGGCCGAGAAAAAAAACCAGCGCCCAGGCGATGCGCGCCGCCGCCGCGCGCGGGAGACCCGGAAGTCGTGGGACGGAATGAGCCGGACAACGCATCGGGACAATGCCTTCTCCCTACCTCGAAAGCTTCTCCACCCGCACGATCCATCCGGCTCCGCTCGCGATCCGGTGACGCTTCGCAAAGTCGCCCTGGTTCAGCGCCAGGGAAACATTCATGAGGCTGTTAAGATAAAGCAGCGCCGAGCCCTCCGGGACTTCCCCGAAGGTGCGCGCGTACGGCACGTCCTCCGCAAACACCACCGCGCCCGCATGGGTGATCGTCACGCGGAAGCGCTCGCCCAGCTTCGGCGACAGCTGCGAAAAAAGCGTCTCGCCGAGATTCGTCCAGACATTGCCGTATTGGAAATCCAGCGCGGGGATTGAGCCGGTCAGGACGCCGCCTTCCTTCCGCGGACGCTCGTATGCGAGCATGACCACCTTTGGCTCCAGCAGCGGTCCCACGTCGTCAAAACGCACGATCCCCGCCGCCAGCTGCGCCCCGACGAACACGAA
>JAQGON010000122.1 GCA_028293565.1 Verrucomicrobiota bacterium | reverse complement strand
TCACCTATCGGTGGTCGCCCGACACCTGGTTGACGTTCAAGGTCGAGGTGGTCGGAGACTGGCTCGAGCAGGACCTCGGCCTGATTCCCGTTTTCCAGACCGCAAATGCGACGGGCGAATCGGCCGGATATACGCTCGCCCGCTACAACACGGTTTACCAGGAGCCGACGGACAAGACGGACAGCCGCGGCCATGCATTTTCCGGCACCTTCCATACGCGTTTGAATGACCGCTGGACGGTGAACCTCCAGAGCCGCTTTGCCTATGTGCGCGAATGGATCCGGGAAGAGACCCAGCTCGTCGGCGGCACCTCGCCAACGCTCGCCAATCCGAACTGGGCGCGGCAATATAACTATAACGACGGTCCGCACCGCTATTGGTATTCCGACGCGAACGCGTACGCCACCTATGGCCCGGAAAAATTCCAGAACACGATCCTTGTCGGCACGGGCGGCGGCGTGGAATTCACGGATGTCCGGCGGATTTCATTCGGCCCGACGGTCGCGCCCATCAATGTCTTCCATCCCACGCTGGGCCTGCTGCCGTATCCCGCGGATGGCACGCGGCCGAACAATCCCAAGCAATGGCTGACAAGCTTCGGGGTTTACGTCTCGGACAATATCAAGCTCGTGGATCGCTGGCACCTGTCGGTCGGCACCCGTTACGACCAGCAGATTTCGCACTCGTACGATCCGATCAATCCGGTCACGGCGCCCTATGTCCACCAGAACGCGCACGCGATCACTTCCCAGGGCGGGGTGGTCTTCGACCTGACCCGTTCGTTGTCGGCCTATGCGAGCGTCAGCCAGTCGTTCAAGCCGCAGGCGGTGACGACCGTCGATGCCGGCGGCGTGTCCGGGTTTCCGCCGGAGAAGGGGTTTCAAAAAGAAGCGGGCTTCAAGTTCGAGGCGGAGGATCACAAGCTCAACGCCTCGATCGCCGCCTACGAGATTGTCCGCACCGACGTGGCCGTGAGCACCGGCCTCGTGCTGCCGGTGAGCGGCCTCGGCATCTTCCGGCTCGACGGTGAACAGCGCAGCCGAGGCGTTGAGCTGGAGACCGAATGGCAGCCGCTGCCGAACTGGCAAATGCAGGCCGGCCTCGCCCTCGGCCATGCCTACGTCTCGAAATCGACCGGCAATCCGGCGACGGTCGGGACCGACCTCGTGACCGCGCCCCGTCGTTCGGGAAGTTTCTGGACCCGGTATAATTTTACCGGCAACGCGCTGCGCGGGTTGGGTGCGGGGCTCGGCGTGATCTATGTCGGCCGCCAGTGGTCTCCCGGCAATTTCGTGGTCCCGGGCTGGGTCCGCGCCGACGGCCACGTCTATTACGACTGGAAGCGGTACAAGTTCGGGTTCAGCTGCGAAAATCTGTTCGACCGCCGGTATATCCAGATCGCGCGCGCGCGCCAAATCCTGGTCCCCGGCAACGAGCGCCGCCTGACCTTCTCCCTCACCGCCCGGTATTGAGCCCAAAAAATAATGAAAACTCCTACGACCGATGACCCGTCGCCTTGGGGCGCCTCGATTTCGCATGCCCGCTCCGGCGCTAGAACGGTTCTCGCTCTCGCCGCTCTCCTCTCGATTTCGGGCCTGCCGGCCGGCGCCGGCCAAACCGTGTATTCCCGCTCTTCGCCGCAGCGGATCGATGGAAAGACCGTCAATGTTGACCAGGATCTGGCGTCCTATGAACCCGCCCCGCCGCTGACCGGCGTCCTGCGGATCGTGGGTGCGGGCGGCACGTACATGCCGTCGCGCTGCGAGTCCCTCTGCGATCTCTGGATTCAGCTTTTCCGCGCCTATCATCCTTCGGTCCAGGTTCAGACGGCATATTATTCCACGCCCAGCGCGCCGATGGCGCTTTGCGAGGGGACGGCCCAAGTCGGCCTGATGACGCGCGAGGCGATGCCCTCCGAGCTTTATATCTTCCGGAACAAAGTCTTCAAACCGATGCTCGTTCCGGTCGGCGGCGGTTCATATACCTGCGACGAAGGAACGCCCAGCGTCGACATCATTGTCCACCGGAGCAATCCGCTCAAGCAGCTGACGATGCCGCAGCTCGATGCGATTTATTCCAAAACGCGCAAACGCGGTTACGGGGAGGAGATCAGGACGTGGGGGCAGTTGGGCCTGACGGGCGAGTGGGCGGACAAGCCGATTCACGTCTATGGTCTTCAACCGCCGGATGGGATCACGAACTATATTGAACAGCGGATCCTCGACGGGGGGGAGTTCAGGGAAGGAATTCTCGAGCAGCACGCGGTCGGCTTGGGCGCTCCCGGCCAGAAGAAGGGAATGGACGCCATCGCGGAGCGGGTGGGTGAGGATCCCTATGGAATCGGCTACGGAAACCGGTGGAATGTGACGGGCACGCAGGAGGCGGACGCGCCGGTGCTTCCGAACATCAGGGTCGTCGCCCTCGGGGAGAGCGAAAAAGGACCCTATTCGTCCGGCACCTTCGAGGATGTTGCCAGCGGGGTCTATCCACTGAGCCGCGTGATCTACCTGGCCGTGAACAAGACGCCCGGAAAGCCGATCGATCCGCTCGCCAAGGAATTCCTCCGGGCCGTCTTGAGCAAGGAAGGCCAGGAAGCCGTGGCCCGCACCGTCTACCTGCCGCTCGTGTCCGCGAAAGTCCGGGCCTCGCTGGACAAGATCGAATAATTCACCCGCGCACGCGCTCATTTAATCAAAAGTCACCGCACCTCCCATGATAACACGACGCCCGATCATCTTCGCATTATTGAGCATTCTGGCATCCGCCTCCCCGGCGTTGTCCCTTCGCGCGCAGGCGCCGGCGCATCCGCAATATTTCCAGCTGACGCAAACGCTCGCCCAGTCCCTGGTCGACGACTTGCCGAAGACCGGTCCCGACGTCCAATGCGGCCTGATCCACGCTGTCCTGTACGATGGCATCAACCACGCGGTCATCGCTTCCTATAAGCTGTCGCAGGTTGGCGAGGCCGATGAGGCGGAGGACAACATCGTCACTGACGAACAATGCGTGATCATCAATCCGCGCATCGAAGACAAGGTTGCCCGGTGGAATGTCCGCCTGCCGGTCAAGGACGCCTCCGGCGCGACCATCAAGGCTTCCTGGTCGATTTATTTTTACCGCAGACCCGGCGTCGGAATGCCGGAGGTATTGGCCAGGGCGATCGTGATCCGTGACGACCTTGCCAAGAGGATCCCGAGCCTGGCTGCGCTGTTCGAGCCCGCACCCAAGCGCTGAACGTTTCGGACGACGCAACGGGCAATAAAAAAAGAGGCTATACCATGAACCGATCTCATCTCGGCTTCCGTTCCCGATTGGGTGGCGCTCTGGTCGTCGCCATATTGAGCATCGGCGCGATCGCGCGTCCGCTGGCTGCCGAGACCGTCACGGTGGTGATCCGCGTCCCACACGGCATGGCTGTTCCTGCCAGCCTCGCGGCACAAATGGCGGATTGGCAGCGGTCGGGATCGGTCGAGAGCGCCTTGCTGCTGAACCGCGCCCGGCCGGAACACCCGCCGGAAGCAGCGTGTTTTGAGGCGTTCGGCGTCCTCGAGTTTGCGGATGAAGGCGTCTTTTCGAAATGGCGGACGGAATCCGAACCCGCGATCGCTCCCGGTTTGATTGTCCGCCGGGTCGATTGCCTCGCGGGAGAAAAAGCACGGGACGGCGACTTGTCCCAAGCCGTGTTCATCATTCTGACTTACACGCCGACCATCGGCCGGACCGAGTACGCCGACTATATCCATGGCTATGTTCGCCCGCTGCTGGCGAATATTTACGACCATCGCCTTCTCGACCGCTATGCCGTGTACCTCGAGCGCGGCGAGGTGGGGAAAGTCCAGGCCTACTCGTTCCAGATGTATCGCGACGAGTCCGCTTTCACGGCGAGCGGAAAGCTCAAGGTCGCCACGAAGGCGCAGCTCGCGGCTTCCGACCCGGCTTTCCGGCATTATCAGGAGATCAAGGAATCGCTCGCGAGCGACGATGGCGGGACATTTGTGTCCTATTGCGCACTGGAAGACGGAGGCGGAAAATTCCCCCACGTGTTTGCACAGGAGCATGCGATGGGGTCCTATCGGGCCAAGGATTACACGCTCGCCCAGCAGTTGGTGGATGCGCTCACCGAACATCCCGAAGTCGAATACGGACTGATTCACGCTCGCGTCCAGGGCCAGCCGGCGGAGTTCGGGGTGATCGCCTCGCATCGTCTGGCTGAAGTGGGCGCGGTCGCTTCGCCGGAGGAGGTCAGGGTTCTCACGAATGACGACTCCGGGCTGATGGCGGACCTCCGTGAGCAGGAAAACCGGACCCGCAGCCGGTATGTCCTGCAGATGAAGGATGCCTCCGGGCGTTTCCTGCCGGCATTTCTGACATTGTATCTCTACACCCGCCCGGCCGACGACCAGGCGCAGGTGCGAGCGCGGGCGATGGCGATCCGCAACGAACTCGCCGCGCAGATCCCGAACTTTGAGGCGCTCTTTGCCTCCGGAAAATAGCCGTCATCGCAGAGCCGCCCTGCCGTTTTTATGAAGACTTTTCAGATAATCAAACAGGCCGTGAGCTTGGCCGTAGCGATGACCGCCGTGGGAGCGTTCGGCGGCGAGGCTTCGACTTATCCCGTCCCGTACTCGCACGACGAGAAGATGAGCTCGTTCAAGCCGAACGGATACATTCTCGCGCAGAAACTCGTCGATCAGCTGCCGCGCCGTTTTCCGGAGGTGGAATATGGCCTGATGCACGCGCCGCTGCCGGATGGTTCGGAGCGCGTCGTGATCGCCTCGCATCGCCCGGAGCAGGTCGGCGAGATCGACATGGCCGTCGACATCGCCGTGGCCCGGGAGGAATGCATCTATATCATCCCCCGCAAGCGGCAGAACTATGCGAGCACGGTGATCATGCTGCCGGCGAAGGATGCCAGTGGGAAATTCATCCAGGCGGTGTGGTCGATCTATTTTTATAGCGATCGTCACGACAGCGTCCCAAAAATCCTGGAGCGGGCCATGGCCGTGAGGGACGAAATGGCGAAGCAGATCCCGGGTCTCGATGCCTTGTTCCAGCCGGTGAAGCGCGACCCCCCTTCCTTCCGGGTTCCGGGTACGGATTGAAGAAATTTCCTTTTCGCCGGGGCGCGGCCGCCGCCTTGGCCGAAGCCCTCGCCCGCTCATGAAAATCGTCGAAATGCAGGTCACACCCATCGCCCTGGGCGACCCGCCGCTGCTGAACGCGGCGGGGCTGCACGCGCCGTATGCCTTGCGCACGGTGGTCGAGCTGGTGACGGATAACGGGCTTCGCGGCGTGGCGGAGGTTCCCGGCAGTTCGGCATTCGCGCGCGCGATCGAGCAGGCGCGCGAAGTCGTGATCGGCGCCGATCCGCTCAACTGGCACGCGCTCAAGGGAAAGGTCGCTGCCCACTGCGGCACGAAGTCCGCGCGTATCGACGACGCGACGCCGTGGAATCACGGCGCATACGTCCAGGTGCTCAGCGCGCTGAATGTCGCCTGCCTCGACCTGATGGGCCGCGCCTTCAACGTGACCGTCGCGGCGCTGCTCGGCGGCGTCCTCCGCGAACGCGTGCCGTATTCCGCGTACCTTTTCTACAAGCACGAAGGCGCGGGCGGCGAACTCGGATTCGGCACGGATCCCCGCGCCACGGGCTGGGCGGCGGCGCGGCAGGCGGCGGCGCTCGATCCGGACGGCATCGTGAACCAGGCGCGCGCCGTGGTGAGGGAGTTCGGATTCAAGTCGATCAAGCTGAAGGGCGGCGTCTTCGAACCCGCGCAGGAAATCGCCGCGATGAAGGCGCTGCGCGAGGCGTTCGGGCCCGGCGTTCCGCTGCGCATCGACCCGAATGCGCGTTGGTCGGTCGAGACCTCGATCAAGGCCGGACGCGAGCTGGAGGGCGTCCTCGAGTATCTCGAGGATCCCACTTCGGGACAGGAAGGCATGGCGGCGGTGCGCCGCGCGTTGACGACGCCGCTCGCCACGAACATGTGCACGACCTCGTTCGAAGACCTGCCGGGGAGCGTGCGGCTGGGTTCGGAGGACATCATTCTCACCGACCATCATTTCTGGGGAGGCCTGAACGCCGCGATGGAACTGGCCGCCCATTGCCGGACGTTTGGGCGCGGGGTGTCGATGCACTCCAACAATCACGGCGGAATTTCGCTCGCGGCGATGACGCACCTTGGTGCGGCGATGCCCAATCTCAGCTTTGCCCTCGACACCCATTATCCGTGGCAGTGGGAGGATGTGATCGTCGGCGGCCGGCTGCGGATCGAGGACGGCTGCGTCGCGCTGCCCAAGGGTCCCGGACTCGGGGTGGAGCTTGACCGCGCCGCGCTCGCCCGCGCCCACGAGAATTTTCGGCGGTGCGGGCTCAAGGACCGCGACGACGCGTTCGAGATGCGGAAGAAAATCCCGGGCTGGAAATTCCAATCGATGTGCTGGTAGCCAAAACCCGCGACCGTTCCAACCCCGCGGCTTGATGCAGCGAGACTTCCTTGAAAATACTCCAGTTCCCACCCGATCCCCGATGAAAAAATTCGCCGTGTTTCTCTGCCTCTGCTTCGTCAACGCGGCCGGCGCCCAGACGCTGGTGCTCGAGCGCACGATCCCGCTGACCGGCGTTACCGGCAAGCTCGACCATTCCAGCGTGGACCAAGCGGGCGGCCGGTTGTTTGCCTCCGCGTGGTTCATGAACTGCGTGAAGGTCATCGACCTGAAAGCGGGGAAGGTCGTGAGGAGCATTGAAAATCTGCCGAATCCGCAGGGCGTGCTCTACGTGCCGGAACTTCAACGGTTCTACGCCGCGACCGAGGGAGACGGCTCGCTGCATGTGATCGACGGACGGGATTACTCCGCCGTCGCGGTCATTCCCCTGGGCGAGGATGCCGACAACATCCGCTACGATGCGAAGAGCAACCGGCTCTATGTGGGCTACGAAGACGGCGCGTTGGGAATCGTCGATGCGACGACCAACACCTTGGTCAAAAAGGTGGCGCTCAAAGGGCATCCCGAGGCGTTCGCGCTTTCGACGACGACACCGCGCGTGTACCTCAACACGCCGCACAGCCACAACCTCACGGTTTATGATCGCGCGCTCGACCAGGTCGTCGCCGAGTGGCCGATGGGGGAAATCGGGGAAAATTTCACGGTCACGCTGGACGAGGCGAGCAATCGCGCCTTCGTGGGCTCGCGCAAGCCGCCGTTTTTTCTCGTATATGATCTGACGACTGGAAAGGAGGTCGCCCGGATTCCGGTCCACGGAAACACCGATGACTTTCATTACGATGCGAAGCGGAAGCGGATTTACGCCTCGTGCGGCGAGGGCTTCATCGATGTATACACGCAGATCGATCCCGACCACTACGCCCTGAAGGAATCGGTCAAAACCGCGCCACTGGGCCGGACCTGCTCCTTTGATGGGGACCGGATTTATCTCTCGGTGCAGGACAGCAAGGATCAGCCGGCGGAGATCCGGGTGTATAAAGTCCAATAATCGCGTCCGATCGAACAACGCTCAACTTCCAACATTGAATGTCCGAGTGGGTGATGCGCGGGATGTCGACCGGAATTGTTTACCGCGAAGAGCGCAAAGGGCGCGAAGACGGGCCCGTAAAGCCCATTCCGGTTCTTCGTGCACTTGGCGGTGAGCGATCAGGAAGGACGGCGCAGAATCGCCGAATCATGCGCGCCATAGAGATGGCTGGGTTTGAGCTCTTCAAAATCAAAATACTTTCCCCAAGCCCTCCTGACATAGGCTTCGCTGTGGAAGGAGCACATGTAGAAATCGGGAAGTCCCTTGGTCGCCTCGCCCCTGCGGTAGGCAAACCCCCTTTCCAAAACCTCCTGTTTCACCCCGGGGTCGACCTCCCAATAACGCGCGCCGTGCAGCGACGCGAGGAGCAGGCCGCCCGGACGGAGAATCCGGCGAAGTTCCTCCAGCCACCTGAACTGCATGTCTTCCGGCAGATGGGTGAAAACAGAGACCGAATAAATCGCGTCGAAGAAACCGTCCGGAAACGCCATGGGCGGAAGGCTCGCGTTACAATCAAACCGCGCCACGCCGGCCAAATGGGTGCGATTCCAGGCAATCGATTCGGGGTCGATGTCACAACCCCAGATCTCGCCCTGATGAGGGAACCGGTCAAAGTGCTTCAACACCCGTCCGCACCCGCAACCAAAGTCCAGGACGCGGGCGGCGTTCGCCAGCGGCAGGCCGTGTTCCTCGAATGCCGCGGTGATTTGATCGAACATGATTCCACCGGAGAGGTAGAAGTTCCTGCCCCATTCGGAGCCCACCTGACGGATCTGGAGCGCAGCGGGAGGGAGCACCTTGGGATTCAGCTCGTGACGGCTCTCGTAGTCGGTCTCGCCGATCACGCAGGTTAACGAGAGACAATCGCCGCGCAACGAATCGGCGCTGGCCCGGCCTGCAAAGCCCGCGACATGAGGATAGTCCGGATAGGCGGTGCGGACGTCTGGACGTTCGGCCAGTTCAAGAAACCGGGGAGAACTCCTTCCCGTGGTCACAGCACGAATGGGTGCCTTGCTCACCACCCAGCCGCGAACGAGATACTCCGTCGTCGAGGGCGTATCCAACGGGGATTCCAGGTGGATGAGGTAGGGTCTTTCGTCCATCAACCCTCACGATGACGCTCGAATGAACGCCGAACACCAAAAAAACGCCGGACATCGATCGGAAGATCCGGATTTTTTTACCGCGAAGGACGCGAAGGGCGCGAAGAGGAATACGACAGCAGGCTACGGATCTGTTTCTGATTCTTGGCGGTCTTCGCGATCTTGGCGGTAAAATATCGGCGCTTGATCGCTCTTTTATCGCGACGCGGACCTGTTCACGGCGCGTCCGGCGGAGAAACAGCCCACCACACCGCGGCGTCGAAAAGTTTCAAACCGGTCGGACGCATGTGTTCGACATCCTGGGTCCGTAGATAAAAGCCCACGCGGCGCGACGGCGCGAGCAGGCCGCCGTCCATCGTCGCCCCCTTTTCATAGGCGAAGATCGTCCGCTTGTCCGGATATCCAGGAATGAAGGCGATGTTAATTGCTCCAAAGCTCGGCTTGCCCCAGCTGGTCACGAACTCGTTGTCGTCGTATAAGTCCTGAATGACGTTCGTGGCGAGTCCGGCGGAAAGGGGGCTCGGTCCGTTGACCATCCAGGCGAACCGGTCCCCGTTCGGGGGCTTCGTGCCTGAACCTGTCGTTCCATAATCCTCGCCTGCAATTTTTCCGGTCAGTCCCATCGCCCCGTATAGATCGCTCGCCCATGTCACCACCGGCAGAGCGACATTTTTATACTTGGCCTGGATCTGTTTGGTATTAACCGAATCGGAGATGACGATCAGGCTGACACCGGCCAGCACGTCGCCGGTGGGATGTTCATCGACGGCGGTGACGGCAAAGCCCAACGACTTGAGGCGCTCGACCATCTTGAGATCGTTGGCGCGCACCAGCTCCTGGGCCTTGATTCTGGTCGCGTCGGGATTCAATTCCGCCTTGAGCAATTCCACC
>JAQGON010000052.1 GCA_028293565.1 Verrucomicrobiota bacterium | reverse complement strand
CGCCGGCGATCTGCGCATCGTCCTCGCGGAATCCGCCGGCCAGCCCGTCGCCGTGCTCATGCAACCCGTCGCGCCCAACGCGGTAAAGGAGCTGGCGAAAACGTACAGCTCACCGGTCGGCAGCCGGAAATTCGATCGCGTGGAGGTCCTGAAAGGCGCGCAGGTGGTGATCACAAAAGAGAAGGAGAAATACACGGTCGAGGCGGCCATCCCGCTGGCCGCGCTGGGCTTGAAGCCCGAGCCGGCGCTGGAGGTGAAAGGCGACGCGGGGTACATCTCATCGGACGCGGCGGGGATCACGAACACCGCGCGCACGTATTGGTCGAACCAGAACACGGGGCTCGTGAACGACCTGCCGGGCGAGGCCGCGCTGCGACCGGGGGAATGGGGGAGGTTCCAGTTTAGCGATTAGTTCGGAGTGTCGGCGGGACGCCAACGCTCCGAACGTGGCGCGGCGTCGCGCAAACTGTTTTTCCTCTTCTCCCTTTTTCGTGTCTTTCGTGTCTTTCGTGGATCAAAATCCTCCGATGCGCCTTCTCGCTCCTCTCCTTGCCGTCGCGTTCTGCGTCGCCGCCCCCGCGCTGCACGCGGCGCGCATCGTCCTGCTCGTCGGCTCGGAGGCCTCGCCGCTGCATGAGCCGTTCGGCGCCGAGGCCGACAAAAAAGGCAACGTCTTCATCATCGAGATGATGTCCGGCAATCGCCTGCTCAAGCTCGACTCGCATGGCGTGCTCACGACCATCGCCGGCACGGGCATGCCGGGCGGCGGGGGCGATGGCGGGGCGCCGCTGGAGGCGCAATTCCAAGGCCCGCACAATCTCGCGCTGCTGCCTAATGGCGACATCCTGATCGCGGATACCTGGAACGGCCGCGTCCGCCGTTTCGACCGCAAAGCCGGGCGCATTGTCACCGTTCCGGGCTTCGGCGTGCCGGAGGACAAGGCGCGCGGCGCGGGGCCGTACTGCATCGCGGTCGATCCGGCGGGGACGCATCTTTACATCGCCGATCTGCTCCGCGTGCATGCGCTCGATCTCGCGACCGGCACGGACAAGATCGTCGCCGGCAATGGGAAGACAGGCCGGCCGATGGAAGGCGCGCTCGCGACCGAATCGCCGCTGGTCGATCCGCGCGCGGTCGCGGTCGATAAGCATGGCAACGTCTACATTCTGGAGCGCGGCGGGCATGCGTTGCGCGTGGTCGATCCC
This sequence comes from Verrucomicrobiota bacterium, assembly GCA_028293565.1. GTDB lineage: Bacteria > Verrucomicrobiota > Verrucomicrobiia > Opitutales > Opitutaceae > Opi-474. The sequence continues at coordinate 1,959 of JAQGON010000052.1, read as the reverse complement.
GCCGGCCACATCCGCACCGTCGTCAATGTCGAGGGGAAGAAAGGCGCGACCGGCGACGATGGCCCGGCCGCGGCCGCGACGATGAACGGCCCGAAATTCATCTGCATCGATCGCGACGACGGCGTGCTCATCGCCGATGCGGAGAACAACCTCATCCGGAAATACTGGCCGGCGGAAAAGAAGATCACGCGCATCGCCGGCACGGGCGTGAAAGGCAGCTCGGGCGTCGACGGCGACCCGCTGAATTGCGAGCTCAACCGCCCGCACGGCGTCAGCGTCGACCCCAATGGCGACCTGCTGATCACGGATAGCTACAACAACCGCGTTTTGAAACTGCTGCGGTAGGCCGTACGTCCCATCACTCCCACGCTTCCCATTCGGTCCCATGGGAGGAATGGGAAGCATGGGAGCTATGCTCCGCCAGCCTCCCACCCCATGCAACGCATCGCCGAGGATATGATCGAGCGGATTGCCGCGTCGAATGACATCGTCGAGGTCATCGGCTCGTATTTTCCCCTGCGGCGCGAGGGGGCGACTTACAAGGCGCTCTGCCCTTTTCACCAGGAACGCAGCCCCTCCTTCACGGTCAATCCGCACCGGCAGATCTTCAAGTGCTTCGGCTGCGGCGCGGGCGGATCGGTCTACCGGTTCGTGATGGATTATGAAAACCTCAGCTTCATCGAGGCGGTGCGGAAGCTCGCGGCGCGCGCGGGCATTCCGCTCATCGAGCAGGAGCTGACGGCGGAGGACCAGGCGCGCGTCGACCTGCGGCGCCGGCTGCTCGCGCTGCATGCGGACGCCGCGGGCTGGTTTCACCTCCAGCTCATGCGGCAGAAATCCGCCCAGCACGCGCGCGAGTACCTGAAAAAGCGCGGCCTCAGCGCCGAGGTCGCGAAGAGCTGGAAGATCGGCTACGCGCCCGAGGGCTGGGAGATCTTCGGCGGGTGGGCCCGGCAGCAGGGGTACAGCGTGCGCGAGCTCTTCGAGAGCGGGCTCGTCTCCCGCGGCGACAAAGACGATGAGTCGCCGGTCACCGAGCGGACGCGCTACAGGGATCGCTTTCGCAACCGCATCATGTTCCCGATTTGCGAGCACAAGAACGGCGACGTCATCGCCTTCTCCGGCCGCACGCTCGAGACCGATCCGCGCACGCCGAAATACGTGAACTCGCCGGAGACGATGATCTTCTCCAAGGGCGACGTCCTCTTCGGCCTGCACCGCAGCATGCGGTCGATCATCGATAAGAAATGCGCCATCGTCTGCGAGGGGCAGATCGATCTCATCACCGCGTTTGAGGCCGGCGTCACCAACGTCATCGCGCCGCAGGGGACCGCCTTCACCCCCAAACAGGCGCGCATGCTGAAACGCTACGCGCAGGAGGTCATCCTCTGTTTCGACTCCGACGCCGCGGGTGAAAAGGCCGCCGCGCGCTCGCTGGAGTTCCTGCTCGCGGAGGACCTCGGCGTCCGCGTCGCCGGCCTGCCGCCTGGCGAGGACCCGGATTCGCTCATCCGCAGCCAGGGCGGCCCGGCCTTCGCCGAACGCATGGCCGCCGCGCAGGATTTCTTCACCTTCCAGCTCGATCGCCTCGCGCGGACGCCGGAATTCACCACCCCCAAAGGCCGCGCCAACCTCGCCCACAAGATGGCGGGCTGGATCAGCTTCATCAAAGACGCGGCCTTTCGCGAGGCGGTCATGGGCCAGGTGACGACGCGGCTGGAGATTTCGATGAAGGAATTCGCCAACCTGGTGGTCCGCACGCGGCAGCCGCAGAAAGGGAAGGGCGCCGCGGACCTGGTACTGGAAAACGTGGCGACGCCGCTCACCGACCCGAACTTCCGTCTGCTCGCCCTCGCCGCGCTGCACGACGAAGAGGCGTGTGAGTGGCTGCGCGCCGCGCCCTTCCGCGACCTGCTGGCGCGCGAGACGGATGCCGGGCTCGTTTTGCAAATTCTGGAA
>JAQGON010000012.1 GCA_028293565.1 Verrucomicrobiota bacterium | reverse complement strand
TCAGGAGCTCAGCGCGTCGACGCAACGGGGGCAGACGTCGCCATAGGAGGAAGATTCAAGGACCGGGACCCAGCGCCAGCAGCGGGGGCACCGCACGTGGCCGAGTTCGCTGGAAGGACGAACGGCGACCGCGAAAGCGGCGCCCACGGAGGGCGTGAGAGTGACATGGGACACGATAAAAAGTTCTGGCAGAAAGTCGCGGTGTTTTTCGGCCACGCGGGAACTTTCTTCGCCCGGGGCCAGGACCAGGTTGACCGAGGCGTCGAGCGATTTTCCGAGCTGTCCCGCGGCGCGGAGCGGCTCGATCGCCTCGTTGACCTGGGTGCGGATCCGGAGGAGCGCGGCGACCTCGGCCTCGAGCGCGGGATTCGTCCATTCCGCCGCGGCGACGGGCCAGTCCTGCAGGTGCACGGAGGCGTCGGAATATTCGCGGCCCGTGACGGCGAAGCTCCACGCCTCGTCCGCCGTGAAGGTGAGGACGGGTGCCAGCAGCCGGACCAGCGCCTGAAAAATGTGATGGATTGCCGTCTGGGAAGACCGGCGCAGCGGCGACCTGGTTCCGAGGGTGTAGAGCCGGTCCTTGAGGATGTCGTGGTAGGTCGCGGAGAGCGTCACCGAACAGAACTGGTTGCAGAGCTGGTAGACCCGGTGGAACTCGTAGTTCTCGTACGCCGCGGTGCATTCGCGGATCAGCACGGCGGCCTGGTGCAGCGCCCACCGGTCCAGCGTGTCCATCTCGGCGTAACTGACGCCATCGCGCGCGAGTTCGAAATCGAACAGGTTGGAGAGCTGGTACCGGAGGGTGTTCCGGATCAGGCGGTAGGTTTCCCCGACGTGGCCGAGGATTTCCTTCGAGATCGGGATGTCGTCGCGAAAATCCTGGGAGGAGATCCAGAGCCGGATGACGTCGGCGCCGTACTCGGCGACATAGGCGTCGCTCGTCTGCGGCTTTTCGTACGCGCTGCTCTTCGAGATCTTGTTCCGCTCCTGGTCCACGATGAATCCGTGGGTGAGCACCGCCTTGTAGGGCGCGGCGCCAAAGGCGATCACGCTGGTCCAGAGCGACGATTGAAACCAGCCGCGATGCTGGTCGCTGCCTTCCAGATAAAGGTCCGCGGGCCAGGCGGTGTTGCCCTGGTGGCGTTTCAGCACGGCCGCATGCGAGGACCCGGAGTCGATCCACACGTCGAGCGTGTCGCGGCCGCAGGTGAGCGCGGAGGGCGGGGGCCAGTCGCCGGGCAGGGGAATGCCTTCGAGAATCTGCGCCGGCGTGGCGTCGTACCAGAAATTGCTGCCGCGGCGCGCCAGCTTGTCGGCGATCGCGCGGGCGACGCCGGCATCGAGGTAGGCGTTTTTCTTCGCGTCGTAGAACGCCGGGATCGGCACGCCCCACGAGCGCTGGCGGCTGATGCACCAGTCGGGGCGCGACTCGACGGCGCCATGGATGCGCGCCTCGCCCCAGGCCGGGATCCAGCCATGATCCGCGGCGATTTTCGCGATGGCCGCGAGGGCGGTCGAGCGGGTGTGGTTCTTGTCGAGCGCGACAAACCACTGGTCCAGCGCGCGGAAAATGATCGGGGTCTTCGAGCGCCAGCAGTGAGGATAACTATGCGTGTATTTCGCCTTCGCGAACAGCGCCCCGGCGGCGTCGAGTTTCTTCAGCACGCCGATGTTGGCCGAGGAGGTCTTCTTCGCCGCCAGATCCTCGACGCTTTCGAGCGTCGACAGGCCGACGAGATCCTGGGGGATCCGGCCATCGTCGAGATAGCGGCCGTCGTCGCCGACGGGACAATAGATCTCCAGCTTGTACTTCAGGCCCGTCAGATAGTCGTCGGCGCCGTGCCCGGGCGCCGTGTGCACCGCGCCGGTTCCGCTCTCGGTCGTCACGTAATCCGCCAGCACCACCGGCGAGGCCCGGTCGATGAACGGGTGGCGCGCGGCGAGTTTCTCGAGCTCGGCGCCTTTGCGCCGGACGACGATAACCGGGGTTGCCTGGAGTTTCGCGGCGGCGATGACCGCGCCCAGCAGATTTTCGGCGACGATGATTCTCTCGGCGCCGAGATCGGCGACGACGTAATCGACCTCGGGATTCAGCGCGATCGCGAGATTCGCCGGGATCGTCCACGGCGTGGTGGTCCAGATCACGATCGAAAGCGGCTTGTCGGCGGGCAGCCCGAACCTGGCCGCCTCTTCGGCGGACACCTTGAAGCGGACCCAGATGGCGATCGCGGCGTGGTCCTTGTATTCGATCTCGGCCTCGGCGAGCGCGGTCTCGAACGGGATGGACCAGTAGACCGGCTTTTTCGCGCGGTAGACCAGGCCATGCTCGACGAACGCCGCGAAGCTGCGGACGATGTCGGCCTCGAACGCGGGCGCCTTCGTCTTGTACTCGTTTTTCCAGTCGGCGAGGACGCCGATCCGCTTGAACTGGGCGGTCTGCCGCGCAATCCACGTCTCGGAAAACGCGTCGCAGCGGGCGCGCAGCTCCGCGGTGGTCACGGATTCGTTTTTCTCCTGGATCTCCCGCGACACCTTTTGCTCGATCGGCAGCCCGTGACAGTCCCAGCCCGGCACGTAAGGCGTGCGGAAGCCCTGCATCGACTTGTAGCGGTTGATCAGGTCCTTGAGCGTCTTGTTGAGCGCGGTGCCGATGTGGACGTCGCCATTGGTGAAGGGCGGGCCGTCGTGGAGCACGAACGCCGGCGCCCCGGCGCGCCTTGCCTGGATCAGGTCGTAAAGCCCGGTTTTTTCCCAATGGGCGACCCGGCCCGGCTCGCGCTGGGCCAGACCGGCCCGCATCGGAAAATCCGTTTTTGGGAGCTGCAGCGTGTCTTTAAGTTCGTGCGCCATGCCAAAGAAAACGCGCGAGGCTAGGCCCGGTCCAGAGTGAGTCAAGGGGGGACGCAAGGGGGCGCACCCCTCCTGCCGGCGCTCGTTTCGGATTACGACGGTCCGACCCGCAGGGCGAGGGCCTCGCCCGCGGCGATGCACGCCGGCAGCGAAATGCCGGTTCGCGCCTGTCCGCCGATCCACAACCCCGGATGGGAGCGTTCACAGGCGGCGATCGCCTCGAGGTGACAGTCGTATCCCAGGTTGTACTGCGGAATCGCGCGCGGCCAAAAATGATGCCGCTGGAAAACCGGCTCGCCCGTCACCCCGAGCAGGGACGAGAGATCCTCGCGCACGGCCGACATCAGCTCCGCCGCGGACAGCGCCGCGAGATCCGGACGGCGGACTCCCCCGGCCATGACGGTCAGGGCCACATGACCGGCGGGCGCCCGTCCGGGAAACAGCGACGAGGAAAACAGGACGCCCAGGATCGAGCGCTTTTCGAGCGACGGCACCAGCAGGCCAAAGCCATCCAGGGGATGCCTCACCTGTTCGCGGCGATAGCCGAGGAAAAGCGAGGCGAGCGGCGGATGCTCGATGGCGTCGAGGCCCGCCAGCGGGCGCTCGGCGAGCGGCCCGATCCGCAGGCCCGCCAGTCCCGCGGCGGGCAGCGCGGCGACGACGGCGTCGAACGCCTCGGTGTGCGCCGCGGTGCCGTTGTTCCAGATCACGTTCCAGCGCGGGCCGGGCACCAGGCCCTCGAGACGGACGCCGAGCGAAAGCGCCCCCGGCGGGATCCGCGAAGCGAGAGCGTAGGGGAGCGTCTGAAGCCCGTGCGCGAAGGAGATGATGGCGGGCGCCGGCTCATTCCGCTGCGCGCGCGCCTGCGCGACGGCGCGGTGGCCGCGGAGGAGCGAACCGTGTGTCTGCTCGAGCTCCCAGAGCTTGGGAAACGAATGGCGGGCGGATAATTTCCGCGGATCGCCCGCGTAGACGCCGCTGACGAAGGGATCCAGCGCGTAGTCGACCATTTCCTGGCCGAAGTGGGAGCGGACGAAATCGGCGAGGCTGAGATCGGTCGTGCGCCGCCGGCGGCCGGAAACCAGCTCGACGACCGCGCGGATTTTCGCGGCGGGGGAAAACAACGGCGACCGGAAAAATGCGGGAGGCGACAAGGGCGCCGCCAACACGCGGCCGCGCCGCACGAGGTAGCGGTTGCGCGCGCCGGGCTGGGCCTGGACAACTTCATCCGTAAGCCCGAGCTCGCCGATGAGCGCCGACACCGCGGGATCGGCGAGGAGCGAATTGGGGCCGGCCTCGACCAGCCAGCCGTCGACGTTTTCCGTCCGGATCGCCCCGCCCAACCGCCCGGACTGCTCGAACACGCGCACGCGATGTCCGCGCTCGGTGAGACGATGTGCGGCGGCCAGCCCGGTGATGCCGGCGCCGAGGACCGCGACCGTCTTGGAGAACGGCGAACGGGAGGCGGGAAAAATACTCGGGGTCAGCGCCACGTTGCGACGGTTTCGACCAGGGCCTGGACGCACTCGATCTTGCCCTGCGGGAGGATCCCGTGGCCGAGGTTGAAAATATGCCCACAGGTTCCGCGCATCGATTCGAGCAGGCGCGTCGACTCGCGGCGCACGATTTCCGGCGTCGTGTTCAGCAGGACCGGGTCGAGGTTTCCCTGCAGCGCGAGGGTGGAAGGCAGCGCCCGGCGGGCCGACGCGAGGTCGCTGACCCAGTCGATGCTCAGCGTCCGCACGCCGGTGCGCGCCTGCGCGGCGAGGTGCGGCGAGGTGCCTTTGGCGTAAAGGATGACGGGGAAATCGCGCGGCAGGCTGGAGACGATCTGCCGGATCCACTTCAACGACGCCGCCTCGTAATCGGGCCCGGCGATGATCCCGCCCCAGGAGTCGAAGATCTGGATCGCGTCCGCGCCGGCGCGGATCTGCATCTGGAAATAAGCGACGAGGGCCGCCGTGAGTTTCTCCAGGAGCGCATCAAACGTGGCGCGGTCGGAGTAGAACAGCTGCTTCACGCGTTCGAATTCGTCGGAACTTCCGCCTTCGACCATGTAGGTGGCAAGCGTCCACGGCGAGCCGCCGAACCCGAGCAGGGCGGTCTTCCCGTCGAGTTCCCGTTTCAGCAGCGCGAGCGTTTCCCCGACATAGCCCAGCCGCTCCGGCACGGCGGCCGCCGGCGCGAGTGCGTCCACATGCGCGCGAGTCTCGAGCCGGTGCTCCATCGCGATGCCACCCTCGTCGCGGAAGCGGTAGCCCTGTCCCAGCGCCTCCGGGATCACCAGGATGTCGGAAAAGAGAATCGCGGCATCGAACGCAAACCGGCGCAGCGGCTGCAGCGTCACCTCGGCCGCCAGCGCGGGGGTGCGCACCATTTCGAGGAACGACGACTTCGCCTTCAGCGCGCGGTATTCCGGCAGGTAACGACCGGCCTGCCGCATCACCCAGAGCGGCGGCCGGTCGAGCGGCACGCACTGGAGGGCGGAGAGGAAGCGATCGCGGGAGGTCATGGCCGGCGAACATCGGACACGGCCCGCCGGACTTCCACCTTTGAAGTTCGAAAGGGAAGCACGGCGGGATTCGAGGTTGGAAGTTCGAGGTTCAATGTCCGGGGCTCGTTGCCGCTACGTCCGCCCATTCGCGCGGCTGGAGAAACACCTCGTACAGCCGGGCCTCGGGCGAGCCGGCGGCGGGTTTCCAGTCGTAGTCCCAGCGCACGAGCGGCGGGAGCGACATCAGGATCGACTCGGTGCGCCCGCCGCTTTGGAGCCCGAAGAGCGTGCCGCGGTCCCAGACGAGATTGAACTCCACGTAACGCCCGCGACGGTGGAGCTGGAACTGGCGTTCGCGGTCGCCGAAGGGCGTCTCCCGGCGCCGCGCCACGATCGGCCGGTAGGCGGGCATGAAAGCGTCGCCGACGGCGCGCATGAGGGCGAACGACTCCTCGAATCCGATCTCGTTGAAATCGTCGAAGAACAATCCGCCGAGCCCGCGCGGTTCGCCGCGGTGCTTCAGGAAAAAATACTCGTCGCACGCGCGCTTGAAGCGCGGATACAGCCCGTCGCCGAACGGCGCCACTGCCGAGCGCGCCGCGCGATGCCAGGCGACCGCGTCCTCCTCGAAGCCATAGCAGGGCGTCAGGTCGAAGCCGCCGCCAAACCACCAGGCCGGATTCGCGTCCGGCGCGCCCGCGCAGAAAAAACGGACGTTCATGTGGCTGGTCGGCACGGAGGGGTTGCGCGGATGCACGACGAGCGAAACCCCGAGGGCTTCCCAGGGACGTCCCGCGAGTTCCGGACGGTGGGCCGTCGCCGAAGGCGGCAGCTTCGTCCCGGTGACGTGCGAGAAGCCGACCCCGGCTTTTTCGAAAACCGCGCCGTCGGCCATCACCCGCGAGCGTCCGCCGCCTCCCTCGGGCCGCGACCAGACGTCCTCCTGGAAACGGCCGGGGCCGTCCTCGGCTTCCAGCGCACTGCAAAGGGAATCCTGCAGGGAAAGCAGATAGCGGCGAACGGCGTTGAGGTCGGGCGGCATCGGAAGCGGGTGAGCGGAACATAGACGCGGTCCAATGAGAAATCATTTTCTCCCGGCGGACGTGGAGTTTTACCACCAAGGTCGCGGAGCGCACGAAGCTCGGACGGGAAAGGTCCGGCCTTCGTGTGCTTCGTGCCCTTCGTGGTAAATTCGAATCGTCGCCGCGGGGGGTGCGGCGCCGTCCGCATTTGACGTTCGACAGGGTCGCGGCGCCCGCCGTTGATGTCTGTTTCCCGACGATGAATTCCACGATCCTGACCACGGTTGCGGCGACGGGTTTCACCGTGGCGTTTTTCCATGCGGCGATCCCGACGCACTGGCTTCCGTTTGTGCTCGTGGCGCGCACGCGGCGGTGGAGTCGGAGCAAGACGCTGCTCGTCACCTTGTCGGCGGGCCTGGGGCATGTCGCCCTGACGAGCCTGCTCGGCCTGGGGATCGCGTGGTTCGGGTTCAAGCTCGATGCGCAGCTCGGCGCGGCGTTTCCGTGGGTCACGGGCGGACTGATGGTGGCGATCGGCCTGTTCTATTTCTGGCGGCAGCTGCGCGGCCGCGGGATCACGCATCACCACCTGATCGGCGGGCACCATCGGCCGAGCGAGCACTGCGGCCATGAGCGCGAGCACAGTCATTGGGACGAGGAGCTGAAGGACAGCTCGCTCGTCGCCGACCGGGCGCACGACTGGCCCGCGGTGAGCGGGCTTTTTCTCATGCTCACGTTCTCGCCGTGCGAGGGATTCCTGCCGGTTTACCTTTCGGGCGTGCAGTTCGGCTGGCACGGTTTCTTTGTGCTCAGCGCGATTCTCGCGATCGCGACGCTCCTCGGCATGCTGCTTTTCACCTGGCTCACGCTCATCGGCCTCGAGAAATTCGAGATCAAGAGCTTCGAACGCTACGAGGCGGGGCTGCTCGGAACCCTCTTCACGGCGCTCGGCGCGCTCATCATCTGGCTCGAACACTGAGAAGCGGCCCGCTCGCCGCTACCGCATTTTAAATAAAAGTGTGTCCTCCGGGAAGCCGGGACCAAATCCGGGTTCGGAAGAAGTCGCCGCAAAAATGCGCAAGGGCTCGGCGGCTCCGAATCGAATCTCCCGTGCGCCCATAGGCGTGATGGCAGCTCCTTCGCAGCCCTGGAGCCCTTGCGCATCCTTGCGGCCAACCTCGCTCGGAATTGCGGAGGATGAAGATTCAGCAGCGCGGCTGCCGTTTCATTTAAAATGCCCTATTTCTTTTTCCGGGGCTCGGGCAGCGAGAATTTGATCGCGTTCGGATTGTCCTCAGGCGCGGCGGCGGGCTGGGCCGTCGGGACGGGCGCGGCGCTGACGGGCGAGGCTTCGACCTCGATCGTCGCGGGCTGCGGACCTTCCGGGACAAACTTCGGACTGTTGGGCGGCAGCATGGCGAAGCCCTGCTCGATGAGATCCGCGACTTTCAGGTCGCGGGTGCGCGAGTCGGGGCTGCCCATCACCACCACGATGATCCGGCGCCCGTTGCGCAGCGCGGTGGCGGAGAGACAGAAGGCGGCGCCGTTCGTGAAACCGGTCTTGAGGCCGTCGACACCCTGAACGCGGCCCAGCAGGTGATCGTGGTTGTCCATCATCGTCCCGCGGCCGGGAGGGCCGAAGGGCCGGCGCTTCACCGAAGTGTATTTCGTGACATCGGTCCTGAGGACAAGGTGGCGGCAGAGCAGCGCGAAATCGTGCGGGGTCGTGAGATCGCCCTCGGCGAGGCGGCGGTTCGCCGGCGGAAGACCGTGCGGCGTGCGGAAGGTCGTCCGGGTCATGCCCAGTTCGCGGGCCTTCGCGTTCATCAGTTCGACAAACGCCGGGACGGTGCCCGCGGCGGTGCGGGCCAGCGCGTAGGCGGCGTCGTTGGCGGACTGGATCATGACGGCGTAGAGAAGCTCCTCGACCGGAAAGACCTCGCCCTGCTTCAGCCAGACCTGCGTCCCGCCGATGCGGGAATCCGCGGCCGTCACGGTCACCGGCGTCTGGAGCGTCATCGCGCCCGAGGCGATCCGGTCGTGGATGACGGCAAAGGTCATGAGCTTGGTCATGCTCGCGGGCGGGCTTGTCTCGCCGTCGTGGTCCTCGAACAGCACCTTGCCCGTCGCGGCGTCCATCACCACGGCCCCCTTGTAGGCGGGGCCGGCCTCCGGCACCGGCGCGCGGGACTTCGCCTGGGTGCCGGGCGCGAAGGCGAGCGTGCCCGCGACCAGCAGCAGCGTCGCGGGTGAAAGCGCGGGGCGGGCGAGCCGGGGAAAAATCATGCGCCAGAGCGAAGTGGAAACTCTCCGGACGGCGCGAGCAGAATCAGGGAATTTTTTTGAATTTCACCACGAAGATCGCGAAGCGCACGAAGATCAGGCCGATGAGGGGTTCGACCTTCGTGCGCTTCGTGGTGAAACCTGCGCTACTGGCTCTGTTCCAGCGGGAGATCGTGGAGTTTGATCTCGGGGTTCTTTTCCACGAAATACCGCATCGTCCATTCGTTGGGAAACAGCGCCACGGGCTGCTCGAGCTTGTCGGTGCCGAAGGCGACGCCGCTGGCCACGATGAGCCGCGACAGGTCGGGCAGCTTGGCGGCAGGATCCTGGGCCGAAACCCATTTCATGATCGTCCAGTTGCACGGATCCAGCCGCGACGCGGCGCCATATTCGCTCTCGAGCCGGAACTGCACGACCTCGAATTGCAGCGCGCCGACGGCCGCGAGCAGCGTCGAGGTCGTCATGCCGGCGCGCAGCGTGATCGACTGCACGACACCTTCCTGGAGGAGCTGGTCGAGGCCCGCGCGGAATTTCTTGGCGTCGGACGGATTCGGGTTCGCGATGAAGCTGAAGACTTCCGGGGGAAAACGGGGAATCTCGTCGTAGACGATCCCCTTGTCCTCGGTGAGCGTGTCGCCGATTCCAAACTCGCCGTGGCCGACGAGTCCGATGACGTCGCCGGGCCACGCTTCGTCGACGGTCTCGCGTTCCTGACCGAAGAGCTTGTGCGAGGACGAAAGCCGGACCGTCTTGCCGGTGCGCTGGTGGGTCACGAGCATGTCGCGTTCGAATTTGCCGGAACAGACGCGCACGAAGGCGATGCGGTCGCGGTGCTTCGGATCCATGTTGGCCTGGATCTTGAAGACGAACGCGCTGAAACGCGGATGGTCGACGGGAACGATGGGGGAAGCGACGAGAGCTGACGGAGGAGGGGCGGGCGAATCTGCGCCGGCAGGAGCGCGGGGTTTCCGGTCACTCGCGCCTTGTCCCTCGTCCCTCCGCTTCGCGGCCGCGTTATGCCGCGGCTGCGGCGCAACGGAGTCCTTGAGAAATCCGTCGAGCAGGAGCTGGATGCCGAAGTTGTTCACGGCGCTGCCGAAATAGACGGGCGTCTGCTGGCCGGCCTGGACCGCCGAGAGGTCGAAGGCGTGGCCGGCGCCGTCGAGCATCGCGAGCTGCTCGGTGACCTGCTC
>JAQGON010000010.1 GCA_028293565.1 Verrucomicrobiota bacterium | reverse complement strand
CGCCGGCGGATCCGCCGCGGGGAGGACGAACGCCCCGTTTTTCGCCAGATGATTTTCGGCGAGCGCCACCAGCTCGATCATCCGTTCGTAGGAGGCCTTCGCGGAGTCGCCGAACGAGAACAACCCGTGGTTCATCAGCACGAGTCCGATCGTTCCGGGGTGCGCCTGCTGCGAATAAAGCCCGGCGCACAACCGCGCGAGCTTGAAGCCGGGCATCACGTACGGGATTACCACCGCGCGATCACCGTAAATTTCCCTGATCCGCTTTTCGCCGTCGGGAGTGTTCGAGACCGCGATGAGCGCGTCGGCATGGGTGTGGTCGACGAATTTTCCCGGCAGCAGCGCGTGCAGGATCGCCTCGACCGATGGCATCGGCGCCGACGGATTTGTCAGCGACACTCTGAGCTCCTTCGCCATCTGGAGGTCGGTGAGGGCGGGCAATTTCGCGAGCCGGAGCAGGTGACCCATCCGGCACGGCGAAAACCCGGCGGCCTCGATCGTCTCCAGGTCCCAGCCACTGCCCTTGACGTAAAGGATCTCCTCGGCCTCCCCGAAAATCGTGCGCTCCGTCACCTTGACCGACGTGTTGCCGCCGCCGTGCAGCACGAGCGACGGATCGCTTCCGAGCAGCCGCGACGCGTACACGCGCAACCCGAGATCGCCGGAGAATTTCGCGGCCGCATCGTCGTTCCAGAGGCTCTTCATGAATCGAATGGTCGAGATGCTGGACAGGTTTTACCGGAGCCTCGTGACCTCGGCTGCTACCCGGATCCCTGTTCCAAGGCAAAGCAGGCGATCAAAATATCCACCGGACCGAGGGGGGTTTGGATCATTGGACCTTGGTTGCCCGTCCGATCTCCGGGTCGGTGAAGATGTCGTTCTCGTCTGTGCTGCGGGTCGAGAATTCGGAAACCACCGCGCCCTCGTCGCCCGCCTGGAACCAGTGCTTCAGGTTCGGCCTGATCGTGTACTGGTCCCCGGGGTCCAGCACGACTTCGTGCCAGATCGTGTAGGTCGCCTCGCGGCCGGCGGGAGGACGACAGCGGGGATCCGCCGCCGGAACCCCCTCGAGATAGAGATAGACCCGGCCCCAGCGGCAGCGGAAGGTCTCCTCCTTCCCGGGATCGTTCCCCACCGGAGGATGCCGGTGCTCGGGGCAGGTCTGTCGCGGCCACAGCGCGAGCTCCTTGGCGCAACAGCGTTCGGTGTTGACGTACACCAGCACGCCGAGACCGCTGCGCATAAACTCGCTCAGGCCAAAATCCGCGACCTCGATCTGCCTTTTCTCGGCCGGCGTGACGACCAGCCCGGCTTTCCGGAAAAACCCGTACGCCTCGTCCTGCCACTGCGTCAGCTGTTGTTTCGTGATCATGATGGTTTGGGTGAACCGTTAATGGACGCTAATCCGCGCGAAGGGAACCTCCGGAATTTTCATGGGCAAGACCGTTTGACCACGAAGGGCGCAAAGGACGCGAAGAGCGGCCGGATCCGGCTTCGCGCCCTTTGCGCCCTTCGCGGTGAACAAGAATCCGGTTCACGAACGGGCGAGCCGGCGCGCGGCCTCCACGATGCGCGGCACATCGGGACGATAGGCATTTTCGAGCACGGGAGAAAAAGGCACGGGCACGTCGGCGGAGGCCACGCGCACGATCGGGGCCAGCAGGCTTTCGCCGCAATGCTCCATGATCCCCGCGGCGATCTCTGCGGCGACGCCGCCGGTCTTCGGCCCCTCCTCCACGATCAGCACGCGCCCCGTCTTGCGGATCGAGGCGCCGATCGTCTCGTAGTCGATCGGCGAGAGGCTGCGCACGTCGATGATTTCCGCCTCGATTCCCTCCGCGGACAATTCCTTCGCCGCCGCGAGTGCGAAATGCGCCATCAGGAGCCAGCCGAGGATCGTCACCTCCGTTCCCTCGCGCCGGACCGCGGCGCGATCAAGCGGGACGACGTAATCCTCCTCGGGAATGTCGCTCGTCGCATCCACCGCCCCCGGTTCGGCGCGCGCGCCCTTGGAGCCGTAGAGGAGCTTGTGCTCGAAGAACATCACGGGATTGTCGTCGCGCACCGCCGCCTTGAGCATTCCCTTCGCATCGTACGCCGTCGAAATCGCGACCACCTTCAGGCCGGGCACGCCGATGAAGTACCGCTCCATGCTCTGCGCGTGCTGCGAACCGCGGCCCGTCGCGCCGACCGGGGCGCGCATCACCATCGGCACCTTGATCATGCCGCCGGACATGTACCGCATCTTCGCCGCGTTGTTGATCAGCTGGTCGCTCGCGAGGAACAGGAAATCCCCGTACTGCATGTCGGCGATCGGACGCATCCCCATCATCGCCGCGCCGACCGCGATCCCGGTGAACCCGAGCTCCGCGATGGGCGTGTCGATGATCCGCCCGGGAAATTTTTCCGCCAGCCCCAGCGTGACGGTGAACGCCCCGCCCCAGCCGCCCGGAACCCCGATGTCCTCGCCGATGCAGAAAACGGCCGGGTCCCGCGTCATTTCCTCCGCAATCCCGTCCCGGAGCGCCTCGGCGATGCCTTGTCGTTTCATGTCGAATCAGGCCGTTTCGCGGTAGGTGATCGGGCTGCCCTGCATGTCGTCCGGATCGTTGAGATAGGGCACCGTCTCCCACTTCAGCCCGTCGGGAAAGCGCGACTGGTCAGTCCGGAGATGAATCGCGAAACTCACGCGCGGCCCGGTCGAGAGATTCGGTCCGCTGCCGTGGACCGTGAGCTTGTGGTGAAAACTCACCGCGCCCGGCGCGAGGACCGCGGCCCTCTCCTCCCACTTTGCGCCGCCGGTCTTTGCGAGGATGCGCTGCTGGATGGCCCCGAGATCGCCGCCGAAGAAATCCCCCGCCTTGAGCAGGCCCCAGCGGTGCGAGCCGCGCACGAACCGCATCGGCCCCGACTCGGCGGTCACGTCGCTGACCGCCACCCACGCGGTGAACACGTCGCCTTCCAGCGCATAATCCCAGTACTCATAATCCTGGTGCCAGCCGACGTTGCCCGCGCCCGTGCTGCCGGGCGGCTTGATCAGGAGCTGCGTGGCGAAGACCTGCACCGTCTTCGCGCCGGTCAGCGCCGCCGCCCACCGGCCGATCGCCGGATGGCTGACCAGCTCGTGGATCGTCCGGTCGGAGCGATGCGTGTTGTCGATCTTGACGAGGGACGTCGGCGGCACGCTCGAGCCCTTCGGACTCCCGCACGGGGGAATGCCGGTTTCATACTCGCCGGCGTAGACCGCGTCGATGCGGGGGCGCACCCGCGCCAGCAGCTCGGCGGGGATGAGGGGCGGGGCGATGAAGAATCCGTCGCGCGCAAAATCAGCGGCGGCGGTCCGTTTCTGTTCAGCCGGCAAGGCGGGGAGGTTTTCGGTTTTCACGGTGGGGAGGGGAAATCAGGCAAAGACGTCCTCGGTCAGCTCGGAGAGGGCGGGCAGCGCGGCGGCTTTGGCCCGCTCGACCCCCGCGCCGATCTGCGCGTCGACCCGCGCCTTGATCGCCGCCAGATCCGCCGCCGAGACATCGCCGCGTTCCAGGAGCTTGGCGGCGAAGCGGTCGATGGGGTCGCGCGAAAACCACGCCTCGCGCTCGTCCTTGGGCTGGTAATGGCACGCGTCCCGCCGGGAATGTCCCGTCCGGCGATAGGTGAGCAGCTCGAGCAGGACGGGCCCGTTCCCGCCGCGGCATTCCGCGACCGCGCGCTGCGCCGCCTCGTGGACCGCCAGCACGTCGTTGCCGTCCACGGTCTCGCCGCGAAACCCGTACGATGCGGCGCGGTCCGAGATCCGCGGATTCCGCATGACCTTGTCGACGCGGGTCGACGCGCCGTAGAGATTGTTTTCGCACACGAGGATCACGGGCAGATTCCAGATCGCCGCCATGTTCACGCCCTCGTGAAACGCGCCCTCCGCCACCGCGCCGTCGCCGAAGAAACAGGCGACGACCTGCGGGCGCCGCTGCAGCTTGAACGCGAGCGCCATGCCCGCCGCGAGCGGGATGCCGCCGGCCACGATGGCGATTCCCGGGACCATGCCCTTGTCCATGTTCCCCATGTGCATGGAGCCGCCCTTGCCCTTGCAGCAGCCGGTGCGCGCGCCGAAAAGCTCGTCGAGCATTTCCTGCACCGTGAGGCCCTTGGCGAGCGCGTGCCCGTGGCCGCGAAAGGTCGACGTGATGAAATCGCCGGGCTCCAGGGCCGCACACACCCCGACGGCGGTCGCCTCCTGCCCCTGACACTGGTGGATCGTCCCGGGCATCGTGCCCTCGAGGAACAGAAACTTCACGCGGTCCTCGAACTCCCGGATGAGCACCATCCGCTCGTGGAGTCCCAGGAGAAATTCGCGGTCGTCTTTGGCCGGGGCGTTCATCGCGGATCGGAATCTTTTTTACCGCAAAGGGCGCGAAGGCCGCAAAGAAAGACCCAACAATCTGGAGAGGATTTCCCTTCGCGGTCTTCGCGTCCTTTGCGGTGAAATGGGATTGGAATCGAGGTCATGTGTTTTCTCCCAGCAAAAACCGGTGGACGATGCGGATGAAGTTGGCCGGATATTCGCAGTAGGTGTTGATCCGGTAGCTGCCGAGATCGCCGGTGCGCTCCGAATAATACCGCTCGCGCCAGTGCCAGTTGTTCGCGCGCCCGGTGCGGGCGACCTGCCGCAGCGATTCGAGCAGGCCTTCGCGATCGCCCATCACGTGCCGCGCCCACGCCTCGAGATACCAGACCCGTCCCATCGCCGCGACGTCGTGACGATCCAGGTGCAGCATTTCCCAATCCTCGTACGTTTCCGGCCGCGTCGAAATTCCCGTGGGAATCCCCTCGTAGACAAAGTCGCGGTTGTTCCTCAGCTGTGGCCACAGCACCCTGATCTGCTCCGCCGTGGCGAGGCCGGTCGCGATCGCCGCCCAGTCGACGTCGGTCAGGCCGTGGTGCGAAATTGCGCCGCGGGTTCCGTGAAGGTACTCGACGCAGTGGTCCCCCGCCCAGAATTTCTCGCGGAAAGACGCCGTGATCCGGTCGGCCACCAAGGCATGGCGCGCGTCGCCGGTCAGCGCCGTCGCGAGCCGGAAGGCATGCGCCGTGTAGCACTGCGTGACGCCGTCGTGATCGAGCCGCGGCGGACGTTCCAGATAAAATCCGCCGCCGCGCACCAGCCCCTCGGGCGTCACCTGCCGCGTCATCCAGTCGAGCACGCGCCGCAGCGCCGGCTGCTGCGCCGCGAGCCACCGGCGATCCTGCGTGTGGCGAAAAATCGCGTCCGCCACCTGCACGAAGGTCACGTTCGGCAGCATCATCAGCGGATTGCCGGGAAACCAGTGGGCGTACGCGCCGCCGTTGGCGGCCACGACGAAGGGATAACTTTCGGTCGTCTTGGGCAGGGTCATCTGCACCGTGGTCCCGGCCTGGCTGGGCACGATTGCGAACGGCAGCAGCCCATCCTCCCGCAGGAATGTCGTCACGTAGTGCCAGCTCGCCAGCACCTCCGCCCGCCGCCCGAGCCACAGCAGCGCTTCCGCCGACTGCCCCCAGTCGAGCCCGGGAAAAGTCGTGTCGTGCCCGTGCCCCTGCGCGGGATCGGCGCACACGGAGAAATACCCGAAGAAAATTTCCGGGTTCAGCGCCGCGAGCACGTTCCGGTCCGCACACTGCCGGTAGGCTTCGGCCAGCTCGGGTTCCAGCTGGGGAGGAGCGACGGTCATGGCCTGGCCTTTCGGGACATCTTTTTCCGAACCACCGAGCCGGCGGAAATATCCAGCTCGGCGGCCACGATTCCCGTTGCGCGCTCGAGCAGGCGCACGCGGGCCGGGGCGTCGGCTGCGACGATCGCCTCGTTTCCCGCCACGAGCCAGAAGACCGGCGCGTCGCTCTCGAGCCTGAACTCCTCCTGCCGGGCCGCGGAAACGATCACCTGTTTCCATTTCGTCTTCACGCGGACCGTCGAATAAAGCGTCCGGCCCGCGCCGACCGCGAGGAGCGTGAGCGGCGCGCCGCGATACGGCATCCGCGAGAGCGCGACCCAACCCCACCCGGGCGGAAGCACCGGATTCACTTCCAGCCCGCGGGCGTGGGGCGTCAGGCCGAGCAGGCCCTCCCAGGCGGCCCACAGGTAGCTCCCGTGGATGAAAGTGCTCCGCGGATGCCCGCGCTGGACCAGGTCGTCCGCGTTGAAATATTCCGGAAACTCCCCCGGGGTGACGTTGCAGCGATCGAAGTCGGAGCGATCCGCCAGCAACCGCGTGCTCCGCAGCGCCGTGACGAGCAGGTCCGGCCGTCCGAGCGCCGGCGCCGCGCGCGCGGCCCAGAGCGCCAGATTCGGCCACACGCCGCCCTGCAGGCCATAGGTCGCGGGGTCCGCCCTCGGCTCGAATCCCTTCTGCCCGGGGCTGATCGTGCAGATGCCGCCGGCCTGCCCTGAAGCGCCGCGCCAGAAGCCGGGTCCGAACAGTTTTTCCACGATGAGCCGGGCCATCGGACGCGGAGCGATGCCGAACAGCGCCGGGAACAGGAGGTCGCCCGTGACGTCGTCGCGCCGTTTTCCGTCCGGATCGATCGTCAGCAGGTAAAACGGGTTCTGCTTCGTGTCCGACCGGAGATGGCGATTGATCGCGGTGTGGAGCGCCGCCGCCGCCGTGCGAAACCGCCCGGCCGTCCCGCGATCGCCGACCACGCCGGCCAGCTCCGCGGTCAACGCAAACGCCGCCTGGCACTCGGCATTGATCTCCGTCACCGCCCCCGAGAGCTCGTAGTTCCCGGTGCAGTTGCGCCAGCCGCAGAGCCCGCGCACGAAGACGTCGCGCGAACGGCACCAGACCAGCCCGTCGTCATTTCGCTGCGCGAGCAGATAGTTCGCCGACCGGATCAGGGCCGCATAAACCGAGTCGAGAAATCCGCGGTCA
Organism: Verrucomicrobiota bacterium; assembly: GCA_028293565.1. Lineage (GTDB taxonomy): Bacteria > Verrucomicrobiota > Verrucomicrobiia > Opitutales > Opitutaceae > Opi-474. The sequence continues at coordinate 4,789 of JAQGON010000010.1, read as the reverse complement.
CCCGAGATCGAATAATAATGATGGACCGCGACGATCAGCAGCGGCGTGTTGTCGTTGACGTTCAGCCCGTAGTCGTCGCGGAACAGCGGCTCGCTGGACGCCAGCATGTACTCGATGAATTTCCCGTTGGGCTCGACGCCGTCGCGAAACCAGAACTCGAGCAGGCGCCGCGACCAGGCCTGGGCATAATAATTCGTGCCGACCAGAAACCAGAAGGTGTCGCGCCCGACGAGCACGTCGCTCGGCGGGCTGTTGCTGAAGCCCGGGCCGCGACGGTACTCCTGCCAGTCCTTGAGCTGGTTGATCTTCGCCCAGTTCACGCCGTCGGTGATGAACGGATCCGGCGTCCAGAGCCGGCAGGTATCGAGGTGGGCCTGGATCGCGAGCGCCGTTTCCACGGCAATCACCTTCACCCGGCGGAGGTGACTGGCCGCGCTGCCCGCGTCCGCGGCGAACGCCTCGTACACCGCCCCGGCAGGCGGTGCGCCCTGGTGCGCGTAGGCGAAGGAGAGGCCCGCTTCCTTTCCCGGCGGACAGTCGAACTCCGCCACGCATTCCACGCGATCTTCGCCGGCCGGGCGGCTTGCGAGGGAGCGCAGGCCGCCGCTGCCCCAGATCAGTCCCGCCACGCCGTTCGCATAGCGGATCGCCACATGGCGGTGACCGCCCGGCTGGGCTTCGGCCACGGTGGTCCCGGGAGGGAGGAGCATCCGCGAACGCAGGGTCGATCCGTCGAGGGCCGCGGACCCGGTGAACAGCAGATGCGCGGAGCGGAGCAGATTGTTCTCGAACGGCAGGATGAATTTTTTCTCCGCCGTCAGTTTCCCCGCGCGCAGCAGCGTGACCTGGCAATCGGGCGCGAAGGTGGTCGCGACGGGTTGAAACGCTTCGCCGTTGGCGCCGGAGAGTTCGACCTTCCACTCCGCGAGGTAGTACCGCTGGTCCCACGCGTCGCGCATTCCGAGGCGCGTGGTCTGCGGCTCGTGGATCACGTCGGAATTCCGGTCGAGCGTGAGATAAACCTGCGCGTTGCCGAAGGAGTGCCCCCGCTTCAGCCGTTCGACGGGAAACGTGTAGGACAGGCGGGAGCACGCGCCGGTGTCAGTCATGGAGCGGGAGGGGAAAAGCGGGGCGAAGGCACCCCGCCGGCGTCGGATCCCGCATTCATGCCGTGTGCACCGGCTCGCCGCCGACGTAGGACTTCGTCGGGTCGGCGTAAGTGTTTCCGGCCCGATCGCGGCCGCGCGCGAGGTAGATGTTGAATTTCGCGGCGGCGAAGTGCGGATGATTCGCCGGCGTGAATTTCACCGTGGTGGGGAAATAGCGCACGGTCAGCACCGCGCGGCGCATCGAACCGGTGTTCGGATTGGAGCCGTGGATGATCTTGCCGTGGTGGATCGACGCCTCGTTCGGCTGGAGGTCGATGTCCACCGCCTTCGCGTCATCGACCTGGGCCTTCTTGATCTCGATCGGAAAAACCTCCGTGTCCGGCCGCGCGACCTCGGCGTAGTCCGAATATCCGTGCCGGTGCGTGCCGGGGATCACCCGCAGCCCGCCGTTGGCCGGCAGCGACGGCTCGAGCGCCAGCGTGATCGAGGCCACCACCATCGGCGTCAGCGCGCCTTTCCAGTACGCCGAATCCTCGTGCCACGGCACCCGCTTGCCGACGCCCGGCGGCTTCTGGAGCAGGTGGCACGCGAAGACACCGATGTCGGGGCCGATCAGGGGCTCGACCAGGTCGAGCATCTCGTCCGCGATGATCCATTCGAAGATCCGCGGATCGCCCCAATGCGGGCAGTCGATGATCGCCGGCTTCTCGCCGCCGCCCTTGTTCGCCTCCGCAAACTTGCCGTCGCAGTACTGCCGGGCGCGTGCGAATTTTTCCGGCGAAAAAACCGGCTCGTGCAGGGTCAGGTAGCCTTCCTGCCCGTATTTCATGACCAGTTCAGGAGTGACGATGGTTTTCATAAAAAAAATCCGTGCTTGGCTGCGGACGAAAGCCGCGCCGGCCGGGCATCTGCGGTCAAAAATCCTCCAGTTCCCGCACGATCTCCGTCAGGAAATCCGCGGCGTATTTTCCGTTCACTACCCGGTGGTCGACGGAGAGCGTGAGGCTCGCCCGGTTCTGGGCCACGACCGCGCCGCCCTCGACGACCGCGGCCGGCGCGATGCGCCCGATCGCGAGGATCGCGGCTTCCGGCGGGCTGACGATCGCCGTGAACGCCTCGACGCGCGTCGCCCCGAGGTTCGTGATCGTCATCGCCGCCGGCTTCAGCTTCCGCGTCTCCGGGTCGCCGGCCCGCAGTTTTTCGACCTTCGCGCGCAGCTCCTCCGAAATCTGCGCGACGGTGCGCGTCGAAGGATCCGTCAGCGCCACCACGTACAGCTCGCCGCCGTGATCCACCGCCACGCCGATCTCGGCCGTCCCGGTGCGCACGAGATGGTCGGTCTCGAAGCGGCAGGCGATGCGCTCGAATTTTTTCAGCGCGCAGGCGACGGCCCGCGCGAAAAAAGCCTCCCAGGCCGGCGGCGCGGGCGCGGCGGCGGTGCGCTGCGCGATCATGGGCTCGGCGTTGGCCGAAGCCTGCAGGTAAAAGTGCGGGACCGCCTGTTTGCTCTGCTGCATGCGCCGCCCCACCGTGCGTTGCGTCGCCGAGAGCGGCAGCGTCGCCCCCGCGCCGGACGGCTGGCCCCTGGCCGTCTCGCGATTCTTCGCGAACATTCCGCCGGCCGGCCTGGAGGGCGCGTTCTCCGTTTCAATGACGGCGATGAGCTGGCCCGCGACAATGGCGTCGCCCGCGACGACGCGCGCCTGCTTCAGAGTTCCGGTGGCGATCGACTCGACCTCCATCATCGCCTTGTCGGTCTCGACCTCGAGCAGCGCCTGGCCGCGCGTGATCGGCTGCCCCACGTCCACCAGCCAGCGGACAACCTTGATCTCCGAGTCGGTGGCGGCGAGGTCAGGCATCTTGAATTCGATTTCCGTCATTCGCCCGCCCTCCCGCAGCAACCGAGGTTTTCGATGCGTTCCAACACCGCGTCGCGCACCGCCAGCCGGCCCGCCACCATCACGTCCGCCGGCCCGCCGATGCCGAGGAGCTCGTGCGGGTTCGCCTCGCCGCCCGCCAGCGCGTCGCGCATCGCGCGGAGGTAGCGCTGCTTCAGGTACGTTCCATAGTTGACCTTCGCCACGCCGAGCCGGATCGCCTCGCGCAGCGAGCCCGCCTCGATGCCGGTCCCGCCGTGCAGCACCAGCGGACAGTCGACCGCCCGGTGAATCGCCTCCAGCCGCGCGAGATCGAGCGGCTGTTCGCCTTCCAGCCTGATGTGCACGTTGCCGACGCTGACCGCGAGGAGGTCGACGCCGGTCTCGGCGACGAAACGCGCCGCGTCTTCCGGGTCCGTCGTCTTCCCGCCCGCGGCGTCCGAACCCGACGGAAGCTCGCCGACCTCGGCCTCCACCGCCACGCCGAGAGGGTGCGCGTGCCGCGTCAGGGCCTGCACGCGGCGGACATACTCCTCGCGGGAGGCCGACGGATCGGACGGCATGATCAGGTTGAAGCCGACGGCCGCCGCGCGGCGCACCCAGTCGTCGTTCGGGCACTCGTTGAAAATCAAGCCGCACGGCACCGCGGAGGAGCGTGCCGCCGCGCGGCCGAGCTCGGCGTACCACGTCACGCGCTCGGCCGCGCGGCGGCCGGGGCGGCTGAGGAAATCCCCGTTGAAACCGAGGATGACCGGCGAGCGCGACTGTTCCGCCGCGTCGACGACTCCCTGGAGCGATTCGAGGTTCCAGCTCTCGAAGTAGCCCACGGCGTACCGGCCCTCGCGCGCCTTCCGCATCAGTTCGGTGACCGGTTCAAGCGGCATGCGACGCCTTCCTGGCGGCGGCGGCGCCCGCGACGTGCACCTTGCAGCCCGCCTTTTCCAGCGTGTTGAGATCCGCGCGCCGCACCTTGTCGTCCGTCACCACCGTGTGGATCTGGTCCGGCTCGAGCACCTTGCTCAGCGCGCGCTGCCCGAATTTCGAATGGTCCACCAGCAGCACCAGCTCGACGCACTGGCGCGCGATGATCTGCTTGATCCGGAAGTTCGGCAGCGACGACTCGAACGTTCCCTTCGCGGGGATGAACCCCTTCGTGCTGACGAAGGCCATGTCGACGAAAAGCGTTTTCGCCCAGTCCTCCGCCTGCGGGCCGACGAAACAGAGGCTGTTCGCGTCGTAGTGGCCGCCGATCCCAGCGACCGTGTTGTCGCCGCCCTTGCCGAGCTCCATGCAGACCAGCACGGAGTTCGTCACCACGGTCAGCCCCTTTCGGCCGGCCGCCAGCAGCCGGGCGAGCTCGAGACAGGTGGTGCTGCCGTCCAGAAAGAGCGTCGGGCGCCCCCTGACGAGGTCGAGCGCCGTGCGCGCGATCGCCCGCTTCGCCTCGCGCTGCACGCCGAGACGCGAATGGAGGTCCGTTTCATAGAGGTACGACGGAGCGTGGGCGCGCTGCACGCCGCCGATGGTTTTGATCGCGCGGCCCTGCCGGATCATCTCCTCGAGATCGCGGCGAACCGTCATCGTCGAAACGCGGCCGGCCAGCGCGAGCTCGTCGTACGAGCACGCCCCGGCCTGCTCCAGGCGGTCGAGAATTAGCTGCCGGCGGTCGGAAGGCGTCATGGGGAGGCTCGCTGCGCGCTTTTAACAGCTGGGTGTTAAAATTTAACAACGCGAGTCAAAACCGGCGGGCCCGCCGCACCCTTCCCCGCGGAGGGCGCCGCGCGGCGCCGATCCGGAGCGGCC
>JAQGON010000198.1 GCA_028293565.1 Verrucomicrobiota bacterium | reverse complement strand
GAGTGTCTGCATCTGGGAAAAATCCTCTCTCAGTGAACTGCTTACAAAACCACCGCAAACAGACCTTGAAGGGCACACTCCCAATCAACTCATCTTCAGTGGTTTTTAATCAGACAGCCGTGAGTTGGACGTTCGATGTTCAGCCGGCGCTGTCGAATTGCCCGGATGGATGAATCGCTACGCGCACCTAAAGCTTCAGCACCTCGGCCAGGCGTCCGCCGTCGCGGCCGCCGCCCATCGCGAAATCGGGCTTGCCGCCGCCCTTGCCGTCGAGCTTCGCGGCCAGTTCGGCGACGCGCTTGCCGGCCTGATGGCCCGCCTTGATCGCCGCCGGCGAGGCAAACACGGCCAGGCTGGCCTTGCCGTCAAACACCGCGCCGACCGTCACGACGCCCTCGCCGAGCTTGTGCAGCACCTGCGAGCCGAGCGAACGGAGCGCTTCGGGCGCGTCCACCGAGACCACTTCCGAAATAAATTTGAGCCCGTCGCGCACCGTCGCCTTCGCCGCGAGTTCGTCCGCCAGCCCCGCCAAGGCCCTCGCTTCGTAGCCCTTCAGTTTTTTCTCGAGCTCTTTCTGGTGATTGAGGACGGACTCCAGTTTCTTCGCGACGTCGAGGGGACCCGCGGACAGGTGCGCGCTGACGGCGGCGAGAGCGGCTTCGCGGTGAGCCACGAAATCGTAGGCGGCCTGGCCCGCGACCGCCTCGATGCGGCGCGTTCCCGCGGCCACGGCCATCTCCGCGGTGATCTTCACGAGCCCGATTTCGCCCGCGGTGGTGACGTGGGTGCCGCCGCACAATTCGCGGCTGAACCCGCCGATGTCGACGACCCGCACGATCCGCCCGTATTTGTCGCCGAAAAATGCGAGCGTGTCGGCCGGCTTCCGGTCGAATTCGGTCTCGTAGGAAAGCACCGCCGCGTTATCGATCACCTTCTCGTTCACCAGCCGCTCGATTTCCAACAGCTGCGCGTGCGTCACGGCCTCGAAATGCGAGAAGTCGAAGCGCATGCGGTCGGCCGTCTTCGAGGTGCCGGCTTGCCGCACATGGGTGCCGAGGACCTTCCGCAGGGCCCAGTGGATCAGGTGCGCGGCGGAATGGTGGCGCGAAATTGCGCGCCGCCGCACCAGGTCGACCGACAATTCCGCGGGAGCCCCAACGGTCAGGACGGGCGAGCCGTCCGCGAGCTTGTGCAGGTGACGGCCGGCCTTGTCCTTCACGCAATCCACGAGGTGGACGAGTTGTCCGCCGACCAGCGCCGTCCCGGAGTCGCCCGCCTGCCCGCCGAGCTCAGCGTAGAAGGGAGTGCGGTCAAACACGACGAAGGTGGCCTTTCCGCCGGAGACGATGTCGATCAGCTTGGCGTGGACTCCCGAGGTTGACGAAATGGCATAGCCGACGAACTCCGTCGGCGTCAGGTCGGCGGTGGACCCTTCCGTGGCCGCGACGATCACCTCTTTTTTCTGCGCAGCGCGGGCGCGACCGCGCTGTTCCTGCATGAGCTTCTCGAAGCCGGCCTCGTCAACGCCGAGCCCGCGCTCCCGTGCGAGCAGCTGGGTCATGTCGAGCGGGAAGCCGTAAGTGTCGTACAGTTCGAACGCGAGTTTCGCCGGCACCTCCGCACCGGCCTGCACGCTCGCGCCGAGGCCGGCGTTGAACCGGTCGATGCCCCGGTTGAGGGCGCGGCCAAACGAATCCTCCTCGGCGAGCACGGCGCGCTCGATCATCGTCCGCTGCGACTTGAGCTCCGGGAAAACGCCCCCCAGCGAGCCGACGACCGGCTCGACCAGCTGCTCGAAAAATCCGGCCTTCAGCCCGAGGTTCTTTTGCCCGTACATGATTCCGCGGCGCAGGATGCGGCGGATGACGTAGTTCCGCCCTTCGTTCCCCGGCAGGATTCCGTCGGCGATCGCGCATGCCACGCAGCGCGCGTGGTCGGCGAGGACGCGGAAGGCGATGTCCACCTGCTGCTGCTCGCCCAGACCGGTGCGGTCCGCCGGGACCGTGCCGGTGTACTGCTTGCCGGAGAGCGCGGCGAGCTTGGCGAAGGTCGGAGCGAAGACGTCGGCGTTGTAGTTCGACGGCTCGGCCGAAAAATCCTTGAAGCCTTTCGTCGTGGCGTGGATGCCCGCGACCCGTTCGAAACCCATGCCGGTGTCGACGTGCTGGGCCGCGAGCGGAGAGAAGGTCCCGTCGGCGTTCGCGTTGAACTGGATGAAGACGTGATTCCAGATCTCGATGCAGCGCGGCGAGGAGGAATTGACCAGCCGGCGGCCCGCTGCCTCGTCGTCGGAGGGCAGCAGGTTGAAATGAATCTCCGAACACGGCCCGCACGGGCCGGTGTCGCCCATCATCCAGAAATTGTCCTTCTTGTTGCCGTTGACGATGTGGACCTCGGGATCGAGCCCGGCGGCGCGAAAAATCCCGGCCCAGATGTCGTGCGCCTCGCGGTCGAATTCGGAGGGGTCGCCCTTGGCTCGGTCCGGCGAATAGACCGTGGCGAACAGCCGCTTCGGCGGAATGCCCCAGACCGTGGTGAGCAATTCCCAGCCCCAGGTCAGCGACTCCTTCTTGAAGTAGTCGCCGAACGACCAGTTTCCCAGCATCTCGAAGAGCGTGTGGTGATAGGTGTCGTACCCGACGTCCTCCAGGTCGTTGTGCTTTCCGCCGGCGCGGATGCATTTCTGCGTGTCGGCGACGCGCTTCCACGGCGCGGCCTGGTCTCCGAGAAAATACGGCACGAACTGGTTCATCCCCGCATTCGTGAACAGCAGGTTCGGTGCGGTCGGCAGGAGCGACGCCGATGGCACGATCGTGTGCTGTTTCGACTGGAAAAAATCGAGGAACGACTGGCGGATTTCGGCGGAGGTCATGGCGGTCGGTCGGGAGCGACCAAGACAGAACGGCGGTCAGGACGAGGCAAGAGGGGAATTTGAAGGAAAGCTCGCGGGGCCGGGAACCTTTCGGACGCCGATTGGCGCGCTTGCGTGCCCGTGGACAGGCGCTAGCGATGAAGCGGGCAGAGCCGCCGGTGGCGCCGGCCCGCCCGCATCGTTCGAATGAAACCGCCTCGAACTCTTGCCCGCGAAAAAACGGCGGACGCAATGGACTACCGGATTTCCGGTAGTCGGAATGCTCGTTGCGCGTCGGCGAAAATCTTATCCGGGTTCACCGCCGATCACCTTCCTCGTCACTCCGCCCGTTTTTTGCCGGCCCTCTCTCTTGCCACACCGCGCCCCTTCCTGAGCCGCCCGTCCGAGCTTCGCCATGCCTGATTCCTCCTCACTTTCGCCGGCGTCGTCCACGGCCCGGGGCAGCACGCGCACGATGGTCGGATTGGCGGCCCTCACGTTTCTCGGCTGCCTCGGGCTCACGGCGGTGGGCGTGTATCAAGCGCACAGCCACTACCGGGCGGAGTCGTCGCTGCGCTTCGACCAATTGGCGGAACGGCTCGGCAACGACGTGAAGCAGCGCCTCAAACGGGTCGAGGAAGCGCTGAAGAGCGCGCAGGGAGTTTTCGCCGCCAGCCAGGTGGTGACCCGTGACGAATTTCGCCACTACGTGGAAACGCGCGATCTGCGTCGCGAATTCCCCGGCCTGCTGGGCCTGGGATATGTGAAACGGGTGGCGCGCGCGGACCTCGCGGCCTTCGTCGCCGACGAGCGCGCGGGCGGTGCGCCTGATTTTTCGGTGACCAGCCACGGAGCGGATCCCGAGCTCTTTGTGATCGCCTATATCGAGCCGCTCGAGCGGAACCGCCGCGCGGCGGGCGTCGACCTCGGGGCCGAATCGAACCGCCGGCAGGCGATCGAGCGTGCGATGAAAACCGGCGAGCTGGCGCTGACGGCACGGACGACTCTCGCCCAGGACGACCGGCAGGACCGGGGGTTTCTCTACCTGATCCCGATTTACCGAAACGGCGCGCGCCACGCTTCGCCCGCCGAACGGCAGGCCGCGCTGGTCGGCCTCGTCTATGCGCCGATGGTCATCGACGACCTGCTGGATCACGTGATGGACGGAGTGGCGGGTTACCTCGATGTGGAGGTGTTCGAGGGAAGCGATCTAACCACTGCAAACCTGCTCTACGACGCCGATCAAACCCTGGTGTCCGCCGTTGATGGACCCGGGGGCCGCGAGTTTGGCGGGCGGATGTTCAGCGCCGTGCGGCCGGTCGACGTCGGCGGCCGGCGATGGACGATGGCGATGTCCTCGACGCCGAAGTTCGAGGCAAGTTTCGAGCGCGGTGCGCCCTGGATCGTGGCGGGCGGCGGGCTGGTGGTCAGCGCGCTCCTGGCGGGGGTGGTGCTCTCTCTCGGCCTGAGTCGGTCCCGCGCGCTCGGGATCGCGCAGGAGATGACGAAATCGCTGCGCGCGAGCGAGGCCGAGGCGCGCCGGCTTGCGATGGTGGCGGGGCGGACGACCAATGCGGTGATCATCACCGGCCCGGATGGCCGCATCGAGTGGGTCAACGAGGGGTTCACGCGGATGACGGAGTACAGCCCGACCGAGGCTTCCGGCCGCACGCCGGGCTCGTTCCTGCAGGGACCGCTGACCGAAGCCGCAGCGGTCGCCGAGATGCGCGCGGGGCTCCGGGCGAACGAGGGATTCCGGGTCGAACTGGTCAATTACGCCAAGTCGGGGCGGAGCTACTGGGTCGCGATCGAGGCGCAGCCGCTGCGCGACGCGGACGGAAACCTGACGGGTTTCATGGCGATCGAGAAAGACATCACGGAGCGCAAGGCGGCGGAGCTTCGCCTGATGGAAAGCGAAAAACGGCTGATGGCGCTCACGGCCCAGGCGCCCGGCGTCGTGTTCCAGTTTCAAAGCGCCCCGGACGGGCAGCGTTCCTTTGCGTTCCTGAGCGAAGGGTATCGCACGCTTTTTGGCCGCGACCCCGCGGACGCCTTGCAGCGGCCGATCGTGCTTTTTTCCGCGGTGCACGCCGCGGACCGCGCGGCCGTGCGGAAGCAGCTGGACGACGCCATCGCGCGCGGCGCGCCCTGGTCGCCGACGTTCCGGATCGTGACGCCGGACCGGACGGTGCGCTGGCTGACGGCGCGGTCGTCCGCGTCGCAGCTCGCCGACGGCACCAAGGTGTGGCACGGCATGCTCACGGACGTCACGGAGGAGCAGCTGGCGCGCGTCGCGGCGGAACAGCTCAACGCGAAACTCGCGGAGGCGATCGAGGCGGCGCGCCTGGCGGTCGAAAGGGCGGAGCAGGCCAACCGCGCGAAGAGCCAGTTCCTCGCCACGATGAGCCATGAAATCCGCACGCCGATGAACGGAATCATCGGGATGACCTCGCTGCTGCTCGACACGCCGCTCACGCCGCAGCAGTGGGAGTTCACGGAAATCGTGCGGTCCAGCGGCGAGAGCCTGCTGTCGCTCATCAACGACATCCTCGATTTTTCGAAAATCGAATCGGGCCGCATCGACCTGGAACTCGAGCCCTTCGATGTCCGCGGCTGCGTCGAGAGCGCCCTCGACCTTTTCGCGGCGAAGGGGGCGCAAAAGGGGATCGATCTCCTGTACGAGATCGCCGACGGGGTTCCCCAACGCGTCCAGGGCGACATCACCCGGCTGCGGCAGATTTTGGTCAACCTGCTCGGTAACGCGCTCAAGTTCACCGAGCGCGGGGAAGTGGAGCTCACCGTGCGCCTCGGCGCCGCGGAGGGCGAGCTGCTCGAGCTGCTGTTCGCCGTGCGCGACACCGGTATCGGGATTCCCCTTGAGGCGCAGGGCCGGCTGTTCAACTCGTTCACGCAGGTCGACGCCTCGACCACGCGCAAGTACGGCGGGACCGGCCTCGGCCTTGCGATCAGCCGGCGGCTCGCCGAGCTCATGGGCGGCCGCATGTGGATCGAGAGCGAGCCCGGCCGCGGATCGACGTTTCTTTTCACCGTCCGTGTCGAGCGGGCACCGGCGGGTTCGCGGCCGTTCATCGCGGTTGAGCGGCCGCAGTTGCGGGGCAAGCGGGTGCTCGTCGTCGACAACAACGAACCGAGCCGCCGGATCCTGGCGGCACTCGCGCAAAAGTGGGGCATGCAGGCCATCGTCGAGGAAAATGGCCCGGGCGCGCTGGCCCGGCTGCGCGCCGGCGAGGATTTCGATTTCGCCGTGGTGGACCTGCGGATGCCCGAAATGGACGGCGTGATGCTCGCGCGGGAAATCCGCCGGCTGCCGGACCCGCCGACCTTTCCGCTGCTGCTGCTGTCGTCGATCGGGCATCAGCTGCCCGCGGGCGAGGAGGAACTGTTCGTCGCGATCCTGAACAAGCCCGTCAAGCCGTCGCAGCTCTACGACGCCGTGGCCCGCGCGCTCGGCGCGGTGGTCTCGGCGAGCCCCGCCGCGGCGGTCATCGATCCTGCGGCGGCCCAGCACGTGAACGGCGCGCGGATCCTGCTGGCCGAGGACAACCCGGTGAACCAGAAGGTCGCGCTTTACATGCTTGCCCGGCTCGGCTCGCGGGCCGACACCGCCGCCGACGGGCTGGAGGCGCTCGAGGCGGTGCGCCGCCAGGATTACGACGTCATCCTGATGGACGTGCAGATGCCTGAGATGGACGGCCTCGAGGCGACGCGACGCATCCGGGCGGAACAACCCGCCGGCCGCCCGCGGCCGTGGATCATCGCCCTGACCGCGAACGCCATGGAGGGCGACCGGGAGGATTGCGTGCGCGCCGGCATGGACGATTTTCTGACCAAGCCGATGAAGCCGCCGGAACTCGCCGCCGTGCTGGCGCGGGTCAATCCAAGCCGCCCCGACTGATGGTCGTTGCGGCCGATCGCGGGCTCACGTGCTCGCGGTCCTGCGCGCAACCCGACGCCGCCGACGGACGGCGCTTCGTTCCCTTCATTACCTTCTGTTCAAATTCCGTTCCGACACTCGTCCGAGGACGTCGATCAGGAATTCAGCTGGGAGAGCACGGCGTCGGTCATCGCGCGGGTGCCGACGGATTTTCCGCCGAAGGCGATGTCCGCGGTGCGGGTGCCCGAGACGACGGCGCGCTTCACGGCGGCTTCGATGCGCGCCGCCGCTTTCTCCAATCCGAAACTGTACCGCAGCATCAGCGCCGCCGACAGAATCTGCGCGCAGGGATTGGCCAGGTCCCGGCCGGCGATGTCCGGAGCGGTGCCCCCCGCCGGCTCGTAAAGGCCGAACGGCAGGCGGTGGGAATTCCTCCCAGCGCCGAGCGAGGCGGATGACAGCATGCCGAGCGATCCGCAGACCACGGCCATCTCGTCGGAGAGGATGTCGCCGAACATGTTTTCGGTCACGAAGACGTCGAATTGGTTCGGGTCGCGCACGAGCTGCATCGCCGCGTTGTCGACGTACATGTGGCTCAGCGCGACCTCGGGCGCATGCGCGGCGACGTAGGCGGTGATGGTCTTCCGCCAGAGCACGGAGGTTTCGAGGACGTTGGCCTTGTCGATCGAGCAGAGCTTTTTCCCGCGCGAACGGGCCGCGGCCACCGCGGCGGCGGCGATTCGCTCGATCTCGCTCTTTCGATAAACCATCGTGTCGATCGCCTCGACGTCGTCGTCGGGGAGCATCGTGGTCGACTTCGGCTGGCCAAAATAGATGCCGCCGGTCAGCTCGCGGATGCAGACGATGTCGATTCCGTTCGGAATGCGTTCGGACTTGAGCGGCGAGGCGTCTTTCAGTTCCGCATACAGGAGGCCGGGCCGGATGTTGGCGAAGAGCGTGAAATGCCGGCGGAGCGGCAGCAGCGCGGCGCGCTCGGGCTGCTGCGCCGGCGGGAGTTTCTCCCACTTGGGGCCGCCGACCGAGCCGAACAGGATGGCATCGCTCGCCGCGCAGACCTTCAGGGTCGACGCCGGAAGCGCCTCGCCGTGGCGGTCGATCGCCAGGCCGCCGACGTCGGCCGGGACGGGCGCAAGCTGAAGGTTCTCCTGGCGCGCGACGGTTTCAAGGACGCGAAGCGCCTCGGCCATGACCTCGGGCCCGATATAATCCCCGGCAAGGACGGCAAACTTCAGCGTCGGCATAAGCGGGAATGACGTAGCGGGGGCAGTGGGAAAGGGAAGGGGATTTTTCGCGATTGCGCGCGGCGCGAAAGGCCATGGATTGCTCGCCAATGAAGCTGCACGTCCTCCCGGCCGGTCCGATCCAGACGAATTCCTATCTCCTGACCGACCCGCAGCGCGGCGAGGCGGTGCTGATCGATGCGCCGGGCGGAATCTGGGAGGGGATCAAACCGATCCTCGCGGAGGAAAAATGCCGGCTGACGGAGTTGTGGCTGACGCACGGACACTGGGACCACACGCAGGGCGCCGCGGAAGTGGTGAGGCAGACGGGCGCCCGCGTGCGCGCCCATCGGGCGGACCGTCCGCTGTACGAAACGCCGAAGGTGATGAGCGCCTTTCTTGGCCCGGGGATAAAACTGGAGCCGGTTTACCCGGACGTGTGGGTTGAGCAAGGGGACTCGTTCGAGGCGCTGGGCGACCGGTTCGAGGTGCGCTTCGTGCCGGGACATTGTCCGGGAAACGTGCTGTTCTTCCAGCCGTCCGCGACTGCGGCCTACGTCGGCGATGCGCTCTTTGCGGGGAGCGTCGGACGCACCGATCTGCCGGGCGGCGACGCAGAGCAGCTCGCGCAGTCGATTCGCCGGCAGATTTATACGCTGCCCGACGAAACAATCGTTTACCCGGGGCATGGTCCTGCTACGACGGTCGGCGACGAGAAGCGGGGAAATCCCTATGTCCGACCCTGAATCCGAAATCCACATGAGGCGCGCGCTGGACGTGGCGAAGCGCGGCTGGGGCGACACTCATCCGAATCCGATGGTGGGCGCGCTGGTGGTCGAGGACGGGCGCGTGATGTCCGAGGGATCGCACGCCCAGGACGGCGGCCCGCACGCGGAGCGCCTGGCGCTGATTGCGCTCGGGCACAAGCCGCGCGCCGGGGCGACGCTGTACGTCACGCTCGAGCCGTGCTCGACCGAAGGCCGGACCGGGTCGTGCACCGACGCGATCATCGCCTCCGGCATCCGGAAAGTCGTGATTGGCGCCAAGGACCCCAACCCGGAACACTCCGGCCGCGGCTTCGAAGTGCTGCGCGCGGCGGGGGTCGAGGTGACCGCCGGCGTGCTCGAGCAGGAATGCACGGACCTGAACCTGATCTTCAACCACTGGATCACGACGGACTCGCCGCTGATTGCGGCCAAGGCGGCGGTGACGCTCGATGGCCGCATTGCGTGCCGGTCGGGCGATTCGAAATGGATCACGGGCGAGGAGGCGCGCGCCGACGTGATGCGCTGGCGGCGTTTGTTTCCGTCGATCGCGGTGGGCGCGGGCACGGTGATGGCGGACAACCCGCGGCTCACCGCCCGGATGAAGGATCGGCCGGAGTGGTGCCCCTTTCGCTTTGTTTTCGACGGGTTGCTCCGCAGCGTGGCCGATCGCGCGATGCCGGACGTCTATACGGATGAGTTCCGCGACCGGACGATCGTCGTGACGACGCCGCACGGGGGCATGGGCTACGTGCGGAAGCTCCGCGAACTTGGGGTCCAGGTGTGGACGCTGCCGTCGGCGACGCAGCGCGTGCCGATGTCGGAGTTCAGGAAACGCTGCGCGCAGGAGCGGATCTCCGGGGTCTTCCTGGAAGGCGGCGCGCAACTCGTGAGCCAGATTCTCCAGGACAAGCAGATGGACTACCTGTTCATTTACCGCGCTCCGATCCTGCTGGCAGACGACCGGGCCAAGCCGGTGTTCAGCGGACTGCGCACGGAGAAACTGGTGAACGCGATCCGGCTTGAGGACGTCCGCCACGAGATTTTCGGCCACGACATCCTGACGCGGGGACGCGTGGCTTACCCGGAGCGGATGTTCATCGATGAGACTACATTTAGCCTCGGGTAACGCGCACAAGGCGGCGGAATTTTCGCGGCTGGCGGCGGCGACGGGGCTGGAGGTGGAGATCGTTTCGGCGCAGGCGGCCGGCGGGATGCCGGCCGTGTGCGAGGACACGGGGACGTTTCAGGGCAACGCGCTGAAGAAGGCGCACGCGCTGCGGGCCCGGCTGCCGGCGGGCGCGTGGGTTCTCGCGGACGACAGCGGGCTGTGTGTCGACGCGCTGGACGGGGCGCCGGGGGTGGAATCGGCGTATTACGCGGGGCCGCAGGGCGACGCCGCGGCGAATCTCGCCAAGCTGGTCGCGGAACTGCGCGGCGTGCCGGCGGGGCTCCGCCGGGCGCATTTCGTGTGTGTGCTCGCGCTGGTCGATGGAAAGGGCGCGGAGCACATGTTCGAGGGACGTTGTGACGGGGTGCTGCGCGACGAACCGGCCGGCGGGGCGGGATTTGGCTACGATCCGCTCTTTGTGCCCGACGGGCACGGGCAATCGTTCGCGGCGATGGCGGAAAGCGCGAAGAACGGGCTCAGCCATCGCGGCCGCGCGTGGGCCGAATTGGTTCGATGGTGGCGCGGGGTCCCGAGGTTATAGGCGCTTCGGCAACGCACTTCGCCTCGCCGGGATTTTCCGGTAGCAGCCGACGTCAGAAGGCTGTTCAGTGCGTTCGCCGATCAAGCGCAATCGGTTCAGCCGCCTGACGGCGGCTGCGACCGGGAGGTCGAGCGCGGTGTCGCAGACCCTGAGCTGGGCGAACGGGCCCCGATGCGCTGGAGTCGCGAGCTGACTTGAAAGCTCGACGGAGCCGCCAACGCGTTGAGGGCAACGCGTTCCACCTGGAGCGCATTGACCCGGTGAGCTTCTCAGTACGCGAGCTGCGTCGCGTAGGCGTCGCGCTCGGCCTTGGACTGGAGTTCGCGCCACTTCGAGATCCCGAACGGATTTCCGGTCGTCAGGCGGCCGAGGGCATCGTCGTAGTGGAACTCGGTGTGCCCGTTCATCGTGATCGTCTTCCCGACGACGGCTCCCAACATCAAACCCGAGGAACCGCCGCCGTTGAGCGACACCGCCCCGTTGGGCGCGTAGACGACGGCGGTCAGCTTGCCGTTGCCGCTGATGTCAAAACTCTGGCTCGTCGCGTTGGTGCCCCAGAACATCGTCGTGGCGGGATTGTTGTTGTCGTTCGCCATGCCGTTGCCCGCGATCGAGACGTTGCCGTCGGTGTAGACGTTCAGGGAGGCGCCGGCGTTGACGTCGATGCCGGCATTGCCCTGCACGCTGATCGAACTGGTGCCGCTCTGGCCCGACATGAGGAACACCACCGCGGTGCCCGCGGTAATGGACAGGGTGTCGCTGCCCGCGAGGGAGATCGTGCTCGAGGCGCTGAACTTGTAATAATAGGTGGTGACGCCGGCGACCACGACGCTGTTGTCGCCCGCCGCCGGAAACGTGCGGTTGCTGTTTATGCTGGAGCTGACGGTGTTGAACGTGGTGGGAGCGGGCACGGTGGGAAGCGGAAAGGTGGCGTTGAAATCGTTCGTGCGCCGGGTCGGGTCGTTCGTGGTCGTTCCCAGCGGATGGACCGAGCCGCCGGTGGTGGCGCCAAACTCGCCGGTTTTGGTGTAGCCCCAGACTTCGCCGCCGGCCAGGCCGATGTTTCCGCCAATGCTGGCGACGATGACGTTCGCGGTGCGGATGCCCGAGCTGTAGGCGACCGCCGGCGACTGGGTGTCGCCGTGCGAATCCCAGCTGTCAGCCATGGGCTGCCCGACCCATGAAACGTTGTCGCGCGCCACCAGTCCGTTGGCGAAGAGCGAGCGCTTCCGCAGCGTGACCTCGATGTACTTGCTGACCGTCGCGGATCCGTCGGGCAGGGTGATGGTCGACTGCGCCACGATCACCGGTGTGGCTCCCGCCAATGCGGTGTGGTGATGGACGTAGACCTTCACCGAGCCCGTGGTGTTCGGTCCCATGTCAAATCCGGTGAAGTTCGCGACCGCGTAGGGCGTGTTGGGACTCGAGCTGCTGTTGTAGGTGGTGGCGTTCAGCGTCCACGGCGTGGTGGCCGTGACCGGCGAGCTGTGCGGCCAGGCGTCGGTGGGGGTGGCGACGTTGTCGAGCTGGTTGAAGCACGCGATCGCCTCCTCGAGCCCGACTTCGGCGAGGTTCATCGCGGAGTTCGAATAGAACGTCCGGTTGGCCTGCCGGAGCGAATTGTTCGACAGCTTGATGTAGCTGACCAGGGAGACGCCGATGACCGCCGCCAGCAGCATCGTGACGATCAGCGTGGTACCCTGGTTGGAGCGGAAAGAGGAGCGGATCGGATGCATGGGAGTAGATCAGTTGGCGTACTTGTTGCGCAGGATGAACGAGGCCGAGAGAATGATGTTGCTGGCGCCGGGAACGGTGCGGGTGATCGCGGCCGTGCTGGCGGTCATGTTGAGCTGGATCCGCTTCGTCGTCATGTCCGCGGTCGAGACGTTGTTGATCCGGTCGTAGCGCGAATAGGCAAACGAGACGACCTGGCGGATCAGCGTGGTCGTCGTGCCCGAGGCGGCGGTGGGGTCGCGCGGCGTGCGCATGAACGACTGCGAGGTGCTGTCGTAGTAATAGGTCACAACCCCCGACGTCGGCGCATAATTGTTGGGCACCGTCAGGGTGATCGAGGTCCCGGTGTTCCAGGTCACGGCGCTCGCCATCCGGACGTCCTGGCTGAATTCCTCGAGCGCGCGGCGGGACTGCGCTTCCATGACGCTGTAGTTGGCGACGTTGGCGCCGCTGCGCCCCAGCATGAGAAAGGACGACATCACGCCGGCCAGCACGAGCGTGCTGATGCTCGCCGCGATCATGACCTCGACGAGCGTGAAGCCCCGGCGGCGCGCGTCAGAGGGAATTGTAGAAGTAATCATAGAGCCCGTTCTGGCCATAATAGGTGAAGTATTTCCGCGTCAGGGTGCGGCCGTCGTAGCTTCTCCAGCTGATCGTCAGCGTGATTTTCTTCAGGCCCGTGCGGACGAGCACCACGTCGCGGACGACGGTGAACCGATTTTGAATGAAGGAGTTCGAGGTGAACGCCGTGTCGATGTAGAAATATTCGGGATGCGCGGCGTCGTACGGCACGGCCGTCGTGCTCGCCGCGTAGGCGTCGACCGTCGTCCACGGGAGCAGGCGCATCTTCTCGAACTCGCTCTGCATGATCTGGCCGGCGATCGTGATGTTGCGCGCCGTGTCGAGCGCGAGGAAGCCGCGCTGCATGGTGGTGATCGACGTCGTGATCGCGAACGCCATGACGATGACCGCCATCATGACCTCGACGATGGTGAAGCCGCCGGCAGCGCGGCGCGCGCGACGTGTTCTGGGTTCCAGCCGGGACGTCTCCGGGATTTCCGGAGCACAGCGGTCCGATGGAGGAGGGAAGTGGAGCATGGTCGTGAACGGACTATATCGGATTGGTAGAATTACGCCTAGAGGCATTCGAAGGGAATTAGGTCCCTGACCGATGGGGCCGTTCGGCCCTGGTCGTCATGGGGTTTCCGGCGGGCGCGGCGGCTGGCTGCTGCCCCGGGACTCGCGCGCGAACATCACGGCGGCCTGCGAACGGCGCGAAACGTGGAGTTTCTCGAAGACGTTGCTGAGGTAGTTCTTGACGGTTTTTTCCGCCAGGCCGAGCGCGACTCCGACTTCCTTGTTGGTGCGGCCCTCCGAAATGAGGGCGAGGACCTTCCGCTCCTGCGCCGACAGGATCGCGAGCGCGCTGCGCGTCGCGCCGGAACCGTCGCGGACCAGCTGGATGACGCGCGAGGTCACCGCCGGGTCGAGGATGGATTTGCCGGCCGCGACATCGAGGATCGCCTGGAGGAGTCCGCGGCGGTCGATTTCCTTCAGCAGGTAGCCGTGCGCTCCCGCGCGGATGGCCTCGTCGACCAGGGTTTCGTCGACCACCGACGTCAGGACGAGCACACGCGTGTCAGGCAGCAGGCGGAGAATCTGGCGGCACGCCTCGAAGCCGGTTCCGTCCGGGAGACGGATGTCGAGGACGACGACGTCCGGTTTCAGCCGCGCACAGGCGGTCACTGCCGCCGCGACGCTGCCGGCCTCGCCGACGAGCTCGAGCGAGTTTTCCGATCCCAGGAGCGTGCGCAGTCCGGTGCGGACGACTTCGCTGTCGTCGACGAGAACGAGGCGGATGCGGGTCTTGTTCAGGGCGCTCATGAGATTTTCTGGAGGAGGGGCAGGGTGAGAATGACGCGGGTGCCGGCGGAGGGCTGGCTTTCCACCCGCACGGCAGCACCGAGGCGCGAGGCACGCGAACGCATATTTCCCAGCCCGAATCCGCCGCCGGCGGCGTGGTTGGGATCGAAGCCGGTCCCGTTATCCTGCACGAGGAGGCAGACCTCGCGGTCCACCTGGTGCAGCCGCACCGTGACGAACGAGGCGCCGCCATGGCGGAGGCTGTTGCTGATGGCCTCGCGCGCGATCTGGAGCGCCTCGGTGTTCTGCTCGGGGCTCAGGACGGCGGCGGCCTCGTGGTCGATCTTGAGGTCGAGGTTCACGTCGCGCCCGGCGCCGAGCTCGTCGACCAGCGACTGGACCGCGCGGGCGAAATCCGCCTTCCGCAGCTGGTCGGGGGCGAGCCCGGTGATGTAGGCGCGGACGTCGCGAATCGTCGAATTCAGGTGCTGCACGCATTCGCCAAGAAGGCGGTCGGCCTTGGGCAGATTGGTCTTCGCGATCGACCGCGCGGACTCGATCGACAGGCCCGCCGCGTAAAGGGCCTGAATGATGCCGTCGTGCAGGTCGTGGCCGAGGCGGACTTTCCCCTCGAGCGACTGGCTGAGCAGTTTCTGGGAAAGCTGCGCGTTTTCCTCCGCGAGCCGCCGCACGTCGCGCTCGTGCGTCAGCGCCGCGGTCTGGGCGACGGTCGTTTCGGCCAGATGCGCGAGACTGCCGAGTTCGGCGCGCGCTTTTTCCCGCGGGATCGCAAGGTCGGACTCCGGCGCGCCGCCGCGCCAGCGCAGCGCCGCGAAAAAAAATCCGACGCCGAGCAGGGCGAAGCCGAACACCAGAATGCCGACCGTCACACGCTGGTAGGTGATGAGCAGCCGCGCCATGGCGGAACCGGGAAACGACACGTGCGCCACGAGGCGCGGAGGGTGGCCGGCGTCGAGCGGCTGGTCGAAAGCCAGCAGCCCGGGCTCGGTCGCGGTATCCGCCGGCTGGAGGGTCGCTTTTCCGCCGACCATCGGCCCGAGACGCTCGACGTCGGCGCGCTGCCAGACGCGACCGGCGGGAGTCATCGCGCGCGCGGCGGCGATGAACTGCGTCCGCTTCGCCTCGACGGCTTCCGCGCGCAGGCGGTAGGTCTGCTGCCGCAACCAGGCCTGCGCGCCGAGGACGGCCGTGAGAAAGAGGAGCAGCAGGAGCACCGAATAACCGGCCAGGCGGGTGAGGTAGTTCATGCGCGGCAGCGACGCTGCCAGCGACCCTGCGGCGGTTCGCGACCCGCGTCAAAACTTTCGACATTTCCGGCGCGGAGGCTTTTGTTGGCCGGCTCCCGCATGAAACCGTTCTATATCACCACGGCGATCGACTATGTGAATGGGTCGCCGCACCTCGGCCACGCCTACGAAAAGGTGCTGACGGACGTCATCGCCCGTTTTCGCCGGCAGATGGGCGATCGGGTCCATTTCCTGACGGGAGTCGACGAGCACGGCCAGAAGGTGCAGAAGAGCGCGAAGGCGCGCGGGATCACACCGCAGGCGTACGCCGACGAGGTCAGCGCGGAATTTCGCGCGCTCCTGCCGAAGCTGAATATCTCGAACAACGATTTCATCCGCACGACGGAGGAGCGGCACAAGAAGGTGGTTCGGCAGGTGCTCCAGCAGCTCCACGACCAGGGCGAAATCTACCAGGCCGAATACCAGGGATTCTACAGCGGCCGGCAGGAGCAGTTCCTTCAGGATAAGGACCGCAATCCGGACGGATCGTGGCCGGAGATCTACGGCGAGGTGACCGAGATCACGGAGACGAATTATTTCTTCAAGCTCCGCGGCTACCAGCAGTGGCTGGTCGACTTCCTCACGCAGAACGAGAATTTCATTTTTCCCCGCTTCCGGCAGAAGCAGGTCCTGGAGTTTCTGAAGGAGCCCCTCAACGACCTCTGCATCTCGCGCCCGCGGGAGCGGCTCGAATGGGGGATCCCGCTGCCGTTCGACGCCGGCTACGTGACGTATGTGTGGTTCGATGCGCTGCTCAATTATTACTCGGCCGTCGCCGACCAGCCCGGGCTCTGGCCGGCGGCGTGGCACGTGATCGGCAAGGATA
Organism: Verrucomicrobiota bacterium; assembly: GCA_028293565.1. Classification (GTDB taxonomy): domain Bacteria; phylum Verrucomicrobiota; class Verrucomicrobiia; order Opitutales; family Opitutaceae; genus Opi-474. The sequence goes on along the minus strand of JAQGON010000198.1, from coordinate 29,141 downwards.
TCCTGGTGCCGCCGCACGCCGTGTACTGGCCGATCATGCTGCACGCGGCCAAACTGCCGCTGCCGCACGGGCTCCTCGTTCACGGCTGGTGGCTCCAGGGCGGGGCGAAAATGTCGAAGAGCACGGGAAATGCGCTGAACCCGCTCGACCTGATCGCGGAGTTCGGGGCGGACGCCTTCCGCTATTTCGTGATCCGCGAGATGAACGTCGGCCAGGACAGCGACTTCACGCGCGAGCAGTTCCTCGTGCGCTACAACAGCGAGCTGGCGAACAATCTCGGCAACCTCGTGAACCGCACGCTCAACATGACCACGCGCTTTGGCGCGGGCGCGATTCCCGTGGCGGGCGCGCCGGCGGAGGCGGAGCAGGAATTGCAGGCGCTCTGGACGCGGACGCGCGACGAGGTCCTGCCGCTTTGCGAGGGTTTCCAGTTTCATTCGGCCATCGAGCGGACGATGGGATTCATCACGGCGACGAATGCCTACATCGAGCGCCGGGCGCCGTGGAAGCTGGGCAAGTCGTCGGAGCCGGCCGACCAGGAGCTCCTGCGCACGTCGCTCGCGACGATGGCGGAATCGCTGCGGCTCGGCGTCGCGCTCCTGCAGGCGGTCATGCCGGCGGCGGCCGACCGGATCAATTCCGTCCTTGGATACCGGCCCGGCCCGTCGTGGATGAACGAGCTCACCTGGGACGGCCGGCTCGCCGGCTGCAAGGTGGCGGAGGCGCTCGTGCTGTTTCCGCGGCCGCAACCCGCGGCGAAAGCTCCGGCGAAGCCGTGACGATCCTGCCGCTGCATCCTGCGGACCATGCGTCGCCGGACGCGTTGCGGGCGTTCCTTGAGCAATGCCACGCGCGGGTGCGGGCCGATGGGCATCCCCGGCTGGTGAGCATTTCCCTGGTCGTCGAGGCGCTCGATCCGCTGGCGGTGCTCGAATCGATTTTCGAACCGGGCGAGCGGCACTTCTATGCCGAGCGTCCCAATCTGGACACCGCGATCTCGGGGGCCGAGGTGGCGGTCGCCCATGAAGCGGCCGGGCCGGGCCGGTTCGCCAGCGTGCAGCGGTTTGTCGACGAAACCCTCGAACGCGCGATCGCCGTCGGCGATGTGGAGGCACCGTTCGGCGGCCCGCATTTTTTCGCGGCGTTTGCCTTCGAGACGCCGGCCGAGAGCGGCGCGCCTTTCCCCTCGGCGCAGGTCTTCGTCCCGCGGTGGCAGGTCGCCCGCGCCGGCGCGGGGACGACCGCGGTGGCGAACCTTTTCATCGAGCCCGGTTCCGACCTGGACGCGATGGCCCTTCGCGTCTGGCGCGCGCACGGGAAGTTTTCCAAATTCGAGTACGCCGCGAAGGAGGCGGGAGCGAGTGGCACGGGCATTCTGCCCGTGGGTTCGAGCCCGAAGACGGAGGACGCGCGCCGGTCGGCTGGCGATCAATCGCACGGGCAGGAGGCCCGCGCCACCGTGAACCGCGCGGCCACCTCGGACTATCGCGGGGCGGTAAGGCGCGCGCTCGGCCTGATTGCGGCGGGGGAGTTCGAGAAGATCGTCCTGGCGCGGGCCATCGACCTGACGACACCGGCGCCCCTGCATCCGCTGCGGGTGCTGAACGGGCTGAGGCAGCGGTTCCCCGGGTGCTACGCGTTCTCCCTCGCGAACGGTCGCGGGCAAAGTTTCATCGGCGCGAGTCCCGAGCGGCTGTTGCGGGTGAGCCAGGGCGTGCTGGAAACGGAAGCCCTGGCGGGCTCGATCCGGCGCGGGGGCGGCGCCAGTGACGACGCCGCGCTCGGATTGGCGTTGCTCCACAGCGAGAAGGATCTTCGCGAGCACCGGCTCGTGGTGGAGACGATCACGGGTCGCCTGGCGCAGCTGGGCTTGAAACCGGAATGGCCGGATCATCCCGCGCTGCGGCGGCTCGCGAACGTCCAGCACCTGCACACGCCGGTGCGCGCGCCGCTGGCCGAGGGCGTGAAGCTGCTCTCGGTCCTGGCCGCGCTGCATCCCACTCCCGCGGTCGGAGGGTCGCCCGCGGCGCCGGCGATCGCGCGGATCCGGGAGCTCGAGGGTTTTCCCCGCGGGCTTTACGGCGGGACGATCGGCTGGATCAATGCGCGGGGCGGCGGGGAATTTTTCGTGGGCATCCGCTCGGGCCTGGTCGACGGCGCCACCGCCCGGGTGTACTCGGGCTCGGGCATCGTCGCGGGCTCGGATCCCGAGAAGGAGTTTGCCGAAACCGAGTGGAAGTTTAGAGCGATGCTCGACGCCTTCGACGCATGAACCCGCCCCTCGATTTTCGCAGCGCCAACAGCCTGTGGGGGAGCGTGCTGGCGGAGACCCTGACGCGCTGCGGGGTCACGCATGCCGTGATTTCCCCCGGATCGCGCTCGACGCCGCTCACGTTGGCCCTCGCGGGGCATCCGCGGATCGAAGCCGTGCCGGTGCTCGACGAGCGCTCCGCGGCATTCTTCGCGCTGGGCCTGGCCAAAAAGCAGGGACGCCCGGTCGTGGTCCTCTGCACGAGCGGCACCGCGGGCGCGAATTTTCTTCCGGCCGTGATCGAGGCGCAGGAAGCCGGCGTGCCGCTGATCGTGATCACCGCCGACCGGCCGCCGGAGATGCGCGACTGCGCGTCGGGCCAGACGATCGACCAGCAGAAGCTGTTCGGCGGGCACGTCAATTTCCACCACGAGCTCGCCGTGCCGGAAGTCGGAATCGGGCACCTGGCTTATCTGCGCCAGACGCTGGTCCACGCGGTGGCGCGGGCAATGGGATCCCCGGCCGGCCCGGTGCATCTGAACGCGCCGTTTCGCGACCCGCTCGTTCCGGTCGACGGCGAAGGTGCCACGCAATGCGAGGACGCGTGCGACTGGGCGCGTTTTTTTTCGGAAGTGTCGCCTCCGGTCGCGGGCGAAACCTGGTCGGCGGTTCCCGCGGTGCCGGTGGCGGTGCACGGCCTCATCGTTGTCGGTCCGATGCAGACGGCCGATCCCGCCGAGAATGCGGGGCTCGTGGGAACGATTGCCGCCAAGCTCGGATGGCCGGTGCTGGCGGACGGTTTGTCGCCGCTGCGCAATCATCGCGCCGATCACGTCAACCTGGTCAGCACCTATGATCTCCTCCTGCGGAATTCCGCGCTGGCCGAACGCCTCAGGCCCGAGCGCGTGATCTGTCTCGGCGGCTGGCCGATCAGCAAGGTCCTTCGCGCCTGGCTGACCGCGGCGGATGCCCCGACGCTGATGGTGAGCGAAGGCGCCGCCAACCGCGATTCGCTGCATGGGCGAACGCAGCATCTGCGCTGCTCGCTGCAGGTCCTGGCCGAGCAGCTCCCGGCGGCGGGCGACGTCAACGGCTACGCCCGGATGTGGCCCGCGCTGGAGCAAAGGGCCCGCGGCGCGCTGGACGCCCGGCTGCGCGAAAAAACCGAGCTCTTCGAGGGGCGCGCCGTCTGGCTGCTGGCGCAGCACCTGCCGGAGGCGACGCCGGTGTTTGTCGCGAATTCGATGCCCGTCCGCGACGTGGAATATTTCTGGCCGCCCAACGACCGGCGGGCCGCGCTGTTCTTCAATCGCGGCGCCAACGGCATCGACGGCACGCTCTCCACCGCGCTGGGCGTCGCGCACGGCGGGCGTCCGGCCGTGCTCGTGACGGGCGACCTCGCGCTGCTGCACGACGCGAACGGATTCCTGATCCGGCCGAGATTCAAGGGGTCGCTGACGATCGTGCTGATCAACAACCAGGGCGGGGGGATCTTCGAGCACCTGCCGATCGCGAAGATCGACCCGCCGTTCGAAGACTTTTTCGCCACGCCGCAGTCGGCGGATTTCGCGCTTCTGGCGGAAGCGTACGGCGCCGAGTATGTCGCGGTCCGGGACTGGGTCGAATTCACCGCCCTGATCTCGAACCTGCCCTCGACCGGCGTGCGCGTGCTGGAAATCCGCACCGACCGGAAGCGCGACGCCGCGACGCGGAAGGCGATGTTCGCGGAGATCGCGGCGGCGTTATAGCGGACGCGCGGTGAAAATAAAAACGCCGCCCTGCCAGCTGTCGAAGTCGTTCAGGCGCACCCAGACCTTTTTTCACCGCAAAGAGCGCGAGGAACGCGAAGGTCGATCCATGGGGATCGGGCACAGAACCGGTTTGGCCTTGGTGCTCTTGGTGACCTTCGTGGTAAAAATCATCCGGGCGCTTTTTGTTTTACCACGAAGGACACGAAGCACCCGAAGGTCACCCTACCCGATGGATCGTCTTCGCGGGCTTCGCGACCTTTGCGGTGAACCCCTTCGCTCATAACTGCAGCGGCAGGCCGATCTCGATGATCTGCGACGGCGTGATCTGGTAATAATCCTTCGCCGGGCGGGCGTTGCGGCTGAGGAACGAATACAGGCCCTTCTGCCATTCCCACATCTTCGCGTTGCCGCCGGTGATGATCATCTCGCGGTTGAAGAAATAGGTCGTGGCCTGCGGGTTGATCGGGACGCTGAGGCCCTTGATCTTGGTCATGAGCTCGCCCACGTCGGGCGACTGCATGTACCCGTACCGCCCCACGGCGCGCCAGATGCCCTCGCCGATCTCGCGGAGATTCAGCTGCTCCGACGGCGGGACGACGGGAACCTCCTCGGTCATGATGCTCAGCAGCACGACGGTCTGGTGCAGGCACCGGTTGGATTTCACGTGATGGAGCAGCGCGATCGGCGTGCCCTGCGGCGAGCCGACCATGAAGACGGCGCTGCCGGTGACGCGTGTGACGTGCTTGCTGCGGGCGATGGTGGTGAGTTCGGATTCGGTGACGTTGTTGCCGTACACGCGCTGGAAAATCTCGGTGCGGCCGATCTTCCAGGTGTGCATGACGGCGAGCACGGCCGCGGCGATCGCGAGCGGGAACCAGCCGCCGTCGCCGAGCTTGCGCGCGTTCGAGACGAAGAACGCCAGGTCGACCAGCAGGAATGCGCCGCAGATCGGGAGGGCTCGCCACAGCGGCCAGCCCCACAGGTGCCGGACCACGAGGTAGAACGCGAGGGTCGTGATCGCCATCGTGCCGGTGACCGCGATGCCGTACGCCGAGGCGAGACGGTCGGTCGAGCCGAAGAAGATCACGGTCAGGATGCAGCCGATCGCGAGCAGCAGGTTCACGAACGGCACGTAGATCTGCCCGGAGTGCTCCGCGTTGGTGTAGTTGATCTTGAGGCGCGGGAAATAACCGAGCTGGATCGCCTGGCGCGTGAGCGAAAACGCGCCGGTGATGAGCGCCTGGCTGGCGATTACCGCCGCGACGATCGAGAAGGCGATCAGCAGCACGCGCGGCAGTCCCGCCGGGGCGACCATGAAAAACGGATTTTCGTTCGAGCCGGGATGCGTCAGCGAATAGGCGCCCTGGCCGAGATAATTCAGCGCAAGGCCCGGCAGCGCCGCGCCGTACCAAGCGAGCGAGATGTAGCGGCGGCCGAAATGGCCCATGTCGGCGTAAAGCGCCTCCGCCCCCGTGATCGCGAGCACCACGGCGCCGAGCAGGCCGGCGATCTCCAGCGGATGCCGGCCCAGCAGCTTCAGGCCGTATGCGGGATTGAGCGCGCGCAGGATCGTCGGGTACTGGGCGATCTGCCAGATGCCGAGGCCGGCCAGGACGATGAACCAGACCAGCATGACCGGGCCGAACACGGCGCCGATGCTCTTGGTGCCCTTGTGCTGCGCCCAGAAAAGGATGGCGAGGATCGTGCAGGCAATGACGACGACGTAGTCCCGATAGTTGGCGTCGATGTTCACGAATCCCTCGGCGGCGCTGAGCACGGTGATCGCCGGGGTGATCACACCGTCGCCGTAAAGCAGCGCCGCCCCGATCAGGATCATGATCACCGCAAAGCCCAGACCCTGGGGCGACGCGGGGTTGCGGCGCGAATGGATCAGCGCGAGCAGCGCGAAAATCCCGCCTTCGCCCTGGTTGTCGGCCTTCGTGACAAAGAAAAGGTACTTCACGCTGACGATCAGGATCAGGGACCAGAAAATCAGCGACAGCACGCCGAGGACGGCCTCCGTCCGCCCGACGTCCGGAAGGTGCGCGAGGCACTCCTTCATCGTGTACAGCGGACTGGTGCCGATGTCGCCGAAGACAACTCCCAGCGCGCCGATCGCGAGACCGGCCCTGGCACTCGCGCTGATGTTCAATGGGGGACGGGTCGACATGAGGAAGCGCCAAGGAAACGGGTGGATCGGACGGGTTTCCAGTCAAATGCCAACGCCGTGTTGGGTTCGACAGCGCCGGGTCCGTGACCAGGGAAATGGAGGGTTTCGGAATTCAGCGCCATTTCGGCCGCCGCCGCCGGCCTCGCTAGCCGGGAGGCACCCTTACATCGACAAGCACGCGATTCTTCCTACGGTGACTTTATGAGTCAGACCGATTGGAAGACGGCGGGGACCTACACGGATATTCTTTACCACAAGTGGAACGGGATCGCGAAGGTGACGATCAACCGGCCCGAGAAGCGCAATGCCTTCCGGCCCGAAACGGTGGCGCAGATGTCCGCGGCATTCAACGATGCGCGCGAGGACCCGGCGGTCGGCGTGGTCCTCCTGACGGGGGCGGGCCCGCACACGGACGGGAAATATGCCTTCTGCGCGGGGGGCGACCAGTCGGTCCGCGGGCATGCCGGCTACATCGGCGACGACGGGGTGCCGCGGCTGAACGTCCTCGATCTCCAGAAGCTCATCCGCTCGATGCCGAAGGTGGTCATCGCCCTCGTGGCGGGTTACGCGATCGGCGGCGGCCACGTGCTCCACGTCGTGTGCGATCTCACGATCGCGGCGGACAACGCGATCTTCGGACAGGTCGGGCCGAAGATGGGAAGCTTCGACGGCGGCTTCGGCTCGAGTTATCTCGCGCGCATCGTGGGGCAGAAGAAGGCCCGGGAAATCTGGTTTCTCTGTCGCCAGTACGGCGCGAGGGAGGCGGCGGACATGGGACTGGTCAACGCCGTCGTGCCGGTGGCCGGGCTCGAGGCCGAAGGGGTCAAGTGGGCGCGGGAGATCCTCGGGCACAGCCCGCTGGCGATCCGCCTGCTGAAGAGCGGTTTCAACGCCGAGCTCGACGGCCAGGCGGGCATCCAGGAACTCGCCGGAAACTCCACGCTGCTCTACTACATGAGCGAGGAGGCGAAGGAGTTTCATTCCGCCCAGCGCGAAAAGCGGAAGCCCGACGCGCGCAAGTTTCCGTGGCTGCCTTGAGGCGGCCGCGGTTGCGCGCTTATTTCCCGAGCGATTTGCGCAGATCCGGCAGCTGGTTCGCGCTCCCGAGCAGCGCGTTGCGGCTCGCGATGAACTTCGCATACTCCTCGATGAAGATCTTTCCCGCCGGGCGGAAATCGAAATCCTCCGGGTGATCCCGGAAGTATTCGCGGTGCACGCGGGTCCACACCAGGCGGCCGTCGGTGTCGATGTTCACCTTGGTCACGCCGCGCTTCGCCGCAGGCAGGTACTCGTTGGCGTCGACTCCCATCGAGCCCGCGATCTTGCCGCCGGCCGCGTTGATGCGCGCGACCTCCTCCGCCGGGACGGAGGACGAACCGTGCATGACGAGCGGGAACCCGGGAAGGCGCGCCTTGATCTTGTCGAGGACGTCAAAGTGGAGCGACTGCCGGCCCTTGAACTTGAACGCGCCATGGGAGGTGCCGATGGCGCAGGCCAGCGAGTCACAGCCCGTCTGCTTCACGAACTGCTCGGCCTCGGCCGGATCGGTCAGGCAGGCGTTGCCTTCCTCGACCTTGATGTCCTCCTCGACGCCGCCGAGCATGCCGAGCTCGGCTTCGACCGAAATGCCCTTGGCGTGGGCCTTGTCGACGACGCGTTTGGTGATGGCGACGTTCTTCTCGAAGGGGTCGTGCGAGGCGTCGATCATCACCGAGCTGAAGAAGCCGGAGCTGATGCACTCGTAGCACGTCTCCTCGTCGCCGTGGTCGAGGTGCACGGCGAAAATCGCGTCGGGGAAAATCTCGCCGGCGGCGCGGATGACCGCCTCGAGCATGCGCTTGTCGGTGTATTTCCGCGCGCCCTTGGAAATCTGGATGATGAACGGCGCCTGCGACGCGATGCAGCCCTTGAAGAGTCCCATGGCCTGCTCGGCGTTGTTGATGTTGTAGGCGCCGACGGCGTACTTCCCGTAGGCGTGTTTGAACAGCTGCGCGGTGGTGACGATCATGCGGAAGAATTAGGAGCTTCCCGCGTGAATCCGAAGCTCAAAATGGAGGAGCCGTGGCGCCGCGACTGGCCTTAGTTTTCAACCTTCACTCTTCAACTTTTAATTTCCCTCACCCTCCCGGACCCTTCGACGTGACGACCGGAGTTGACGACGTGCCGCCGGCGGGAGCCGCGGGAGCGGCGGGGGCCGCTCCGCCGAACTGGTTGCGCATCGCCTGCGCGAGCTGGGCCTGGGCCTGCTGGGTCTGCTGCAGCTGCTGGAGCGCCTGCACCTGGGCGGGCGCGAGCACACCCTGGGATTGGGCGACCGCCGTGTCGGTCACCCGCGCGGTGGGGCCGGGCCCGATTCCGAGTCCGTTGACGACTGCGGCGCGGTTGCTGGCGCCGGCGGACGTGGCGGGGCTGTTGTTCGCGAGAATCTGGAGCAGTTGATCGGACTGCGCGGCCGTCAGCGGCGTGTTGGTGTAGCTCAGCGATTGCTCGAGCTGGCTGACGACGTTGCGCTGCGGCAGGGTCTGCTGGTACTGCTGATATTGCGCGAAGCCTGCGTCGCCGAGGGTCGCCTTGATGTTCGCGTCGATCTCCGCCTGGGTTTCGGAGATGAGGCTGCGGAATCCCTGCGGGTCGGAGCGCGGATCCATGCCCTGCGCGCGGGCCGCCGCCAGGACGTCAGCCATCGCGGTTTGTTTTTCGACGAGGAGATTCTTGAACTTCTCCAGCTGGTCGGGCGTCAGGTTGAGATTCTTGAAGAGGGCCGCGTAATGCGAATCGAGCGCCCCGCGTTGCTGGAGCGCCAGCAGCTTCTGGATCTCGGGCTTCTCCATCATCGCCATGAAATTCGCCCCCATGTTTCCCCCGCGGCGGCGTCCCGGCGCCGGATTGTCGAAGGCGCCCGCGACGAGGCCGTCGTCGGTCGCCGCTCCGTCCTTCTTCGTCTGGAGCGCCGCCAGCGCGTCCTCGAGCTCGTGGCGCCTTTTTTCCGCGGCCCAGACGCGCTTCTGCCAGTCGGCGCGCTCCGTGTTGTTCATCGTGGCGGCCCGGAGCGAAATCAGCTCCTGATACTGCTGCCATGCCAGCGCGCCACCGACGACGGTGGTGAGCGCGAGAAAGGCGATCAGGTAATTCTTGGGAGAGCTCACGGTGCGGTAGTGACGCGGGGCCGGCCGGGAAGTTACCGTGCCGCACCCTTCAATCCAGCGCTGACACCGGGGCGGCAATCCAAAAGCAGGGCCCGGATGGTGGAGCGCATAGCCCCAATGCGCTGGAGGCTCCGCGACGACAAAGGGGTCAGCTCGCACCGCCAGCGCGTTGGGGGCCCGTTCGACAAGCTCAGGGTCTGCGACAACGCACTCCACCGATTGTCGGCGAACATTCCCCGCATTCGCGGAAAAATGCCTGCGTGCGTTATCTCGGCGGGAATTCGAAATCGGCCTTCGTGCGCGTTTTCGAGAGGACGAGATAGGCGTTGAAGGGCTGGTTGCGCTTCGAGGTGAAGCCCTCGATGAGATTGGTGCGTCCGTTTTCGAGCAGGTTCTGCAGCTCGCCCGGCGGGATCTCCTTCTGGCAGATGTGCCGCTTCATCGTGAAGACGATGCGGTTGTCCTGGTCCGGGCGGCGCACATAATAACTGTCACCCGCCTGGAGGATCTCGCCGTTGAACGCCTTGCTCTGGCCGAGCACGGCCGCCTGCGTCAGATCCGGCGGCGCCTTGGACTTCCGGGCGATAGGCTTGCCGTCCTTGTCGAGCTTCGGCGCACGCGGCGGAAATTCCCACGTGAATTTCGGGCCTTCGCGCTTGAGGAAGGCGTCGAAGGGCCGGCCCTTCTTGGAGATGAAGCCCTTGATCAGCTCGGTCTTTCCCTCGCTCACGAGCTGGATCGCGTATTCCCGCGTGATCGGCTTCTGGCACATCAGCCGGCCGATCCGGAAGCCCTGCTTCCAGCCTTCTCCCTCGCGCTCGCGCAGCACGTGACTCGAGCCGACCTCGACCAGGCCCGCGCCCGTCTGCGGATCCGTCCAGTACGGCTCGACCGTGGCGAGGTCGACCTTGTCGCCGAAATCGTACTCGGCCTTCCACTTGCCCTTTTCCTCGTCCCTCACCAGGCGCAGCAGGGCGGAAAAACGGTTCCGGGTTTTCGCCGAGATGAAACCGTCGAGCGGGCCGACGGTGCCTTTCACCACGAGGTCGCGCACCTCGGATTCCTCCATTTTTCGTCCGCCGATGACCTTGTAGATCATGAACTCGCCGTCCTGCGACTTGTAGCCGCGGAGGGTCTCGCGCAGCGGCTTGCCGTCGGTGGGCGAGGGGATGTCGGTCACCCGCGCCACGGAATCGTCCTCCTCAAAGCCCTTCACGCGCTCGACGATCCCTTTGGTCTGCTCGATGACGTCGTCCATGAACTGCGAACGGGGAAACTTCGCATGCTCCATCTGGCGGAGCTTGAACTCCCACTCGCCGGTCATCGCCGGGAGGGTGAGCGCGTCGGCCTTCACGGCGGAAAGGAACTGGAGGAGCTGCTCGGCCTTGGCCGTGGGCACGAGCTCCCGCTGCGGCCGCTCCATGTATTTCTGGTTGATCAGCCCGTCGATGGTGTCGGCGCGCGTCGCCGGTGTCCCGAGCCCGCGCTCCTTCATCGCCTCGGCGAATTCCTCGTCCTCGATCAATTTTCCCGCGCCTTCCATTGCCGACAGCAGCGTCGCCTCGGTGTAACGCGGCGGCGGCCTGGTCGTTTCGTCGTGCAGGCGGACTTCCGCGATCACCGCCTTCGGCGGCGAGCCGTCGTCGGCGCTCAGGGCGGGGAGCGCCTTGGAGTCGGCGGCGGCATCGTCGTCGAGCGTCGCCTTGCCATAGACGGCCAGCCAGCCCGCGGAGGTGAGCACTTTCCCCTCGGTCTTGAAGTCGTGGCCCGCGACGGTGCTGGTCCGCGTCGTGATGTCGAATTCCGCCGCGGGGTAGAACACCGCGACAAAGCGCCGCGCGATCATGTCGTAGACCTTGGCCTCCATCTCGTCGAGGTGGCTGGGCTCCGTGCTGGTCGGGATGATGGCGAAGTGGTCGGAAATCTGCGCGTTGTTGAAGATGCGCTTGTTCGGCCGCACCCAGCCCTCGGCCAGGACTTTCTGCGCGTGCTTTCCGAGATCGCCCGGCAGGTTGCCGAGGGCCTCGCGGACCGTCGGGATGTAATCCTCCGGCAGCGCGCGCGAGTCGGTGCGCGGGTAGGTGATCGCCTTGTGCTTTTCGTAGAGGGACTGCGCGATCTGCAGGGTGCGCCGCGCCGGCAGGCCGAAGCGGTTGTTCGCCTCGCGCTGGAGTGTGGTGAGGTCGTAAAGGCGCGGGGCGACCTGCGTGCTGGCCTTCTTCTCCTCGGTGACGCCCGCCTGCGAACCGGCGGGCGCGGCGGCGACAATCGCCTCGGCCTGGGCCTTGTCCCAGATCCGGTCGATCCGGTCGTGATCGTCATTTTCCGCGCGCTTGAAATTGGGGCGCTGGTACGCCCCCTCGTATTTTCCCTTCGCGACCTCGAACGACGCGGTCACCCGCCAGAAGGCGCGGGGCTTGAAATTGCGGATCTCGAGTTCGCGCGCGTAGACGATCGCGAGGGTCGGGGTCTGGACGCGTCCGACCGACGCGACGTTTCCTGCCCGCGAGCCGAACATGCGCTTGGTCAGCGCGCGCGTGCCGTTGATGCCGATGAGCCAGTCGCTCTCGCTGCGGCAGCGCGCCGCGTCAGCGAGGCCGGCCATCTGCGCGCCGTCGCGCAGGTTCTCGAACGCCTGCTTGATGCCGCCGGCGGTCATGGTCTGCATCCAGGCGCGCTTCACGGGCAGCTTGCTCTTCGTCAGCTGGTAGAGGTAGGCGAAAATCAGCTCGCCCTCGCGGCCGGCGTCGCAGGCGTTGATCACCTGGTCGATGTCCTTGCGGGCGAGAAGTTTTTTCAGGGCGTTGTAGCGGTCCTTGGACGCTTCGATCGGCTTCAGTCCGAATTTTTCGGGGATGATCGGCAGTGTCTCGAGCCGCCAGAAGCCGTATTTCTTCTTGTCGATGTCCTCCGGCATCTCGAGTTCGACGAGGTGGCCGAGCGCGTAGGAAATCACATGCTCGTCGTCCTCATAGTGGTCACCCTTCTTCGGAATTTTGCCGAGCGCCTTGGCCAGATCCGCGGCCACCGAGGGCTTCTCGGCGATGATGAGTGACTTCATGAGGCGGCGAGGCGTTAGGCCCCGCCGCGAGGGAGTGCAAGAAATTGTTTTCGTCAACTGACTCAGTCGCCATCGGGCGGCGCGATTTTCTTGCCGCCGTTTTTCGGCGGAAGCACGCGCGGCTTCGTCGCGCTGGAGGTGCGAGCAGGACTCAAAGGGCAGACGGAGCGGCCAACGCGTTGAGGGCAACGCGTTCCACCGCGGACTCGAACCCGCGTGCTACGTTGCCTTCGGCGTTTCCGGCAGCGCCGAGTCCAGCGCCTTGAGCAGCTCCGCGATCGTCGCGTCGGTCTCGTCGCCCATGTTCGAAATCCGAAAGGCCTTGCCCTTCAGTTTTCCGTAGCCGCCGTCGATCACGAGGTGGTGCTTCGACTTGAGGATCTTGTTCAGCGCGCCCAGATCGTAACCCGGAACGTTGTTGAAGCAGTTCAGGGTGACGGACCCGAAGCCCTCCTTCGGAAACAGCGTGAACCCCTTGCCCGCGGCCCAGTCGCGCACCGTGCGGTTCAGGCGCGCATGCCGGGCGTAGCGCGTCTCCACGCCCTCGGCGCGGATGTCCTCGAGCTTCGAGCGCAGCGCGTAGATCAGGGGAATCACCGGCGTGCTCGGCGTCATGCCGTTTTCGTGGTTCTTCTGGAACTCGAGGAAATCGAAATAATAGCCGCGGTCCGCGGTCGCCGCGGCGCGGTCGAGCGCGCGCCGGTTCACCGAGAACAGCGAGAGCCCCGGCGGCAGCGCGAGCGCCTTCTGGGAGCCGGTGATCATCACGTCGATCCCGAGCTCGTCCTTCCGGATGGCGAGCGCGCTGAAGGAGCTGATGGTGTCGATGATGCTGATCACGCCGGGAAACTCGCGGAGCACCGCCATCACAGCTGCCAGGTCGGTCATGCAGCCACAGGAGGTCTCGTTGTGGATCAGGGTGACGGCGTCGTACTGGCCGGTGGCCAGCTCGCGGCGCAGCGCGGAAGGGTCGATCGGCTGGCCCCACTCGTACTTGAGCGAGCCCGCGGCCTTGCCGCAGCGCTGCGCGACGTCGAGCCATTTGTCGGAGAACGCGCCGTTCATGCAGCAGAGCACTTTTTTCTGCACCACGTTGCGGAGCGATCCCTCCATCACGCCCCAGGCGCTGCTGGTCGAGAGGTAGACCGGATCCTTCGTGTAGAACAGCGCCTGCAGCTCGGGCTGGATCTTCTGGTAGAGGGCGACGAAGTCGGTGCTCCGGTGGCCGATCATCGGCTGCGCCATCGCCTGCAGCGTTTTTTCCGAGACCGCGACGGGGCCGGGGATGAAGAGTTTGTAGCTCATGGTTGGACGGGAAAAGGTGAGACGGAAGAATTCGAACCCGGGGCGGGACGCCCATGCCATCCCGACACGGGCGGCACCGTCGCAAAACAGTTTGCGCGGCGGGCGGCGTCAACCTTCATTCCCGTCAGCGCAATGTCCCAATCCTGGTTCCAGAAGAAACTCAACGCGCTGGAGCTCTATACGATTGACGTGATCCTCGGCCGCCAGGCCGGCGCGGGCGCGGCCGTCTACGGCGCGGCGCTGCAGGCGATGTCGTGGCTCTTCAACCTGATCGTGCAGGCGCGGCTCTGGCTGTACCGCCACCGGATCTTTCACGACCAGCCGCTGGGCTGCCTCGTGGTGGTGGTGGGAAACCTGACCGTCGGCGGCACCGGCAAGACCCCGGTCGTCGAGACGTTCGCGCGCGCCCTCCGCGACCGCGGGCGGAAGGTCGCGATCCTCAGCCGCGGCTACAAGAGCAAGACCTCGCCCTTCTGGAAGAAGGCCTGGTTCGCGCTGACCCACACCGAGGAGCCGCCGCCGCGCATCGTGAGCGACGGCGAGCGCGTCCTCCTCAACAGCGAGGAGGCCGGCGACGAGCCCTTCATGCTCGCGCGCAACCTTCCCGGCGTGATCGTGCTCGTGGACAAGAATCGCGTGAAGGCCGGCGCCTACGCGATCAAGCGGTTCGGCTGCGACACGCTCGTGCTCGACGACGGGTTCCAGTACCTGCCGCTGAAGGGCCGCCTGAACCTCCTGCTGGTCGACAAGACGAATCCGTTCGGAAACGGGCACCTTCTGCCCCGCGGCATCCTGCGCGAGCCGATCAAGCACCTGAAGCGCGCCAGCTACGTTTTCCTCACCAAGTCCAACGGCCAGCGCGACACCGAGCTGGAGGCGCTGATCGCCCGGCACAATCCGTCGGCGGACATCATCGAGTGCGCGCACCGCCCGCAGTTCCTGCAGCGCTTCAATTTCGCACGCGAGGCGCCCGGCGCGCGCGAGCCGCTCTCGTATCTGAAGGGGCGGCGTGTCGCGGCGTTCAGCGGCATCGCGACGCCGGAGAGTTTCGAGCGGTTTCTCCGCGAGCTCGGCGCGAAGCTCGTCGCGCGCGAGCGGTTTCTCGATCATTACCGGTACACCGACGAGGACGTGGACGCCCTCTTCGACCTCGCGCGTCGCGAAGGCGCGGACTGTCTCGTGACCACCGAAAAGGATGCGGTGCGCCTGCCGGAGAACCGGGTGTTCCCGCTGCCGCTGTTTTACCTGCGGCTCGAGATCGAGATCATCCGCGGCGCGGCGGACTTTGACGAAGCCGTCAGCCGGATCTGCTTTCGCACCAGCGGCTCGCGGTCTCCGGAATGAGGCCCAAGGCCCAAATCGTTTGATCGCGGTTCCGCGAGACCGATTCCTCGCGGACAACGACGATCGCCTTCACCAGAATTCCGGCCGAGCCCAGCAGGTCCAGTCCTTCGTGTCCGATTCGCCGGGAAGGGTCCGAAGGATGAGGACGGCGGCGGCGGTGCCGCGCTCCGGGAGTTTCCCCTCGAAAACCTGCGCCGGCCGGTCGGCCGGCCGGTTTGCCGGGTCGAGTTCGCGATGCATCAGGATTTCCATGCGGTCGCCGTCAACCCATTCGATCTGGAAGCCGGCGCCGGTGGTCTTGGGATCGGCCGCGTAGGAGTCCGGCGCCAGCGCGAACGCGATCCGCATCGAAAGCGCCCCCACCGGCACCTTGATCGTCAGCGATCCCGGCGCGTGGACGAGCCACATCGGCATATTGTCGATCTTGGCTTCCAGCAGCGGGCCGGGATAGCGCGTTTCGAGGCGGCCGAAATCCTCCTTCATCGTTTGCATCCGCTGGCGGCGAAAGACGATGAACCGCGCGTCCATCGCCAGGAGCGGACGTCCGTGGATGTCTGCGTGCGCCACCTCCTCCCGGACGTCGAACTCGCGGACGGGCCGGTAGAGGGTCGAGAAAAAGTCCGGCATTTCCGCCGTCATGCGCTCGATCTCGGGCGGGCGCAGCA
This sequence comes from Verrucomicrobiota bacterium, assembly GCA_028293565.1. Classification (GTDB taxonomy): domain Bacteria; phylum Verrucomicrobiota; class Verrucomicrobiia; order Opitutales; family Opitutaceae; genus Opi-474. Next base: position 13,448 of record JAQGON010000198.1, on the reverse strand, counting down.
CGAGCCATTCGGGGTGAAGGGACATGACGATCCGGCTCCACTGCGGGCCGAGCTTCCGGTGGGTGTTGACGACTTCCCGCGAGGAAAGTCCGGGCCAGTCGTACGTTTTCAGCCCGGAAAAATATCCGATGTAGCCGAGCGGCTCGAGGAAGACCGCATCCTCCGGGCGGGCGTGCTCCCGGAGCCATTCCCCGATCGCCCGGCGGTTGTGGTTCTCGATGATCCGCTGGAATTCCGCGACCTGCCGCGCCGTCGCGCCGAGCGTCCACGCCTGCAGGGCGACGAACGCCGCCGCGAGCGCGACCGCGCCGCGCGCCAGGACGCGCCGCCAGCCGGCGCCGGCAAATCCGCGGCTGCCGCCGGCGCTTTCGACGAGACCGCCGAGCGCCAGGCACGCGAGCAGGGTCGTGGGTGGCACGTACCAGGGAAACGGGAAATAGGGGAACCACGACAGGTACGCATGCGCGCCGAAAAATACGAACGAAGCCATCCGGCTGCCGGAGCGCACGAAGGGTAGGAGCCAGACGAGCGCCGCGGCGGAGCCAAGGATGCGGGCAATCGTCACGACCGCGGACGGCCAGCCGCCCGCCATGTAATAGGAGGGAAGAAAAGTCGCCTCGATCGTGCTGGCGCCGTCCCAGACCGTGATCGGGAAACGGAGCAGGGCGAGGAAGGCGCCGGAGAGATTCCCGGTGTGCGGGCTCACCGACGACTTGGCGACGATGGTGTGCGGGATCGGCGAGCCGTAATATCCCCAGGCCGTGAGAAACCACGGCAGGTAGATCACCGCGCAGAGCGCCGCCGCGCGCAGCAGGAGGACAATGAGTTCGCGGCGGGAAATCCCGGAATCTTCCGGACGGTTGAAAAGCCAGGCGGCGACGGCGATGAGCCCGATGTAGATGAAGCTGTCCGGCCGGGTCCACATCAGCCCGCCCCACGCCGCTCCCAGGTGAATCCAGCGGCGCCCGGGTGTCGGCGCGAACTGCGCCCACAGCGCGTAGGCGAGGAACAGGAGCATGAACCCCGTTTCCATTCCATTGATGGTGAAATCGACGCTCTTGGCATCCAGGCAGAGCCAGGCCGTGGCGGCGAGCGCGGCGGCGGGCCCGCAACGCATCCGCCGGGCCGCCTCGAACAGCAGCACTGCGGCGCCCGCGAACGCCAGGCCGCTCATGCCGCGGAAGATCCAGAGGGCGCCGACGTCCGACGTGTTGAGCGTCAGCAGGCGCGCCACCGCCGGCAGCAGCACCCCGAGCGGCGAGGTGAAGGTGTGCAGGCGGTCGCCGACGTTATAGACCAGCCCGTGGCCGGTCGCGAGATTCCTGCTCGACCGGTAAGTGATGTAATAATCCTCCCACGCGTGGTGGGTGCTGACCGCAAAGATCGCGGCGCACCCGAGCGCCAGCAGAAAGATCCATCGTCGGCGGATCGGAAACAGTCCCGTTTGGAGCATCGGGAATTCCTAAAGCCGCGAGGCGCGAAACCAAGCGCCGATTTGCGCCGGCCGGGGACGCCGGAGAAATCCCCTTGCGGACGGACGCCCCGCGCACGTTAGCTCACGGGCATGATTCTCGATTCCCGGATTACCAAGCTGGCCGAAGGACTGACGGGATTCTCCACGGAGCTGAAAAAAGGCGAGCGCGTGCTGATCGATGCGTTCGACGTGCCCGACTCGATCGTGATCGCGCTGATCCGCGCCGCGCGGAAACTCGGGGCGCTGCCGTACGTTCAGATCCACCGCTCGCGGGTGTCGCGGGAGCTTTCGATCGGCGCCGAGGAAGCCCAGTTCGCGCCGCTCGCCGAGGTGGAGCTGGCGCGCATGCAGCGGATGGACGCGTACATCGCGCTCCGCGGTTCGGAAAACATTTTCGAAGGATCGGACATCCCGTCGGACAAGGTGCAGATGGTGAGCCGGCTGATGAAGCCGGTGCTCGATCACCGGGTGGGCAAGACCAAGTGGGTGGTCCTCCGGTGGCCGACTCCGGCGATGGCGCAGCAGGCGGGAATGAGCACCGACGCGTTCGAGGAATTCTACCTCCAGGTCTGCACGCTCGACTACGGGCGCCTGACTCCGGGAATGGCGGCGCTGAAGAAACTGATGGATGCGACGGACAAGGTGCACATCAAGGGGCCGGGCACCGACCTGCGGTTTTCGATCCGCGGGATCGGTTCGCAGCCCTGCGGCGGCCTGCGCAACATTCCCGACGGCGAGGTTTTTTCCTGTCCGGTCAAGGACAGCGTCGAGGGCGTGGTGCAGTACAACACGCCGACGGTCTATCTCGGCTCGTCGTTCGACAATATCCGCCTCGTGTTCAAGCAGGGCCGGATTGTCGAGGCGACGTCGAGCAACACGCCGCGGCTGAACGATATCCTGAACAGCGATGCGGGCGCGCGCTACATCGGCGAGTTCGCCATCGGCTTCAACCCGTACATCCTCGAGCCCATGCGCGACATCCTGTTCGATGAGAAGATCGCGGGGTCGTTCCACTTCACGCCCGGGCAGGCGTACGACGGCGTGGGCAACGGCAACAAATCCCAGGTGCACTGGGACATGGTCTGCATCCAGCGTCCGGAATACGGCGGCGGCGAGATCTGGTTCGACGGCAAGCTCATCCGCAAGGACGGCCTCTTCGTCCCCAAGGCGCTGCACAAGCTGAACCCCGACTACCTTCTGGGAAAAGAAGACTGAGGCGAAGCGGCATCCCTTCGCCGTTGAAAATGAGATCGGGAATGCGCGAGTTCATCCAGGCGCTGCCGAAGACGGAGACGCACCTGCACGTGGAGGGGGCGCTGCCGTATGAGCTGCTCACGAGCTTCGACGTTCAGCGTTATCCGGCGGACCCGGAGTTCCGGCGCGCGGACTACCGCTATGCGAACTTTCCCGAGTTCGAGCGGATCCTCCTCGAAAACGCCCTCGGGTGGTTCACCTCGGCGGAGCGTTATCACGAGGCGACGAAGGTGATGTTTGCGCGGCATGTCGCGCAGAACGTCCGCTACGTCGAGACGAGCTTCCACCTGCCGGTGACGAAATTCATCAACGTGCCGGGACCGGAGATCATCGCCGCGATCCGCGCCGCCGTGCCGGCGGGGCTGGAGGTGCGGATTTTCACCGGAATGCTGCGGAGCGACCTCAGCGGCGACCTGCGGCCCACCATCGACCAGCTCCACACCTGGAGCGGCCTCGCGGGGGTTGACCTGCACGGCTTCGAGCAGATGCGCACGGAGCCGGAGACGGCCGCCGTCTGGGAGCGCCTGCGGTCGGCGGGAAAAGTGACGAAGTGCCATGCCGGGGAATTCGGCGGGCCGGAACGGGTTCGCGAAGCGATCGAGCTCCTCGGGGTGACGCGGATCCAGCACGGCGTGCGCGCGATCGAGGATCCGTCCGTCGTGAAACTGGCGGTCGAGCGCGGCGTGACGTTCGACCTCTGTCCGATCAGCAACGTCCGGCTCCAGGTCGTCCGCACGATGGCGGAGCATCCGATCCGCCGGCTGATGCAGGCGGGAATCCGCTGCACGGTGAGCACCGACGATCCGCTCTGCTTCGCCAATTCGGTGACTGATGAGTACGAGGCGCTGGCGGGCGAATTGAAGTTCACGCGGCCGGAGCTGGCGCACGTCGCTCGAAACGGCTGGGAGGTCGCGTTGGTTCCTGCGTCGGTCCGCGACGCCGCGCTCGCGGAAATCGCCGAGCTGGCCAAGGGATGACCGCTGATCCAGATTTGGGCAGCTTGACCAACACCTACACCGTTCCCGAAGGAATCCGGCGGCTTCGCGCCGACAAGGCGCTCGCGCTGTCGCACCCGGAGCACAGCCGCGTGGCGTTTCACCGCGCGTTCGATGCCGGCCTGGTCCGGCTGCGGGGCAAGCCGGTCAGCCGCGATGCTTCCGTCGCCGGAGGGGACACGCTGGAATTTTCGTTCCCGGACACGAAGCCCGCCGAGCTCAAGGCGGTCGAGATCCCGCTGGACGTGATTTTCGAGGACAAACACCTGCTCGCGGTGAACAAGGCCGCGGGAATGATCGTGCATCCCGGGGCGGGGACGGGCGAGGACACCCTGGTGCACGCGCTGCTCGCGCATTGCGCGGGGACTCTGAGTGGGATCGGCGGCGTCGAGCGCCCGGGCATCGTGCACCGGCTGGATCGCGAGACTTCCGGGATCATCCTCGTGGCAAAAACCGATGCGGCGCATCGCGGGTTGTCCGAACAATTTTCCGAGCGCGCGCTGCAGAAGGAATACCTGGCCATCGTCGCGGGCGCGACGCCGCTGATGAGCGGCTCGGTGCGAAAGGCGATCGGCCGCAACAAGAGCCAGCGGCACAAGATGGCCGTGGTCGAGGCCGAGGACGGCGGAAAGGACGCGCACACCGACTGGGAGGTGGTGGAGCGTTTCGGACCAGTCGCGACGCTGGTGCGGTGCGCGATTCACACGGGACGCACCCACCAGATCCGGGTGCACCTCAAGGCCCTCGGGCATGTCGTGATGGGCGACGCCGTCTACGGCTGGAAGCCCGATACGCGGCTGAAGGTTCAGCCGCCGCGGGTCATGCTCCACGCCGAGCATCTGGTTTTCGAGCATCCCATCACCCGGAAAAAACTGGATCTGCGGGCGCCGCTGCCGGAGGACATGGCCGCAATGGCGGCGCAGCTGCGCCAGGTGAGCGCCGCCGTCTCGAAGGCTAAGGCGCTCGCCGCCAAGCCGGCCCTGCCGCGAAAAAAACCGGGACCGCCCGCTTACCACGTCCACGAATCGCGGAAGTGAGCGGGAAACCGCGGTGGAGCGCATTGCCCTCAATGCGCTGGAGGGTCGAGCGAGGCTTCAAGGGTCTACGGAGCGTCCAACGCGTTAGGGGCCCGTTCGACAAGCTCAGGGTCTACGACAACGCGTTCCACCCGCTGGTAGCAGCTGCCGTCAGGCGGCTGTCGCGCGCGTTCGACCGATTGAGCGCTACCAGTCAGCCGCCTGACGGCGGCTGCTACCGGAAGGCGGAGCGCCTACGGTTCTCTTCGCGGCAGCGACTCGTCGGCGAGGCCGTAACGCAGGTTGTGGAACGAATGGTGGTAGCTTTTCAATCCGCCGGCTTCCGCCACGGCGATCAGCGTGGCCAGCGCGGCGGGCATGACGTCCGCGCGGGGCGCCGGAAGTCCCGGGATTTTTTTTCGCGCGGCCAGTCCCAGCGTTCCGATCGAATCGAGCAGCGCGCGAAGTTCCGGGACCGTCACAATCGGGCTGCTGCTCTCCAGCGTTTGACCGGCGCGCAGGCCGAGGATGGCGCGCGCGACCGTGAGCGTCCCCCCGGTGCCGGCCGCCACCGCCGCGGCGCCCAGATCAAAGGCGAAGGCGGAGCTTTGGAGAACCTCGCGCGTGTGCCGCGCGATCGCGGCCTGCTCCGCGGCTGAAAACGGTTGCGCAGGATCCGCCACGAATTTCTCGGTCAGCCGCACGCAGCCGAGCTGGAGGCTCGCCGCGCGCCGGATCCGCCGCTCGCGAAAAGCGAGGCATTCCAGGCTGCCGCCCCCGAGGTCGAAGACGTAGAAATCCCGCAGCCCCCCAAGGGCGGCGTCGCAGACCAGCCCGCGCCCGATCAGGCCGGCCTCCTCCTCTCCGGCGAGAATCCGGATCTCGTGTCCCGTGGCAGCGCGGACCCGCTCGCGGAAATCCGGTCCGTTGACGGCATCGCGAACGGCGCTGGTCGCGACCAGGATAATCCTCTCCGGAGAAAATCCGCCCGCTTCCTTCAACAGGGATCGGATCGCCTCGAGTCCCGAACTCATCCCTTCCTCGCCCAGCCGGGGACCGGCCCGACTGATTCCAGCACTGATGCGCGCGTCGACGGTCTGCGTCTTCAGCACTTCCAGCCCGCCGCCTGCCGCCCGCGCCGCGACGAGAAGCTTGATGGAATTGCTGCCGATATCGATGACGGCGACGGCTGGTTTCATGAATCGGAATCCGAAGTGTCTTTGCAGGAGTCGCTCCGAGGAAAACCGGGACGGGTCTACAGGACAAAATCCGGCGGGGCGATGAGGAGCACGAATTCGCCCCTCAGGCTCGTCCGGGCGAGGCGCGCCTTCACGTCGGCGGCGCCGCCCACGAGGAAGGTTTCGTGAATCTTCGTGACCTCCTTGGCCACGCAGATGACGCGTTCGGGTCCGAGGGTGGCGACGATTTCATCGACGGCCTTGTCGATCCGGTGGCAGCTCTCGTAGAGCGCGAGCGTATAGGAAAAGTCGCGGTGCTTCTCGAAAAACGCGATGCGGGCGGCGCTCTTCGGCGGCAGGAACCCGACGTACAGAAATCCGTTGGTCGGAAGACCGGCGGCGCTCAGGACGGCGGTGAGAGCGCTGGGGCCCGGGACCGGGACGACGGGAAGCGCGCGCCGGCGGCACGCCCGCACCAGCCGGAATCCGGGATCGCTCAGCGCGGGCGTGCCGGCGTCGCTTACGACCGCGACGGATTTTCCCGCCGCGATCTGGGCCGCCAGCGTCTCGGCCATTTCCATCTCGTTGTGCTCGTGATAGGAGACCAGGTCGCGCCGCAGGCCGAGTCGCGTCAGCATCGCGCCGGTGGTGCGGGTGTCCTCGCAGGCGACCAGGTCCACCGCCCCCAGGATGGCGCGGGCGCGCTCGGTGAGGTCGGCGAGATTCCCGATCGGCGTCGCGACCACGTACAAGTGCCCGGGCAGCGGAGTCAGCGAGGCGTTGCCGGCGAGAGAGTCGCTCATAAAAAAATCCGGCGCCGGCCGGATTTCTGGGATGGGCTCGCGGACGAGAGAGAGGTGGCCACGGCGACGAGTGAGGCGGGATTCCCGAGGTCCTCAACCTCCAACCTCAGGAGCAGACCGGCCTTAGCGGCCGCCGCCCATGCCCGGGATCTGGCCTTCCCAATCCGCCGGACGGCTCCACGGAATCGACGTGTCTTTTTCCGTCTTGGACGTGCAGCCGCCGAGCAGTGCCGCGACGAACACCAGCAGCGCGAGGATGGATTTCTTGGGCGAAGTCATGGATCGGATGAATAGGACGGAAGGACGAGGGAGCAAGGAGAAGCGCAGGCGCCACGCGGTCTGAAAGGAGTTTGGCGGGATTGTTCCGGCTTCCTGCTCCCCGCTCGCGCGCATTCCGGCCTACGCCCGAAAGGAATACCGCGATTGATGCCACGGCGTCCGGAGGCGTTTCCTGATGCCGCTGGCTTTGTTGGCGGAGAGATGTTCGAGAATCTTGAACACGAGCTCGGCCTGGTCGGGGGCGTTCACGCGCGCGGCGAGCTCCTCGACGGTCACCGGCTGGTCCGGCGCCGCGTGGAGCGCGGCGGCCAATTTCTGTTTCAGTGCGATCACTCCGCTCGCGGCTTTCTTGCCCGCCTCGACTCCCGGCTGATGGTACGCGTTGATTCCAATCAGCGAGGCGTAAAGCCCGACCACGCGCTCATAGAGCGCGATCAGCATCCCCACCGAGCGCGGCGAAACGTCGGGCAGGGTGATCGTGACGGAGCTCCGGTCCTTTTCGCTGAGCGCATCGCGGGTTCCGAGGAGGAAGCCCTGCAGGTAATCCCCGGCCGTGATGCCCGGCTCGACCTCGAGGGAGGACTTCGCGTCGCGGTCCTTCAGCACCTCGATGAACGTCACGAAAAAATTGTTCACGCCGTCGCGGAGCTGCTGGACGTACGCGTGCTGGTCGGTCGAGCCCTTGTTCCCGTAGACGGCAATGCCCTGGTTCACGACCTTGCCCCGGAGGTCGTGCTCCTTGCCCAGCGACTCCATGACAAGCTGCTGGAGGTACCGCGAAAAAAGCAGGAGCCGGTCCTTGTAGGGGAGCACGACCATGTCCTTCGCGCCGCGTCCGTCCGTCGCAAAGAACCACATCAGCGCCAGCAGCGCCGCGGGATTTTCCGCGGTCGTGGAAACGCGCGTCGCTGCGTCCATCGCCGCCGCGCCGTCGAGCATCGCCTGGATGTCGATCCCCTGGAGCGCAGCGGGCAGAAGCCCGACGGCGCCGAGCTCCGACGTGCGGCCGCCCACCCAGTCCCACATCGGAAAACGCGCGAGCCAGCCTTCCGCGGCGGCGGTGGCGTCGAGCTTGGAACCGGCGCCGGTGACGGCGACAAAGTGCTTCGGATGATCGAGCCCGGCGGCCTTGAAGGCTGCGATGGCCTCGAGCATGCCGTTGCGGGTCTCGGCGGTGCCGCCGGATTTCGAGATCACGACAACCAGGGTTTTCGGCAGCTGTCCGCGCAGGCCGGCAAGCACGTAGTCGATTCCATCCGGGTCGGTGTTGTCGAAGAATGCGACGCCGAGCTTGTCCTTGCGCGGGTGCCCGAGCGCGTGGCTGACGAACTGCGGACCCAGCGCCGAGCCGCCGATGCCGATCACGAGCAGGTTCCTGAATCTGCCCTTCGGCCCGGCGACGGCCCCGGAATGAACCTTGGCGGCAAATTCCTTGATCGACTCGCGCGTCGTGGAAATCTCGCGGCTCAGCTCCGGAGTCGGCGCCAGCTGCGGCGCGCGGAGCCAGTAGTGCCCCACCATGCGTTGCTCATCCGGGTTCGCGATCGCGCCCTTTTCCAGTTCCGCCATCGCCGAAAACGCCTGCTGTATCGCGGACTCCTGGCCCGCCAGAAAATCGTCGGGGAAGGGGATCCGGCTGATGTCGAGCGCAACCCCGAGGTCCGCGTTTTGGCAGTAGTAGTGTTTGAAACGGGACCAGGCCATGGGAGTGATCGATTGCGGATCGCTGAATGCCGAATGCGAATTCGGAAGCCGGGACCCTGGGACGGGGGTTCGCGATCAGGGCAGCTCTTTGTCCGTCACCGCGCCTTCGGAGGCGCTGGTCACGAGGCGCGCGTACTTTGCGAGCACGCCGCGGGTTTCCTTGGGCGGCTTTTGTTTCCACGCCTTCCGGCGGGCGGCGAGTTCCTTCGCGGGCACCGCGAGGCTCAATTCGTTTTTGACGGCGTCGATCGTGATGACGTCGCCGTTTTTCACGAGCGCGAGCGGACCGCCGTTGAAGGCCTCGGGCGTGATGTGACCGACGACGAAGCCGTGGCTGCCGCCCGAGAAGCGTCCGTCGGTGATGAGCGCGACCTCCTTGCCCAGGCCCTTGCCCATGACGGCGCTGGTCGGCGCGAGCATCTCGCGCATGCCGGGGCCGCCGCGGGGGCCTTCGTTGCGGATGACGATGACGTGGCCGGCCTTGACGCGTCCATCGAGGATGGCGTTGAGCGCGTTTTCCTCGGACTCGAACGTGATCGCCTTGCCGGAGAAGAGGAGTCCTTCCTTGCCCGTGACCTTCGCGACGGCGCCCTGCGGGGCGAGGTTGCCGTAGAGGATGCGAAGATGGCTGTCGGGTTTGATCGGGTTGCTGAGCGGTCGGATGACATCCTGGCCGGCGGGGTAGGGGCCGACGCCGGCGAGGTTTTCGGCGATGGTTTTCCCGGTGACGGTGAGGCAGTCGCCGTGGAGCAGGCCGGCGTCGAGGAGCATCTTCATCAGCGGCGGAAGCCCGCCGATGCGCGAGAGGTGCGCCATGCCGTATTTCCCGGAAGGCTTCAGATCGGCGAGGACCGGGACTTTTTTCCCGATGCGGGTGAAGTCGTCGATCGAGAGTTTGACGCGGGCCTCGTGCGCCATGGCGAGCAGGTGGAGGACGGCGTTGGTGGATCCGCCGAGCGAGATCGCGACGGTGATGGCGTTCTCGAACGCCTTTTTCGTCATGATGTCACGGGGGCGGATACCGGCCTTGAGGAGAGCGACGGCGGCTGCGCCCGCGCGGCGGCAGTCCTCTTTTTTCTCGGCGCCGATCGCGATCTGCGCGGAGCTGTTCGGGAGGCTGAGGCCGAGCGCCTCGATCGCCGAGGCCATGGTGTTGGCGGTGTACATCCCGCTGCAGGAACCCGGGCCGGGGACGGCGCAGTTCTCCACCTTCTGCAGCCCGGCGCCGTCGATTTTTCCCGCGGAGTGCTGGCCGATCGCCTCGTAAACGGAGACGACGTCGCATTCCTTTTTGGAATCGGGATGAAGGCCGGGAAGGATGGTGCCGCCGTAGACAAAGACGCTGGGGCGGTTCAGGCGGGCCATGGCCATCGCGCAGGCGGGCATGTTCTTGTCGCATCCGCCAATGGTGACCAGGGCGTCGAAGCCCTCGGCCCCGGCGACGGTCTCGATCGAATCGGCGATGACCTCGCGCGAGACGAGCGAGTAGCGCATGCCCGGCGTGCCCATGCTGATGCCGTCGGAAACGGTGATCGTGCCGAACACGACAGCCTTGCCGCCGGCGGCGTTCGCCCCGGCCTCAGCCTCGCGCGCGAGCTGGTCGATGTGCATGTTGCAGGGCGTGACCATGCTCCAGGTCGAGGCGATGCCGACGACGGGCTTGGTGAAATCCTCCTCGGTGAAACCGACCGGCCGCAGCATTGAGCGGGCGCCGGCGCGGCTGGGACCGTCGACGACGACGGAGGAATGCTTGCGGATGGATTCGGGCGTGGAACTCATGGGCGACACGCACCACACCAAAGCCGGTTGCCGGCGGCAAGCCCGGTTTGGAAAGTGACGAGCGACGCGTCACTCTGGTGTTGCTTCACCTCCGGGGCGGCGCATTCACTCACCCCGAATTCAACGCATGGCCTTCAACCTGAAAAAGGTGCTCAAAGCACTGCTCCTCTCCTCCAGCCAGCCGCTCGCGATCAAGGACATCCAGGCGACGTTCACGCGTTTCCACGATCAGGGATCGCTGCCGCTGCACGAGGCAGGGGAGGGCGCGGCGCCGCCCGCGCCCGGCGAGGGGGCTGTCAGCGCGGCGCCGCCGGCTCCCGCCCAGGAGGAGCCGGCCGAGGTGGTGACGGAGGCCCCCGAGGATGCGGAGCTTTATCGCGATGTGCCCTCGCTGGTCACGGCGACCCAGATCCGCGAGGTGATGGATGAGATCGCCGTGGAAATGCGCGCCGCGGACGACGGGCTCCTGCTGATCGAGGGCTCGAACGGTTATCGCGTGGTGACGCATCCGCGGTTCGCGCGCTGGGTGCGGATCCTCCGCGCGGAGCCGCCGCCAGTAAAACTGAGCCAGTCGTCCGTGGAAACCCTTGCCATCGTGGCGTACCGCCAGCCGGTCACGCGCGGCGAAATCGAGACGATCCGCGGAGTCTCGGCCGAAGCGGGCGTGAACAAGCTGCTCGAGCGCGAATTGATTTATGTCGTCGGGCGCGCCGAGCTGCCGGGGCGGCCGATCCAGTACGGCACAACGGACCGGTTCCTCGAATTCGTCGGGATCAAGTCGGTCGACGAGCTGCCGGCGTCCGACGTGCTGTCGTCGCGTCAGATCGACGAGTGGCTGGCCAACGCGATGAATCCGTCGAAGCTGAGCGACACCGACATGGGCCTCTCCGACGAGCAGCTGCCGCTCGAGGGCGCCGCGGCCGGCGGCGGCGAAACCCCGACGCAGACCTGACATGGACCTCGGCCCGATTCGCGAAAAGATCGACCAGCTGGACCGCGAGCTGGTCGAGGTGCTGAACCAGCGCCTGCGGCTGGCCGCCGAGATTGGAAAGCTGAAGCGCAGCCAGGGCGGCCAGATCTATGTGGCGGAGCGCGAGGAGGCCGTGCTCCGGAAGATTTCCGCGCAGAACCAGGGGCCGATCAAGCACGAGGCGCTGCGGGCGATTTACCGGGAGATCATGTCGGCGGCGATCGCCCTCGAGAAGCCGCTGCTCATCGCCTATCTCGGCCCCGAGGCGACCAACACGCACATGGCGGCGATGAAGAAATTCGGCGCGAGCGTGGATTACCATGCGATGGCCAACATCGGCGACATCTTCACCGCGGTGGAAAAGGGCGAGGCCGATTACGCCGTGATCCCGATCGAGAATTCCACGGAAGGGTCGGTGCGCGACGCCCTGGATCTGTTCATCGAATCGGATCTGAAAATCGTCGCGCAGATCTACCTGGAAATCACCCACGCGCTGATCTCGGCGTCGCCGCTGGAAAAAATCGAGCGTGTCTACTCGAAGGACCAGGCGCTGGCCCAGTGCCGGCACTGGCTTCAGCGCCACCTGCCGCACGCGCAGCTGGTCGACGCGCCCAGCACCGCGCGAGCGGTGCAGATCGCGAAGGACGAGCCCGGGGCGGCGGCGGTGGCGGGCGAACTGGCGGCGACGACCTACGGCGTGCCGGTGGTCGCGAAGAACATCCAGGACAAGGCCGACAACACGACGCGGTTCTTCGTGCTGGGCAAGAAGCCGTCGGGCCCCGTCGGCGGCGGCAAGGACCTCACGAGCTTCGCGATCTCCCTCGGCGACGCTGCCGCGCAGCACTCGGGATCGCTGCTGAAAATGCTGATGCCCCTGGCGGAGCGCGGCATCAACCTCTCGAAGATCGAGTCGCGCCCGAGCAAGAAACGCCCGTGGGACTATTATTTTTTCATCGATGTTTCGGGTCACTACGACGACCCCGCGATGAAGGAAGCCCTCGCCGAGCTGCAGAAATTCTGCCCCCTGGTGAAGTGGATGGGGTCGTATCCGGCCGCGAGCTAGAGCCGGAGTGGCACGGGTCTCCTGACCCGTGTGGGTGGACTCGAGAAAAACGGTGGAGCTGGGCTGACGGTGATTGGCGGCGTCCAGCTTCACGGGTCGGAGACCCGTGCTACGCCCGCTACCGCAGAAGAAGTGGATGGGGTCGTATCCGGCCGCGAGCTAGAGCCGGAGTGGCACGGGTCTCCGACCCGTGTGGGTGGACTCGAGAAAAACGGTGGAGCTCGGCTGACGGTGATTGGCGGCGTCCCGCTTCACGGGTCGGAGACCCGTGCTACTCCCGCTACCGCGGGGCGTGCGCGGCGGGTTTTCCGGACGAGAACAAGGGATAATCCCGGTAACCGAAAAAATAAATCGCCGCGGCGATGACGAACAGCGCCACGAAACCCAGGGCCGCGTAAAGCAGGCAACCGCGGCGCGCATCGCGTTCGACGGCGGCGGCGTCCGTCTGGTATTCGGGAAAATCACGCGGGGCACCCGCCGTCGCATTCGGGACCGGGCGCGGGGCGTGACCCAAGCCCACTGGAAGAGGAACGGGCCCGCGACGATTTTCCGGAGCCGGGAGCGCGGGAGCGTGCGGGCTGGCCGCGGCGATTTCCCGGTCGATCCAAGCCAGATGCTCGCTGATCAGGGCGCGCTGGCGTCGGAGGTCGTCGAGGCGGTCGGGCATGGAGTGGGGCGGGACAACGCCCGGGGCTGGCCGCACGGTTGGCGGGACGGCGGACTTCGCCAAACAAAAAACGCAGCCCGGACGGGCTGCGTTGGGCGCGAAGCGCGGAGACGGCTCAGGCCGTGACGACGGCCACCTTGCGGTGGGCCTTGTCGTACTTCACCGTGCCGTCCTTGAGCGCGTAAAGCGTCCAGTCGCGGCCGATGCCGACATTGCGGCCGGCGTGCAGCTTGCTGCCGCGCTGGCGGACGATGATGGAGCCGGCG
>JAQGON010000099.1 GCA_028293565.1 Verrucomicrobiota bacterium | reverse complement strand
TCACCACCGGCGACCACGACGACCGGGTGTTCCCGGCGCACTCCTTCAAGTACGCGGCGGCCCTGCAGAGCGCGGTCGCGGATTCGCCCCGGCCGGCCTTGATACGAATCGAGTCCAACGCCGGCCACGGCGGCTCCAGCGGCACGACCCCGGTTTCGAAGACGATCAACGAGTGGGCCGACATGTTCGGCTTCGCCGCGCACGAGCTCGGAATTCCGGCCAAATAATGATTAGGGAAGGAAAGAAATTTCGGATTTAAAATTCAAGATTCAAGAGCGTTTTTTGGACGCGATCCGGGGACGATCTGAGCCGAAAACGAGGGAGTGACTTTCCCGGTTTGTCCCTGGATCGCGCGACCCTGAGTTCGGATCGGGTTTGGGGCGTTTGAAATCGGGATCTTGCGCACCGCGCGGGTTCCGATGACACACTCCCGTGACGCCGCATTTTTGTTAGCGTTGCATTTTGAGGACCCGGACTTTTCGCTGAGGTCCATTTTCCCCATGAAAATCCTCGTCGCCGACAAGATTTCACCGAAGGGAGTCGCTTACCTGCGACAGCAACCGAATTTCGAGGTCATCGAGTCGTACAACACGGCGCCCGACAAGCTGCTGGCCCTCGTAAAGGACGTGCAGGCGATCGCGGTGCGGTCGGAGACGAAAATTACGGCGGCCGTGTTCGCGGCCGCCCCCGAATTGAAGGTCGTGGGGCGCGCGGGCGTCGGGGTCGACAACGTCGACGTCGAGGCCGCCACGGAACGCGGCGTGATCGTGATGAACACGCCGACGGGCAACACCATCGCCACGGCCGAGCTCACCTTCACCCATATTCTCTGCGGGGCGCGTCCGGTGACGCAGGCGGGGGCCTCGATGCGGGCGGGGCAGTGGGACCGAAAAAGTTTCTCCGGCAGCGAGCTTTTCCGTAAGACCCTCGGCATCGTCGGCCTCGGCCGCATCGGGTCCGAGGTGGCGAAGCGCGCCCAGGCCTTTGGCATGCGCGTCCTCGCCTACGATCCCTATCTCGCCCCGAGCCGGGCGAAGGCCATGCAGGTCGAGGCGGTGGCGCTCGACGAGCTGCTCGCGCAGTCGGACTATATCACCGTGCACATGCCGCTGACCGATGCGACGCATTACCTGATCGACGAGGCGGCGCTCGCGAAGTGCAGGAAGGGCGTGCGGCTCTTCAACTGCGCGCGCGGCGGCATCATCAAGGAATCCGCGCTTATCGCCGCACTGAAGTCCGGCCAGGTCGGGGCGGCGGGGCTGGACGTGTTCGAGGAGGAGCCGCTCGCCAAGGAAAGCGAGTTCCGGTCGCTGCCGAACGTGGTGCTGACCCCGCACCTCGGGGCGTCGACGGCCGAGGCGCAGGATGCGGTCGGCCTCGAGATCGCGGAGCAGATCACCGACGTGCTCGCAGGCGGGATCATCCGCAACGCCGTGAACATGCCGAGCATCGATGCCACGATGCTGAAGGTGCTCGGGCCTTATCTCGATCTCGGCCAGAAGCTCGGCACACTCGTGCAGCAGGTCGCGCCGGCCCAGGTCGGTACCCTGCGCATCACCTATTGGGGGAAGATGATCGACCTCGACGTGAACGCAGTCACGCGGTCGATCCAGCGCGGATGGCTGCGGCGCATCAGCGGCGAATCGATCAATTTCGTGAACGCCCCGATCGCGCTCGAGCGCCTCGGCGTGAAGCTGGAGGTCGTGAAGTCGACCGACGACATCGACTATTCCGAGCTGATCGGCGTGGAGGCCGTCGCGGCCGACGGCTCGCTGCACGCCGCGAAGGGCACGCTGATCGGGAAGACGGCGAAGCCCCGGCTCGTGGAACTGAACGGCCGCGAGGTCGAGGCGGAAGCGCATGGCAAGCTCCTCATCATCGAGAACCACGACGAGCCCGGCATGATCGGATACGTCGGAACGCTGCTCGGCCGCGACGGCGTGAACATCGCGAACATGTCCCTCAGCCGGCAGCGCGCGGGGGAAACCGCGCTGATGGTGATCAATCTCGACAGCGAGCCGAGCGCCGCCGCGCGGCAGGAGCTCAAGTCGCACCGCGCGATCAAGCTCGCGAAGTTCGTGCAGCTTTAGCGTGTCATGCTGACGCCGATCCTCATTGCCGGTGTGGGCGGTTATTTCCTGGGGGCGATTCCATGCGGCTACCTCGTGGCCCGCGCCAAGGGGGTCGATATCTTCGCCGTCGGAAGCAAGAGTCCGGGCGCGACCAACGTGCGGCGCGTCCTCGGCCCCGGCCCGGGAAACCTGGTCTTTGCGCTCGACGCGCTGAAGGGCGCGGCCGCCGCCGGCTGGCCGCTCGCATGGGCCGGATTTTTCAGGGGCGAGGCCGCCCTCGATCCGCTGCCCGCCATGATCGCCGGACTTTTCGGCGCGCTGCTCGGGCATTCGTTCTCGTGCTTCACGCGCTTCAAGGGCGGCAAGGGCGTCGCGACCGGCGCGGGCGGATTCCTCGTGCTGTTCCCCTCGGGCGCGCTGATCGCGGCGACGGTGTGGGCCGTGACCGCGGCCCTGACGCGTTATGTTTCGCTCGCGTCGATGCTTGCCGCGCTCGCGCTCACCGTGGCGGCCTGGCTCCTTCACGTCCGGCCGATCCTCCTGGGAATGTGCGCGGCCGTGATGCTCTTCGTCGCGATTCGCCACCGCGCGAACATTTCCCGACTCATCGCCGGCACCGAGACCAAGATCGGCCAAAAATCCGCGGCGCCCCCGAAGGCATGAAGTCGGCGCCCTTGATCCGGATCGGAATCTGCGGCCTCGGCACGGTTGGCCAGGGCGTCTGGCGTCACCTGACGCGGGTGCGCGGCGACCTGGAGACCCGGCTCGGCGTCCGGCTCGAACTGGCGCGCGCCTCGGTGCGCGATCTCCGGAAGCCCCGCAGCGTGCGCCTGGCGCCATCCCGGCTCACCACCGACGCGCTCGAGGTCGCGACGGATCCGAACATCGACATTGTCTGCGAGCTGATCGGGGGCACGACGGTTGCCCGCGACGTCACGCTGGCGGCCCTGGGGTGCGGCAAGGTCGTCATCTCGGCCAACAAGGCCCTGATCTGCGGGCACGGCGCGGAAATCTTCGCGATGGCGCGGAAGCACGGCGGGCATTTTCTCTTCGAGGCGAGCGTCGCCGGCGGCATCCCGATCATCAAGGCGCTGCGCGAGGGACTCGTGGCCAACCGCTTTCCGCTGATCTACGGGATCCTCAACGGCACCTGCAATTACATCCTCACGCAGATGGAGGAGCAGGACGCCCCGTACACCGCGGTCCTCGGCGAGGCGAAGCGGCTGGGGTACGCCGAGGCCGACGAGTCGCTCGATGTCGAGGGCTGGGACACCGCGCACAAGGCGGCGGTGCTCGCGTACCTCGCGCACCGCACTTGGGTGAAACCGTCCCAGATGATCGTCGAGGGCATCGACCGGATCACGCCGGCGGATTTCAAGCACGCGGCGGCGCTGGGTTACGGCATCAAGCTGCTGGCGGTGATCGCGCGCGATTTTGCGACGGACGAATTGAGCGTCCGCGTGCATCCGACGCTGCTGCCTGAGAGCCACGTGGTCGCGAAGGTCAGCGGCGTGTTCAACGCGGTTTCGGTCCGCGGCGACGTCGCGGGCACGACCCTTTACATCGGCCGCGGGGCGGGGCAGGACGCGACGTCGAGCGCGGTGATCAGCGACCTGGTCGACGCCGTCTCGCTGCTCAAGAACGACCGCCGCGCATTCATCACCGCCCGGAAGGAGAGCGGGCCGGAGCAGCGCGCGCCGGGATGCCGCCTGGCGCCGCTCGGGCATATCCGCTGCCGCTATTATCTCCGACTGAAGGTCAGCGACGAGCCGGGTGTCCTCGCCCGGATCGCGGCCGCGATGGCCGCGCAGAAGGTGAGCATCGCGAGCGTGATCCAGAGCGCGCAGGAGCCGGCGGGTTCGGCTTCGCTCGTGCTGACGACCCACGTGAGCGACGAGCGCGCGATGGGCGCGACCCTGGCGCGGCTGGCGCGGCTCGGCTGCGTGCAGGAACCGCCGCTGCTCTTGCGGATTGGCGACTTCGCCGACTGAGTCCTTCCGATTATGGCACGCATTGTCCAAAAATATGGCGGCACCTCGGTGGGCGACGTCGAACGCATCAAGAAGGTGGCCGAGCGCATCAAGGCGACGCGCGACGAGGGCAACGAACTCGTGGTCGTCGTCTCCGCCCGTTCCGGCGTGACCAACGAGCTGCTGGCCCGGGCCAAGGCAGTCTGCGAGTTCCCGAGCGAGCGCGAGCTCGACATGCTCCTGGCCACGGGCGAGCAGGAGACGATCGCCCTCACCGCGATGGCGCTCCACGGGATCGGAGTCGACGCCGTGAGCTACACCGGCGCCCAGGCGGGCATCTTCACCGACAAGGTGCACACCAAGGCGAAGATCAAGACGATCAATGCCAAGCCGATCGTGCGGGACCTGGAGAACGCAAAGGTGGTGATCGTCGCGGGTTTCCAGGGGATCAATGAAGAGGGCCAGATCACCACGCTCGGTCGCGGCGGGTCGGACCTGACGGCGATCGCGCTGGCCGCGGCGGTGAAGGCCGACAAGTGCGAGATCTACACCGACGTCGACGGCGTCTACAGCGCCGACCCGCGGGTGGTGAAGAACGCGCAGAAGGTGCCGGAAATCTCCTATGATGAAATGCTCGAGCTCGCGTCCTCCGGCAGCAAGGTCATGCAGACCCGGTCCGTCGAGTTCGCGAAGAAATACAACGTCGTCTTCGAAGTCCGCTCCTCCTTTAACCACAACCCAGGAACCATCGTGAAAGAAGAAGTCGCCTATATGGAAAAAGTCGTCGTCCGCGGCGTCGCCGTCGACAAGGACCAGGCGAAGGTGGTCGTGAGCAACATCCGCGACAAGCCCGGCTCGGCGGCCAAGGTGTTCCGCGCGCTCGCCGACGCCAATGTGAACGTCGACATGATCGTCCAGAACGTCGGCCGCCAGGGCGTCGCCAATCTCACCTTCACCGTGCCGCAGACCGAGACCGGACGCGTCGCGAAAGTCCTCGAGCCGGTGGTCGCCGTGATCGGCGGCGACGTCGCCGTGCTGGAGCACATTGCGAAGCTTTCGGTGGTCGGCGTGGGCATGAAGACCCATTCGGGCGTCGCTGCGACCCTGTTCCAGGCGCTGGCCGACGCCGGGATCAACATCGAGCTCATCAGCACCTCCGAGATCAAGATCTCGGTGGTGCTCGACCTCGAGCGCGCCGACGAGGCGGCGCGGGTCGTGCACACGGCCTTCCAGCTCGACCGGCCGTAGCGCCGGGCGGGGGCGTCCTCATGCGCTATCTCTCCACCCGGGGACAAACTCCCGCCCTTGGATTTTCCGACGCGGTGGCCACCGGGTTGGCGCCGGACGGGGGGCTTTTCCTGCCGGAGACCCTGCCGGATTTTTCGGGGAAACTGAAGGAGTTCGAGGGGCTTTCCTATCCCGGCCTCTGCTTTGAATTCCTCCGCGTCTTTGCGACCGACATTCCGGCGGACATCCTGCGCGGGATTGTCGCGAAGTCCTACCAGACCTTTTCCGACCCGGCGATCGCCCCGTTGCGCCGCCTGACGCGCGACGTCCAGGTGCTCGAGTTGTTTCACGGTCCGACCCTCGCCTTCAAGGATTTTGCCCTCCAGCTCCTCGGCAACCTTTACGAGTACCAGTGCCGTATGCGGGGGGAGTCGATCAATGTCCTCGGCGCCACGTCGGGCGACACCGGGGCGGCCGCGATCCACGGACTGCTCGGCAAACCCGGCGCCGCGATTTTCATCCTTTATCCGGACGGGCGGGTGTCGCCGCTGCAGGAGCGTCAGATGGCCTGCACCGGCGCCGAGAATGTGTTCGCGCTGGCGGTCGAGGGGACCTTCGACGACGCGCAGGCGGCGATGAAGGAGGTTTTCGGCGACCAGGAATTCCGCCGGCGGCACCGGCTTTCCGCCGTCAACTCCATCAACCTGGCGCGGGTGCTCGCGCAGTGCGTCTATTACCTCCATGCCTGGCTCAGGCTTTCCGGCGCGGAGCGGGCCGAGGCCGAGTTCGTCGTGCCGACGGGGAATTTCGGCAACGTCCTCGCCGGCTGGATGCTCCAGCAGATGGCCGTGCCGATCCGGGGATTCAAGATCGCGACCAACCAGAACGACATTCTTTACCGGCTGTTCACGACGGGTGAATACCGGGTGCGCGACGTCGCGCCGAGCCTGGCGCCGTCGATGGACATCCAGGTCGCGTCGAACTTCGAGCGCTTCCTCTATTATCTGGTCGGCCGCGATTCCGCGCGGGTGCGCTCCGTGATGGCGGAGTTCAGGCAAACGGGCCGGTACGAGTTCAAGGACTGGGATCGCGGCAGGTTCTCGGCCTCGCACTGCGCCGATGTGGAAATCCCCGGGATCATCCGGCGCGTGCACCGCGATCATGGCTATATCGTGGATCCGCACACGGCGTGCGCCTTCCGGGATTTGACGCCCGGACGGCCCAGTGTGGTGCTCGCGACGGCGAGTCCCGCGAAATTCCCCGAGACGATCCAGACGGCGATCGGAGTCTCGCCGACGCATCCTTCCCTCGAGGCATTGAAAAGCCGCGCGGTGCGGAAATTTTTTGTGCGAGCAGAGCCCGCTGCGATCAAAGCGTTTATCGCGGCGCACGCAGTTTGAGCGGCGGAACGCGAGAAATTCCTCTCGCAGTTCCGGCGAATTTCACCCGTAATGGTGCCATCGTGGCATTCCGCATTCCCTCCGCTCGCATCAATTGGACCAATAGCTCGTTCCTCATCGGCACGGCGATCACGTCCGTCACCGCCGTCCCGCTTTATGCCTGGTTCGTGAAGGTCGACGCCTTCCAGATTGGGATGTTCCTCTGCTTCTTCGTGGCCACCGGGTTGAGCATCACTCTCGGCTACCATCGCCTGTTTGCCCACAAGGCCTTCGAGGCCCGCTGGCCCATCCGCCTGCTGACCCTGCTGTTCGGCGCGGCCACTTTCGAGAACAGCGCCCTGGCGTGGGTTTCGGATCATCGCCGCCACCACAAGAACGTCGACAGCGACGACGACCCCTACGACATCACCAAGGGCTTCTGGCACGCGCACATCGGCTGGATCCTCTTCCGTCTCGATCCCGAGCCGCCGTGGGACAACGTCGCCGACCTCCGCAAGGACCGTCTGGTGATGCTGCAGGAAAAATATTATGTGAGGACCGCGATCACGGTCGGTTTCCTCCTCCCGGCCCTGCTTGGCTTCCTGCATGCCGGCTGGATCGGCGCCTTGGGCGGATTCCTCATCGCCGGCGTCGCCCGCGTCGTGGCGGTGCAGCACATGACCTTCTTCATCAACTCGCTCTGCCATACGGTGGGCCGGCAGCCCTATTCGGACCAGTGCAGCGCCCGCGACAGCGCGCTCATGGCCGTGTTCACTTTCGGCGAAGGCTACCACAACTATCACCACGAGTTTCAGCATGACTACCGGAACGGCGTGAAGTGGTGGCAGTGGGATCCCACGAAGTGGTCGATCTGGATTCTGTCGAAACTGGGGCTCGTGAAGGGCCTGCGGCGCGTGTCGGAGGAAAAAATTCTTCTCCTGCAGCTCGCGGAGGCCCGCCGCCGGCTCGATGCCCGGCTCGCCTGCCAGGTGACGCCCCTGCAGGGCCGCATGCGCCTTCTGCTCCAGCATTCGGGAGCGAAGCTGCACCATCTCGGCGAACGCTGGACGGCCCTCAAGGCCGAATACGCGGAGAAGACCGACGTCCAGATCGAGCACGCCCGGGCGGCGCTCATCGAGATTCGCCGCGAGGTCCGCCACGCCTTCGATCTCCTGGAGCTCGCCAGCGCGATGGCTTGAGGCGCTGGCCCTCAGGCCAGCTCGACTTCACGTTCCGGTAGCAGCTGCCGTCAGGCGGCTGGACCCATTCCGCTGGATCGACGCATACACGGAACAGCCTTCCGACGTCGGCTGCTACCAGAAGGTGCAGGTTCGAAAGTAAAACGCGTTAGACGCTCCGTCAGTCCCTCGAGTCCTGCTCGCGTCCCCGGCGCATCGGATCCCGTTCGATAAGCTCGGGGTCTGCGACTCAGGGTCTGCGACCATGCGCTCCACCTCTTCCTTCACCCAGCACTCACAGCAGCGGCGCGAGCAGCCGGCTGAAATCCTCGAGAATGTTTCCCAGGAGACGATACTTTTTCGGCCCCTCCATCTTCATCTCCCGGCAATGCGGCAGCAGGCCCCTGGCCCACGCCTTGATCGCCTGGACCTCGTGCTCCGAGTGGATCACCAGCCCGATTTCAAAATTCACGAACAGGCTGCGCAGATCGAAATTGGCGGAGCCAAGCAGGCCGATGCGATCATCCACCATCACCGCCTTGCTGTGCATCATGCCGGGACCGAAGAGCTGCACGCGCCCGCCGGCGCGGCGGAGCTCGCGGACATAATGCCGCCGGGCGAAATCGGTCACCGGATGGTTTGAGTGCGCCGGCACGATCAGCGTGACGTCCCGCCCGGCCCGCGCCTTCACGATCAGCGAACGCAGCAGCACGTCGTCCGGAATGAAATACGGGGTCACGATCCAGATGCTGCGCTCCGCTTCCTGGATCATCGAGATGATGCCCTCGTAGAGCGGATCGCCCGGCACGTCGGGGCCGCTGGCGACGACCTGCAGCTCGGCATGCCCGCCGGTGGCCGCGCGTTCGAGCGGCAGCGGCGCGCGCAACGCCTCCGGGGAGCGCCGGCTCGCGAAGCACCAGTCGGCGATGAACACCTCGTTGAGGAGGACCGCGGCCGGCCCCTCGACCAGGGCGCCGACGTCGTCGAAATATTTTCGCGAGGGCAGCGGCCCCATGTAGTCGTCGGCGAGATTGTGTCCGCCGATGATGGCGCGGCTGTGGTCGAACACGGCGATCTTGCGGTGATTCCGCAGGTTGGCCGAGCCACGCGACGTGAAGGGCAGGACCGGCATGAACCGGATGATCTCGCCGCCCGCCTGGCGCAGGGGCGCGATGAACGAGGCGCCGATGAACATCGAGCCCACCGAGTCGAGCAGCAGCCGGACCTTGACCCCCGCCTGCGCGCGCTCGGCGAGCAGCTGCACGATCCGGCGCCCGGTTTCGTCGCGGCCGAGGATGAAGGTCGTGATGTGGATGCAGTGCTGCGCCCCGGCGATCTGGCGCGCGAGTTCCGCGAAGGTTTCCGGGCCGGTCGTCAGCAGTTTCAGCCGGTTTCCGGCGAAGGGTGCGC
The DNA here is from genome assembly GCA_028293565.1 of Verrucomicrobiota bacterium. GTDB lineage: Bacteria > Verrucomicrobiota > Verrucomicrobiia > Opitutales > Opitutaceae > Opi-474. The sequence goes on along the minus strand of JAQGON010000099.1, from coordinate 44,260 downwards.
CGGCGCCGCTGGCCATGATGGTCTGCGCCACGGCGGATTCGGAAAAAAGGGAGGGCGTGTCGGGCCGGTGGCGCAGGGCGGGGGCGAGGGGAGTCTTGCGCGCGGCAAGCCGGCGCAGCTTGCTGCCGCCGAACAGGAGATAAAGCGGCACGCCGACGTACGGGACGAGGACGATGACCAGCAGCCACGCGAAGGTATTGGCCGGCGCCTTCTTTTGGCTCATGAGCCGGGCCACCACGAGCAGCGCGAGCAGGAAGCCCGCAAGGGTGATGATGTCCGCCAGCAATCCGCGCGCGAGAAACTCGGAAAGCCATTCCTTGAGGTCAGCAACCATTTGGCCGGCTAGGACTAGGTTGTGCCGGCGGAGTGGCAAGGCGGCGTTAGAAAAACCTTGAAGTCGCGAGGTCGAGCCGGAACCTTGCCCGTTCGGTTTTTTGGTAGGATACTCAAGTGGCCAACGAGGGCAGACTGTAAATCTGCTGGCTAACGCCTTCCCTGGTTCGAATCCAGGTCCTACCATTCCTTGGCTTTCGGGCGGCGGAGATGGAGCGCATTGGCGCAGACCCTGAGGCTGTCGAGCGGGTCCCGATGCGCTGGGGGCGCGAGCTGGACTCAAGGGACTGACGGAGCGTCTAACGCGTTGAAAACGCGTTTTTACTTCTGAAGCCGGCGTCTTCCGGCAGCAGCCGACGTCAGGAGGTTTTTGCGCGCGTGCGCCGATCAAGCCCAATGGGTTCAGCCGCCTGACGGCGGCTGCTACCGTGGGCTCCGCCGACGATCGGCGGACCTCGAATTTCATGGTCTCCTCCTTAGGCCAGGCCCGCCTCGCGGAAGCTGAAAAATCCGCGGCCGGACGGGTCCGCCGCGGGGGAACCCACGACGACATGATCGAGAAACTCGATCTGGACGGCCTTGGCGGCGTCGCACAGCTGCCGCGTGATCTGGATGTCGGCTGAGCTCGGCGTGGGGTCACCGCTGGGGTGATTGTGGACGCACACGACAGCCGTGGCCGATTCGCGGATCGCCGCCCGGAAAACCTCCCGGGGATGCACGAGCGCCGACGTCGCCGTGCCCGACGAGACCTCCACGCGCCGCAGCAGGCGGTTTTTTCGGTTCAGGCAGAGCACCCAGAATTTCTCCACCTGCAGCCCGAAGATGAAGGGCTGAAAATACGCGCTGACCAGCTCGGCGCGGTTGAGCAGCGGCGCTCCGGCCCCCTGCTGCTCGATCACGCGTCGGGCGATTTCCATCACGGCGATCAGCTGCAGCGCCTTCACCTTCCCGATCCCCTTCAATTTTCGGAATTCGCCTTCGTGCCAGGCCAGCAGTCCCGCGAGCGATCCGGCGTCGGCCGTGAGCCGCGTCGCCAGCGTCACCACGTCGTGTCCCTGCGTTCCGCTGCGCAACAGCAGCGCGAGCAGCTCCGTGTCGCTGAGCGCGCGGGCCCCATGGCGTTCGAGCCGTTCCTGCGGGCGCTCGCCGACGGCCATTTCACGCAGCCGGTTTGAGGTCGAATATTCGGAGATGGCGATCATGGGATTGGCTTGGACACCCCTTTCGAATCTGCCAATCCTCCGATTTCTTTATCATGAATCCATTGCGAGTCGTCGTCTGGGGCGAAAACGTCCACGAGCACAAGAATCCGAAGGTGGGCGGAATTTATCCGCGGGGCATGCACGCGACGATCGCCGAGGGCGTGCAGGAATTTTTGCCGGGGGTGAAAATTTCCACGGCCACGCTGCAGGAGCCGGAACACGGGTTGGGCGAGGCGCGGCTCGCTGCGACCGACGTGCTGGTCTGGTGGGGGCACATGGCGCATGGCGAGGTGGACGACCGGGTCGTCGACCGCGTGCAGCGGCGGGTGCTCGAGGGGATGGGGCTGATTGTCCTGCACTCCGGCCACTACGCGAAAATCTTCAAGCGGCTGATGGGCACGACGTGTTCGCTCACGTGGCGCGAGGCGGACGAGCGCGAGCGTCTCTGGGTGTGCAATCCCGGGCATCCGATCGCGCGCGGCCTCGACCGCTGTTTTGAATTGCCGCAGGAGGAGATGTACGGCGAGCCCTTCGCGATTCCCGCTCCCGACGAGCAGGTTTTCATCTCGTGGTTCGAAGGCGGCGAGGTTTTCCGCAGCGGGTGCTGCTGGCATCGCGGCAACGGGAGGATTTTTTATTTCCGCCCCGGCCACGAGACCTATCCGACGTACCACGACAAGAACGTGCGCCGCGTCATCGCGAACGCCGTCGAATGGGCGCGCCCCCAGGGCCAGTGGATCGACTCGTGCCCGAATGCGAAACTTCCGCTGGAGACGATCGCGGCGAAAGAGCCGGTAGCACGGGTCTCCTGACCCGTGAAGGGGGACTCATTCGACGGCGAAAGGCTGCGGCGACGGGCAAGCGCGGTCCGCGTCCTTCAACATGGGTCGGAGTCGGAGACCCAAGAATCAACCTGGCGAACTTGGCGCGGTAGCACGGGTCTCCTGACCCGTAAGGGGGGATTCATTCGACGGCGAAAGGCTGCGGCGACGGGCAAGCGCGGTCCGCGTCCTTCAACATGGGTCGGAGACCCATGCTACTCAGTAGTGCTTCACGTACCCGTTCCGGCGGAGGCGCTCGAGCCAGCGCTCCTGGCTGACCTGGCCCATCTGCTGGACCAGCATGCGCTCGATCTGCTCGCGGACGTCGTCCAGCGGCTGGATCCCCGCATACTTCCGGTCCTCGACGTGAAGGAGAAAACAACCCTCCGGCGTCAGCACCGGCGCCGTCGTCTCGCCCTTCTTGAGCGTGAAAAGCGGTTCGCTGAACGCCGGCTTCAAGTCCGAACGCTTCTGCCAGCCCCAGTCGCCGCCCTTGGTGCGGCGCGAATCCTGGCTGTACTCCTTGGCGAGGTCCTCGAACTTCACCCCGGCATTGAGCCGGGCCAGCACGACCTCCGCCTTGGTGACGAGGTCGGCGTCCGTCTCCCCGTTGTTCCGGTTGAACTGGATCAGGCGAAGGTGGACACCGTCCTCCTGATAGAAACGGTCCTTGTTTTCCTTGTAGAAAGTCTCGATGCGCACCGGGCTGACCAGGCTCGTGCTCTTGCGCTGCTGGCCACGCATGTAGCTGTAGATGATGTCCTCCTCGACCTCCTTGCGGTACTCGCGGAGCGTCGTGCTGCGCGACCGGAGGTAGGCGAGGAATTTCGAGCGGTCGTTGTCGAACTGCTCGGTCTGGATGTCGGCGATCCGGTTGTCGATGAAGCTGGCCGGGATGTGGCGCTTTTCGTCCTTGCGGAACTCCTTCACGATCAGCACGCGGTCGATCAGCTGCTGGATCACGTCGTCCTGGAGGCTCTCGAGCTTCTGGTTGAACTCCTTCTCGTTGCGGGCCTCGCGCTGCAGCTGGGGAATCAGCGGCGAAATTTCGCGGCGGACGTCGTCGACCGTGATCACCTTGTCCTCGGCGATCGCGGCAATGCCGTTCGCGAACCGGAGGTTGAGGTTGTCGGGCGGGGCCTGCACCTCCCCGAACGCGCGGGAAACGAGGGCGGTGGCGAGGAGGGCGGCGGAAAAACGAGGACCGAGCGTCATGGGGCGGGAAGGTGGTTCAAAAAGGACACGATTTCTCGCAACCGTAGAAGCGGTCGGGGGGCGGTCAATCTTGGAAACCGGGTGCCCACCTGCACCCAGTCATCGCGACGACCGCTCGTCCGAAGGCATTTCAGGCGGCTACCTTCGGTTTCGACGAAACCAATGGCCTTTTGTTCCGCCCGAATTCGGATTTCGGTCACCAGCAACAGCGCCTTCACCTCGTCGCCGTACTTTCCGAACCGGTCGCGGAGGTCCGAGTCGATCTGCTTCAGGGCGGGCAAGGTGTCAGCGAGCGCCAGCCGGCGGTAAAAATCGATCCTTAAACGGGTTTCGCCGATGTAACCGAGCGGGATCCGCGCCTGGATCGATTCCACCTCGGCGCTTCCGCTGGCCTCGTCCTCCGCCGCCTTGATCGCCGTGTACCGGTCCTCGTGCCGGCCGCGGGCGGAGATGCGGGTCTTGCCGCTGCCCTCGCCGACGAAGACAAAATCCAGCTTCACGTTGGCCCGGATCGCCGCCGCGGTTTTCTCGCCCTTCAGCCGCGCGACCGATTGCCGGAGGAGCTGGCAGTATAGCTCGAAGCCCACCCCCACGATGTGCCCGCTCTGCTCGGCCCCCAGGAGATTCCCGGCCCCGCGCAGCTCCAAGTCCCGCATCGCGATCCGGAAACCGGCTCCGAGCTGGTTGTGCTGGCGCATCGCCGACAGCCGCTGGCGGGCGACGTCGAGCAGGCGCGTGTGGCGGTGAAGCAGAAGATAGGCGTACGCCTGGTGCTTGAAGCGTCCGACACGCCCCCGAAGCTGGTAAAGCTGCGACAGTCCGAACCGGTCCGCGCCCTCGATGATGATCGTGTTGCAGTTCGGGATATCGAGCCCGCTCTCGATGATCGTCGTGCAGACCAGGACCTTGTGGCGGCCGGCGACGAACTCCGTCATGACGCGCTCGAGTTCGGAGGATTCCATCTGACCATGGCCGACGCCGATGTCCAGGTCGGGCAAAAGCTGCCGCAGCCGCGCCGCCACAAGATCGATCGTCTGCACGCGGTTGTGAAGATAGAAGACCTGTCCGCCGCGGCGGATCTCGTGGCGGATCGCGTCGACCACCACTTTCTCCTCGTACGTCTTGACGATCGTCTGGATGGGATGGCGGTTGGTCGGAGCGGTTTCGATCACGCTCAGGTCGCGCGCTCCGGTCAGCGCCATGTAAAGGGTGCGGGGGATTGGCGTCGCGCTCATCGACAGGATGTCGACCATGGCGCGCATCGCCTTGAAGCGCTCCTTGTGCTTCACGCCGAAGCGCTGCTCCTCGTCGATGATCACGAGGCCGAGCTCGCGGAATTTCACGTCGAGCTGGAGCAGGCGGTGCGTGCCGATGAGGATGTCGACCTGCCCGGCGGCGGCGGCGGCGAGAATCTTCGACTGCTCCGCCCGGGTGCGAAACCGGCTGAGCATCTCGACCGCGACGGGGTAGCCGGCCATGCGCTCGCGAAACGTGTTGAGATGCTGCTGGGCGAGCACCGTGGTGGGCACGAGCACCGCGACCTGCCGGCCGCTCTGCACCGCCTTGAACGCGGCGCGGATCGCGACCTCGGTCTTGCCAAACCCGACGTCGCCGCAGATGAGCCGGTCCATCGGACGCGTGCGCTCCATGTCGGCCTTGGCTTCCTGGATCGCGCGCAGCTGGTCGCGCGTCTCGGTGAAGGGGAACGACGCCTCGAACTCCTTCTGCCAGGTCGTGTCCGGCGGGAAGGCATGGCCCGGCTGCGCCTCGCGCGCGGCGTGGATCCGGAGCAGCTCGGCCGCGAGGTCGATCGTCGCGCGCTCGGCCGACTGCCGCGCCTTTTCCCAGCGGTTCGAGCCGATGCGCCCGAGCTGGGGCCGGGTTTTGCTCAGGCCGACGTAGCGGCTGATCAGGTGCGATTCCTGCAGCGGCACGTGCAGCGTGACGTGGTCGTCGAACTCGAGCGAGATGACCTCCCGCATGCCCTGGGCGGTGTCGAGCTTCGTCAGGCCGCGGTACAGCGCGATGCCATGCTGGAGGTGGACGACGAAATCGCCTTCGACCAGTTCGGAGAAATCCAGCAGCTGGTCGATCTGCGCGCGCTGGGCGACGGCGCGGGTGTTGAGGGCGGGACGGCGCGCCCGCTGGCGGCCGAAGATCTCGGTCTCGGTGACGACGACGATTCCGGCCGCGCGGTTGAGCGCGGGCCATTCCAGCGCGGGGAGGGCGGGACCGAACGTGATCCGGAACCCCTCGTTCAGGCCGCCGCGCAGGAAGCGGGGACGGATCGCCTTCAGCGCGGAATCCTCGGCGAGGATCTCATGGATGCGCTGCTCCTCGCCCTCCTTCGATGCGACCACGTGGATCGCATAGCCCGCCTTTTTCCAGGCCGCGATCTGGCGCAGGAATTTCAGCCGCGACTCCTCCTCGACCACCAGGCGCTCCTGCGCGACGAGCGCGTCGTCGGGATAGCTGCGATGGTGGGCGAGCGTCTCGGTGTTCCAGGTGAACTCCTGCGTCGGGTTCTCGAACAGCGCGCTGGCTTCGTCGAGGTCGCTGACCGCAAACATCGCCGCGCAGCGTTCGAGGAGGGGCGTGAGGGCGTCGCGGCCTTCGCGCGCGAAGGCGCTGAACTCCTCGTCGAGCGAAGCCGGCTCGACGAAGACCAGGCGCGTCCCGGGCGAAAGGTAGTCCGCCAGGCCGGTCGCGGAATCCGCGAACTTCACCCGCGGCGAGGCGGACAGCATGATCGACTCGACGCCCGCGCCGGAACGCTGTGTCACCGGGTCGAACTCCCGGATCTCCTCGATCTCGTCGCCGAAAAAATCGAGGCGGTAAGGCTGGTTCGCGGTCACCGGGTAGACGTCGATGATTCCGCCGCGGATCGCATAATGTCCGGGCGCCTCGCAGACCGCCTCGGAGTCGTAGTCCAGCTGCTGCAGCTGTTCGAGCAAGCCGTGGAAGGACTGCTTTTGTCCGCGCGCCAGTGTCAGTTCGCGCGTGGAAAATTCCTCGAGCGCCGGCACCGGCTGCAGCAGCGCGGCGGGAGTCGTCACCACCACCAGCGAGTCGGGCGCGGAGGCGTGCGCGCGGGTGGCGCGGAGGCGGGACAGGACCGTCAGCCGGTCGCTCGAGGCCGCGAAGGCCTCGCGCTGGTCGCGGCTGTCGGCCAGCGATTCGGGGAAGACCAGGGTCGCGAGGTCGCGGGTCGCGCCCGAGGCCTGATGGAAAAACGCGATGTCCTCCGCCAGGTGCTCCGCGGTTTTCAGGTCTTCGGCGACCACGAGCCAGACCGGCGCGAGGTGCTGGCGAAGCTGTTCGGCGATCACGGCGCCGCGGGACGGCGCGATGACGCCGGTCAGTTTGATTCGCGGGGAGTCGAGAGGCATGAAGGAAGCGGGGGAACGAACGGCGAAACGCCGGAAAGACAAGCCGTTGGGCAGCCGCGGGCCGGCCTTCCCTAGGCGTTCTTCCGAGCGCTCAGCGCGGCGAGCGCCGCCTCCGCCGCCGCTTCCTCGGCCAGTTTTTTGGAGGTGCCCCGGCCGGTTCCCACGGGTTCGGAATTCAGCAGCACGGCCACCTCGTATTCGCGGGCGTGGTCGGCGCCTTCGACATTCGTCACCTCGTACCGCAGGGCCTCGTTGCCGTGAACCGGCTGGATCATCTCCTGCAGCCGCCCCTTCGGGTTGTCGAATTTCTCGAGCGCCAGCCGGTCGGAAAGCGAACCATAGAGTCCGAGCACGACCCGCCGCACGGCCGGCAGGTCGCTGTCGAGGTAGATGGCGCCGATCACGCCTTCGAAGGCGTCCTCCAGCGCCGACGCCCGCGTGCGTCCTCCGGCGGCCTCCTCGCTCCCGCCGAGCCGCAGGCACGCCTCGAGGCCGATCTCGCGCGCGAGCAGCGCGAGGAACGGCCCTTTCGTCAACGACGCGCGCCGCTGGCTCAGAGCGCCTTCGCGCTCCGCCGCGTACTCCTGGAACAGCGCCTCGGTCAGGATCAGCTGCAGGACGGCATCGCCGAGGAACTCCAGGCGCTGGTTGCTCTCGACCGTCTCGCGGTGCGCCTGCAGCCACGACGGATGGGTCACCGCCTGCTCCAGCAGCGCGGAGTCGCGAAAGGTATAACCGATGCGGTCCTGGAGCTGGTCAAGGGCCGGGCTCATGAGCTGGCGCTGGCGTAGCGCCGAAGTCCGCGGTGGAAGACCAGGACCGCCGCGCCGAACCACAGCAGCGCGGCGCCCAGCAGCGCGAAGGCCCACCGCGGCTGGAACCCATGCAGCAGCGTGTGGGCGGGGGCGTTGCTCACCACGACGACCGGCAGCAGCCAGACGAAGACGAGGCTCGCGATCCCGCGGAACGCCTCGCGCGGCAGCCGCGAGAATTCCGACAGGGTGAAGTAAATCCCCTCCACGCCCTGCGCGCTGGTCATCCAGAACGCGAGCGAGATGGAAATCAGCAGCATGCTGTAGTGAATCACGAGGCCGCTGAAGATCATGAGCGCATAGAGCGCGAGATCGAAGGCCGAGGGATGCAGCCCGAGCTTGTGCGCCGCGTAGGCGACCACCCCCATCGCCACGAACGAGTTCATCAGCCCGTCGGGGTCGAGCTTCCGGGTCGACGCCATGAACAGGATGTTCCCCGGCTGGGCCAGGAAGAAGTCGAAGTAACCGCTGCGGATGTTGCGCCCCATCTCGAAGAGGCTGCTCCAGAAGAATCCCATCAGGAACCGCTGCACCAGGAGCGACGTGCCGACGAGCAGGAGCATCTCGTATTTCGTCCAGCCCGCGATCGATCCCGTGTGCTCGTAGATGACGGAGATCAGCAGGACGTTCACGCTCATCCAGCAGAGCTCGACCATCGCCCAGAGGAAGAAATCGAACCGGAACATCATCGTCCGCACGACGGAATAGCGCGCGCTGGCCAGCCAGATCTGGAGGTGCCGGGTCATGCTGAAAAATAAGGGACGAGCGAGGGAGGAGGAGGAACGGGTGGGACGACGGCCAAGGCTGCGCAGCGCTCGCCACTTGTCACTCGCAACCCGTCAGCCTCCCACCGCGGTGTGCCTCCGCAGGCCGCGGCGCCAGAGCAGCTGGTTGACGCCGAGGAGGACGACGACCCAGAACAGCTGGACCGCGAGGCCCTGGCCGACCTGGCCGATTTCGTGGATCCGGCCCGTGAAGATCGCGGCCGGAAAATAGGTCTGGTAATAAAAGGGCAGGAACTGCGCGATGCGGTAGATCCACCCCGGGAGCAGATCGAGGGGAAACATCTGCCCGCCGAGGACGGATTCGATCGCCATCGAGAGGATGACGAAGCCCTGGATCTCGAGAAACCAGAACGTCAGCATGCCGAAACAGTAGGCGATGCTGAACTGGATCAGCGCCGACCCCGCCATCGCGACGAGCCCGAGCGGCAGCCGCCACAGGTCGTGCGGCAGCGAAAGGTAGCTGTGCAGCAGCGGCATCGCGCAGACAAGCGGGATCAGCACCAGCGCGCCCGTGACCATCCGCGCGGCGAGAAAAATGCTGAAGCGATAGAGGAAATAATTGATCGGCTTCAGCAGGAACTGGTTGATCAGGCCGTTCCGGATTTCCTCGCTGATCTGGTAGTCCTCGTTGAAGGCGCCCACGAAGAACTGCAGCACCAGCATCACGAGGAAATAGGTGAGCGTCTGCCCAAAGCTGAACCCGCCGATGTCGGACGCGCCGGTGTAGGCCGCGCCCCAGAGGATGAACACGACCGCGAGGTGAAACATCGAGAAGAACCCCCGCACCGCGAAGTTCCAGCGGTAAACCAGGTTGCTCTGCAACCCGATCAGGAACGCGTGGCGGTATTTGTTCATCGGAAGCGGCGGTGACGCGTGAGCGGCGGAGCGATCAGGAAGGCAAAAAGAGGCGCGGATTCAATGGCGGGTTTTGATCGTCCGGATTGTCTTCGCACCCGTCACACCTCCCGCGTCACCGCCCGGCACTACGAGGAGCCGAGCGCGAAACGGGTGATGACTTCCTTGGCCAGGCTCCGGTACGCGACGGATCCCGGACCGTGGGGATCGTACGCGAAGATCGGCTTGCCGAAGCTCGGGGCCTCGCTCAGCCGGACGGTGCGCGGGATGACCGTGTGGAAAATCTTGTCGGGCAGATGCTGCTTCACCTCGTCGACGACCTGCTTCGCGAGGTTGGTCCGCGAGTCGAACATCGTCATCACGACGCCGCCGAGGGTCAGCGCGTCGTTCACGTGCGCGGACTTGAGCCGGTCGACGTTCCGCAGGATCTGCCCGAGGCCCTCGAGGGCGAGATACTCGCACTGCAGCGTGATCAGCAGGTAATCCGCGGCGGCCAGGCTGTTCATCGAGAGCATCCCGAGCGCCGGCGGGCAGTCGACGATGATTGCCCGGTAGCCATTCGAGGCGCGCAGCGGCTCGAGCACCGTGCGGAGCTTCATCAGGTAATTCTCCATCTGCGCCAGCTCGATTTCCGCAGCGGCCAGGTCCTCCTCGCTGGGGATGAGGGCGAGGTGCTCGTACGCGGTCGGCGTGACCATGTCGATCGCCGCACCTTCGCCCCGCAGGGGGCCATACAGGCTTTTCCCGGGCTGCTTCTCGACGCCGACAGCGCTGGTCGCGTTGGCCTGCGGGTCGAGGTCGATCAGCAGCGTGTGGATTTTCTTCTCGGCCAGCGCCGCCGCGAGGTTGACCGCCGTGGTGGTCTTGCCGACGCCGCCCTTTTGGTTCGCGATGGTGAAAACAGTGGTGGCCATGAAACTCCCGAGTAAGGGCGAATCGCGCGCCCCGGCAAGCGCAGCGTCGAACGGAAATCAGGTTTGAACCCGAAGGACCGGGAAGGGGACGGAGAAGGACGCGAAGAGCCGTGCGTCGGATGTTTGATTCGCGGTCGAGAGGGTGGTAACGCCTTTTGCCCGTCTCGAAAAAAAAGGGCGGCCGAAAGGGCCGCCCTCTTGGCGTCTTACTTTTGGGCGTGTCACTCGCCGATCAGGTGTTCGATCTCCTCGCGGCTCAGCGTCTGCATGTCGATGTCCTTCTTGATGGCGCCGAGGCTCACGAGGCACTCGGTGAACAGTTCGCGGGTGCGCAGCTCGAGGGCCTTGGCGTCGAGCTTGGTCATGATCTCGAGAATGCGCGTGCCCTTGCGCACGTGCGTGCGTTCGTCGGCGCGGATGTAGTCGGAGATGTGCCGGAGGAGCTCGTCGTTCCGGCTGGCCGCGGTGTCGATCAGGTCGTTGATCGTCTTGAGCACGCCGACCTCGCCGAAGAGATTGATCTCCGCCATCGCGAACGCCGGGTCCATCGGGCCGCGACACGTCGAGCTGGTGAGACGGTTCCGCAGCTCGTAGGGATCGTAACCCGAGGCGAGCATCGCACGGTGGCCGATCTCGGTGTGGCGCGCCTCGTCCCAGGTGATCCGGGCGAGGTCGTACTCGGCATTGAAATCCTTGAAGCGGATGTCCCAGACAAACGTGCCGAAGGCCTCGATCGCATCGACCTCGTCGCGCTGCGTCCGGATGAACCGGAGGCGGATCGCCTCGTATGAATCCTTGTCGTAGCGTTTTTCGCTGTCGGCCGTCTCGTAGTCGCCGGTGTGCTTGAAGGTGTCGAACCGCGCATCGCGCCGCGGGACCGTCCCGCGCTCGTAGGGCTTTTCGTCGATCCGCAGGGGCTTCGGCGCCTCCGCCCGCGCATCCGCGCCCGCGATCCCGCCGATCGAGGCCAGCAGCCGGCTGACATGCCACCGCCAGGTCGAAAGCTTCGCCTCGTCCTCGCCGCCGGCGACGTACGCCTCGACTGCCGCGTCGGCCCATTCGAGCATCGGCTCGTAGTCGGTCAGGATCCGGCGCAGGCAGCGGATCGTGGGGACATCCGTCACCTGGTCCGTGTCGTCGATATGATGACGGTAAGTCGTGGCGATGGCGCGCCCGACCACCTGGTGGACGCCGACCAGGAGCTCCGCCGGCGAGTGCGCGCTGAGCATTTCGTCGATGAAGCGGTCGATTTCCGGATCGCGGTGGGCATCGACCGCATGCGGGCGCATTTCCTGTTCGGTCAGGCGCTCGCGGAGCAGGCGCGCGGCGTCGGCGTGGTAGAAAATGTGGCGGCCGGTCTCGAGCTTCACCTCATAGTCCGGGATCGACAGCGTCCACGACCCGAGGGCGTGCATCAGCCGGCGCTCGAAATAGAAAAACCGCAGGAGCCGGCGGCTGTTTTCCTTCACCGTGAACTTCCCGCCGAGCTGGCGGCGGTCGGTCGGGAAGCGGAAGGGATAGCGGGCCCGGCGTTCCGCGGCGGCCTCGCGCTGCCCGGCCAGGCTCTGCGCGACGATGGCGGTGGGAGCGGCTGCGGGGCCGCCGGTTTCTTCAGGATGTTTCATAGGGTGGGGGGACCGCATCTTAGGCGGTCGGCGACCGAGATGCGTCCAGATTCTTCCCGTCAAAGGTGCAGGAAATTAGGGGTCAGCCTTTGACGGCGCCGCTGGTGAGGCCGGAGATGAATTCGCGCTGGAGCACGAGAAACAGACACATCACGGGCGCCACCGAGATCAGCATCCCGGCCATGATCAGGCCGTAATCGGACCCGTACAGCCCGCGAAGGTTGAAGATCGCGACCGACAGCGGATACCGCTCGGGAGACTGCAGCATCACCTGTGGATTCAGGAAATTGTTCCAGCTCCCGATGAACGCGAGCGCGAGGTAGGTGCCGATCATCGGGCGGACGAGCGGCACGACGATTTCGACGAAGATCCGGATCTCGCCGCAGCCTTCGAGCCGCGCGCACTCGATCAGCTCGGACGGAACGCTGTTCAGCATCGCTTGGCGGAACAGGTAAATTCCGAACGCCGGGGTCAGCGCCGGCAGGATGACCGCGGCGTAGGTGTCGACGAGGCCGAGGTGGTAGACCGTCTCGAAGCTCGGGCCGAGCAGCAGCGCCGCAGGCAGAACCACGGTGCCGAGAACCAGCGTCGTGATGAATCCGCGGCCGGCGAAACGGAATTTGGCGAGCGCATATCCGCCCGCCGAGCAGCAGAGGGTCGAGAGCACGCTCGTGACCGACGCGAGGAAGACCGAGTGCAGCAGCGCGCGTCCCATCGGGAGGACGGTGAAGGCGCGGAAAAAATTGGCGGTCGTCAGGCGGTCCCACGCGATGCCGAGAAAGCCCGGGCCCCCCGGAAGGAATTGGTACGCGATGAAATCCGCGGGGGTCTTCACCGCCGCGCAGACCATCCAGACGAAGGGCAGCAGCGTGAGGGCGCCGAACGTAACCAGCACCATCATCAGCAGCCCGCGGCCAAGCCGTCGGCGGATCATCGGCTGGGGTCCTCCGTGCGCGTGAGGTGGCGGTGCGCCAGCGCGAGGCCGATCAGCGCGAGCGTCAGCAGCCAGCCGATCGCGCTGGCATAGCCGAGATTTCCGGCGATGAACCCGGTCTGGTAGAGGTACGTGACGATGGTCAATGCCTGGTTGTTCGGCCCGTTCCCCATGCTGTCGTTGTAGAAGATGAACGGCAGGTCGAAGACCTGGAAACCCGTGATCAGCGTCAGCAGCACGAGCACCTCCAGCACCGGGCGGATCCCGGGAAGCGTCACATGCCAGAAACGACGCCAGGGTCCCGCGCCGTCGATCGCCGCCGCGTCGAGGAGGTCGCCGGAGACATTCTGCAGCGCCGCGAGGAGGTACGCCATGTGGAAGCCCGCGGACAGCCAGGCCGACGCGATGATCAGGGAGGTCATCACGTAGTGGTCGATCCACGGGAAATCCGGATCCCAGTGCGAGAACACCGTATGCAGCCCGGCATTCAGGAGGCCGATCCGTTTTTCCAGCAGCAGGAAGAAAAGCGTGCCGGCGAAAACGAAGCCGATGATCGACGGCGAAAAAAACAGGAGGCGAAACGCGGCGCGTCCCCGCAGCCGCGGCCGGTTCATCAGCAGCGCGAGCCCGAGCGCGAGCGGAATCTGCACGAGGAGCGTGCCGCCGGTGAAGAGCAGCGTGTTGCGCACTGCCGTCCAGAAATAGGGATCGTGCCACACCGCCTGGAAATTGAGCAGGCCGACAAAGGCCTTCGTCCGCGGACCGTAGGTCTGCTCGAACGCGAGCATCAGCGAACGCGCCACGGGCCAGCTCGCGAAAAGCGCGAAGAAGACCAAGAAGGGCGACAGGAACAGCCACGGAATCCAAGGAGGGTGGGGCCGGAAGGACTTCATCGTGAGCGACCGCCGAGAAAGACATTCCGGTTGATCTGGGCCTGGAGGTCCTGCTGCGCGGCCGCGAGGAGCCGGCGGGCGAGCGGCTTCAGTTCCGCAGGGTCGCCGATGTTTTTGTCGGCGGCCAGGTTCGCGAGCTCGTTCTCGATGTTTCCGAGGCGGTTGATCGCCTGGCTGTAGTAGGGCGACGAGGGGCGCAGCGGCACGTCGGGCGCGAGCCGCAGGTACATCCGCCCGATCGGCTGCCCGCAAAAATAGGCGCTCGGCCGGTCGAAGACCGGATTGCTCCAGCTGGCCTTCACCGGGGTCACGATTCCGCGGTCGAGGAAAAGACGCTCGGCGCCGAGGGGCGAAAGATAAAGGTGCTTCAGCGCCGCCCACGCGAGGTCGACGTCGGGCGTCGAGCGCGCGATCCCCATCATCGTGCCGCCCTGGACGGAGGTGCGCCGCCCGCCTTTCTCCCAGGCGGGCAGGGGCATCAGCTTGTATTTCCCGGCCAGCATCGGCAGCAAGACGACCATCGAGCCCGCGGAAAAATCGGGCACGATCACGCCGAGGACGGCTCCGGCGTGGATCAGCATGAGTCCGGACTTCGAGGCGATGTTGACGTCGAGGGTGACGCGGTTCGGGCCGCCGAACCAGGTCGCGAGCCGGGCGAGGATGTCGACGTTGACGTCCGAATCGAGGAGGGGCTGGCCGTGGTCGTCGAAGAGCGTCCCGCCGGCCTGGAGCATGATCACCTCGGTGGTCGTCGAGTTGGCGTAGGTGCCGTTGAGCGGATAGCAGTCGACGCGGCCATCGCCGTCGGTGTCGCGCATCAGCGGACGCATCGCCCGGAAATAGTCGTCCCACGTCTCGATTTTGGAGACGTCGATTCCCGCGGCTTCGACGAGGTCGCAGCGGTACGCGAGCATCACCGGATGGACGTCGTGGGGCAGGCCGAAGATGTGGCCGCGGGTGGTCCACGGGCTGAACGACGCCGCGTTGATCCCGTCGATCAGCCCCTCGCGGCGCAGGCGGTCGGTGAGGTCGACAAAGCCGATGTCAGCCAGCGGCCCCGCGAAAACCGGGCCGGCCTGCATGCGCTCGATCTCGAGGAGGTCGGCGACCGGCGTGCCGGCGTAGAAGCCCGACATCATCCGCGTCTGTAGGGCGGGGCCCAGCAGCAGGGAGACGTTGAGCGGGTGGTCGGGATGACGTTGGTTCCAGGACGGGACCACGAGATTGTAGACGTCCACATGTCCCGCATCGAAGGCCCACGCCTGAAGCCCGGCCGTGTGGTGCGCGGGCAGCAGCGCAATGCCGATCGACGAAACGACGGCGAGCGCCAGCATGATCCCGATCCCGGACGAAACGGTGCGCCGCATCGCGGCGAAGGAGGTGGGCATCGTGAAGGGGAGCTCGGAGCCGCGCGGCGAGCCTTCCGGATTTCAACCGCGAATAAACACTAATCGTCGCCGATGGGTAGCACGGGTCTCCGACCCGTGAAGCTGGACTCGAGCTAAACGGGTGTGCTCGACGTTCTCCGTTGGCAGAGTCCGCCCACACGGGTCGGAGACCCGTGCCACACCTCCACGCCGGAATCTTTCGGGTTCCGGCGGTCGCGAGGCGCAGCGGAGGATTTCGCTTTCAACCGTTGCGCTTCGACTTTCAACTCCGCGGAGCGCCATGCCCACCCCCGGCTTTCGCCGCCGTTCCTACGTTCCGTTCTTCTTCGAGGTCATTGCGTCCGCGGTGGCGCGCCTGCTCTACCGGGTGCGGCAGGGCGGAACGGAATTTTTTCCCCGCACCGGCGGCGTGCTCCTGATCGCGAACCATCTCTCCTACGTCGATCCGGTGGTGCTCCAGCTGGCGTGTCCGCGCCCGATCCGCTTCGTCGGTTACAAGGGGCTCCAGGAGAACCGTTTTTTCGAGTGGGTCTTCCGGCTTAGCGGGTCGATCCCCATCTCCCGCGGGAGCCCGACCGAGGGCATGCGCCGCGCGATCCGGGCGCTGCAGGCCGGCGAGGTGGTCGCGATTTTTCCGGAGGGCCACATCTCGCGTACGGGCCAGCTGATGCCGATCATGCGGGGGTTCGAGGTGGTCGCGCGAAAGGCCGGGGTGCCGGTCCTCCCGGCGTTCATCGACGGCGTCTGGGGTTCCGTCTTCTCGTTCGCGGACAACAAATATCTCTGGAAATCCCCGCGACTGATGCCGACGCCCGTGTTCGTCCAGTTCGGCGCGCCGGTCCCTCCGGCGGAGGCCTCGCCGCTGCTCGCGCGAAAGATCCTGATGGACCTCGGGGCGATGGCCTTCGACCAGCGCCCGGTGCTGCGGCGGCACCTCGGGCGCGAGTGCGTCCAGGCCCTCGCGAAGCATCCCGGGCGCGTCGCGGTCGTGGACCGGACCGGCCCGAGCCGCGCGGTCAAGGCGGGGCAGCTGCTCGCGACGTCCGCGGCGCTTTCGCGCCACCTGCGGCGCACGATTCCGGAGCAACGCGTCGGGATCGTGCTGCCGCCGGGCGCCGGCGCGTTCGTGGCCAACCTCGCTGTCGTGTGCGCCGGCAAGATTCCGGTTAACCTGAATTTCACGGCCGGACGCGCGGCGCTGGAGGCCAGCATGAAGCTCGGGCGCGTGAGCACCGTGATTTCCGCGGAGGCGGTCCGCCAGAAGGTGCCGGCCTTTCCGTGGCCCGAGCGGACGCTCGACCTGAAAAAGGAGATCGACGCCATGGGCGGGAAGAAGGCGATTTTTCCGTGGCTCGTCGCGGCCTGGGTGCTCCCGAACCAGGTCTGCGCCAGCCTGCTGGGCCTGCCGCACGTGGGCGATCGCGCCGAGGCGGGGCTCCTGTTCACCAGCGGAAGTTCCGGCGAGCCCAAGGGGGTGGCGCTGTCGCATCGGAACATCCTCGCGAACTGCGCGCAGATCTCGTCGCTGTCGATCCTGCCGAAGTGGTCGTCGCTCCTCGGCTGCCTGCCGATCTTCCACAGCTTCGGATTCACGGTGACGCTGTGGTACCCGCTCATCCGCGGCTGCAAGGTCATCACGGTCCCGAGTCCGCTCGACACGCGGCGGATCATCGACGCGATCCGCGACGAGAAGGCGACGGTGCTGCTGGGCGCGCCGACGTTCATCCGCCCGATCCTGCGCAAGGCCCAGCCGGGGGAGCTGCGCTCGCTGGAGCTGGTGGTCACCGGGGCCGAGAAGCTGCCGGACGATCTGTACAAGGCGTTTCTCGAGACGTTCCACCTCGAGATCCTGCAGGGTTACGGGCTCACCGAGACCACGCCCGCGAGCAACATCAACCAGCCGCATCCGCCGATCACGACCTCCACCGCGGAGCCGCAGGTCGGAAAAAAAGCCGGGTCCACGGGACGGCTCCTGCCCGGGATGACCGTGCGCATCGTGGATCCCGAGACCGGGGCGGAAGTGGCGCCCGGCGAGCAGGGCATCGTGTGGTTCAAGGGCGCGAATGTCTTCGGCGGTTATCTCGACGACCCGCAGAAGACGCAGGGCGCCTTCCGCGACGGCTGGTTTGTCACGGGCGACCTCGGCCGGCTCGACGACGAGGGATTCCTGTTCATCGAAGGCCGGCTTTCGCGTTTTTCCAAGATCGGCGGCGAGATGATCCCGCATGGGACCGTCGAGCAGAAGATCGCCGAGGCGTTCCAGCTCGACCAGACCGACGGCCCAGCCGTCGCCGTGATGGGCGTGCCGGACAAGGCGAAGGGCGAGGCGCTCGTGCTCCTGACGACGGTGCCGATTTCATGCGGCCAGCTCCGCGACAAACTGCTCGGCGCCGGCCTCGCGAACCTCTGGGTTCCGCGAATCGTGCACCTGGTCGATAAAATTCCCGTGCTTGGAACCGGCAAGCTGGACCTCAAGCGCTGCCGCGACGTGGCACTCGCAGCCGCGCCTTGATGCGGTCCCGAATCTTTTCGCCTTGGCGGCCGGCGGGGCCCGGTCGGGTTTCACCGAACCGGAGGCGGGAATATTTTCTTCGAGCTTAGCGTGAGGCCACCTGGCAGAGACATGACGAGGTGATCGTGAGATCGGCCTTGCTCCAGACCCGATTGAACTGGCTCCGCACGGTCGCCGCCTCGCTGGTTTTTTTCTGCCGGGCGAGCGCCTCGCCGAGACCGTGAAGCCCCCAGCCGTTCCCCGGGAGGCGGGAGAGGTCGTCGCGATAAACCTGCTCGGCCTCCGCATAGCGCTCGTGGGCCATCAGCGCCGCGCCGAGCGAGTGGCGGACCGGAATGATCCACACGGGTGGTTCATCGTATTTCAACGTGTCCTCGGCGTTGATGGCCGTCCGGAACTGCCCTTCGCCCTTCGCGGCGTAGGCGATGGCGTTGCTCCAGGTCGCTGCGCAAAAAAACCCGGACCGTGAAAGGCCCGGGCCGAGAGAGACGGCGAGCGAAAGCTGGTTTAAGCCGCCGTCTGGTGCTCGTAAGAACGGGCGCGGGCGACCGCCGTGCGGACGACCAATTCCTTGCTGGGACGGCCGTAATGAAATCCCTGGGAATCCTCGTAGCCCTCCACCGCGCCGTGGAAATTCTTCAACAGGGCTAAGGTGCCGACGACCGAAGCAGTGGCACCGAGGAGAAAGAGGGCGAGGGATGTAGAGTTCATGGGTACAGTATGTTCTGTATTCTCCTACACGGGTATCCGGGAAATCCCGTAATCTGGACTACGGGATGGGGACGGTCCGCATAGACACGCCAGCGTGCGTTTTGATCCGCATTTTTTATGTGCCCGGGACACAGGCGCTTGCGCAGGGGCGACTCGGGTTTTCGCCCGAAAAAAGGGACCTGCCGCCCACGCGGCGAAGCGTGGGTTTTATTTACCCAATTTTTTACATCGGAAAAGCTCGGGCGTTCATCCGGAACCTCCCGATCCGATGTAAAAATCCCGCGCCGGGCGGCGGATCACCGCACGACCCGCGCCCCGCCGCCTGCGATTTGTTTTTCCACTTCCTTCCGCGTCGCCATCGACGTGTCGCCCGGCGTGGTGGAGGCCAGCGCGCCGTGGGCGGCGCCGTAGTCGACCGCCTTCTGCGGATCGTTGAACTGCAGAAATCCAAACTGGAGTCCCGAGGCGAAGCTGTCGCCGCCGCCGACCCGGTCGAGAATCTCGAGTTCCGGATACGGGCGGCTCTCGTGGAATTTTCCCGCATGCCAGAGGATCGCGCCCCAGTCGTTCTTCGTCGCCGTGATGACCCGGCGCAGCGTGGTGGCCGCCACCTTGAAGTTTTTGAATTCCTTCACCGCCGTCTCGATCATGGCCTTGAATGCAGCGGTCTCGAGATGCGCGAGGTTCTGGTCCGCACCCCGGACCTCGAACCCGAGCGATGCCGTGAAGTCCTCCTCGTTCCCGATCATCACGTCGACGTGTTTCGCGATTTCGCGGTTCACCTCCTGCGCCTTTTTCAATCCGCCGATGGTCTTCCAGAGCGACGGGCGGTAGTTGAGGTCGTAGCTGACAATCGTCCCGTGGCGATTCGCGGCCTTGACCGCCTCGACCGTCAGCGCGGCCGTCGTTTCCGAAAGGGCCGCGAAAATTCCGCCGGTGTGAAACCACCGCACGCCGAGCTTTCCGAAAAGATGGTCCCAGTCGAAGTCGCCGGGCTGGAGCTGCGACGCGGCCGTGTTGCCGCGGTCGGGAGTGCCGACCGCCCCGCGCACGCCGAAACCACGCTCGGTGAAATTGAGTCCGTTGCGCACCGTGCGGCCGATGCCGTCGTCCTCGCGCCAGCGGATGAAGTCGGTCGCCACGCCGCCCTGCATGATGCAGTCCTCCACGAGGCGCCCGACCTCGTTGTCGACGAACGCGGTGCAGACCGCCGTCTTCAGCCCGAAACATTTGCGCAGCCCGCGGGACGTGTTGTATTCTCCGCCGCCTTCCCAGACCCTGAACTCGCGCGCGGTCCGGACGCGCCCCTCGCCGGGATCGAGCCGGAGCATGACCTCGCCGAGTGAAATCTGGTCGAACGCGCAGGCGGCACCGGGCTTGAGGGTAAGGCTCATGATGGGGAGGCGACGAACGCACTCCAAAGCACCCCGGGAGAAAAGGAAGCTCTTTTGTGCGGCGGCGCGGGCATCCCTTCCCGGGGTTTGGCTCGGTCCGCGGGAAAAACGTGCTTATCGGGTTGAAGCGCCCACCTCGCTCCGCTGAGGTGGGCGCGTGACGCAGACTTTTCGTTTCGCGACGTTGCAGCTCAAGCGCCGCCTTCCGCCAAGCGTGGTGTCGACGGCGGAGGCGGCGCTGTTCGAGGCGTCGTTCGACAGCAGCAAGATTTCGTTCCCGCCGGAGGCGGTGATCAAGCCGCGGAAAGAGGCGGACATCGGCGTGGTGCTGGCGCTGGCCAATCGTCATCGCGTGCCGGTGACGGTCCGCGGCCGCGGCACGACGTTGATGGGCTCCGCCGCGCCGGTCCGGGGCGGGTGGGTCATCGACATGCTCGCGCTCAACCGGATCGCGATCGACGCCCAGGCTGGGATGGCGCACGTGCAGTGCGGCGCAAAAGTCGGCGACCTCCAGCGCGCGGCCGAGGCGGAAGGCTGGTTTTATCCGCCCGATCCTTCGTCCAAGGAATACTGCACCATCGGCGGCAACATCGCCTGCAACGCCGGCGGCATGCACGGCGGGAAGTACGGGGTGACGCGCGATTTTGTCCTGGCGCTGCGCGGCTTCCTCGCCTCCGGCGACTACGTGGAGTGGGGGACGGCGACCAAGAAATTCTCCGCGGGTTTCAACCTGCGGGATCTGTGGATCGGCAGCGAGGGCATGCTCGGCGTCGTGACGGGCGCGGTGTTGAAACTGATCCCGCTCCCGCCCGCGCGCTGGACGCTGCTGACGTCATTCCGCGACGAGACCGCGGCGCTGCGCTCCGCCCTCGAGCTGTTTCGCCGGCGCGTGCAGCCGGCGATCTGCGAGTTTCTCGACCGCGAGAGCGTCGTGTGCGCGGAGCGGGCCGCCAGGACGACGGTCTTTCCGGGACAGGCGGGGCGTCCGCTGATCCTGATCGAGCTGGCGGGAGGCGCCGCGGAGGTGCGCGAGCAGAAGGCCCTGGTGCTGGGCTGGGCGAAAGAGCATGCGACCGCCTTTCGGGCGGCGCGAAACCGGACGGAAGCCGAGGCGCTGTGGGCCGTGCGCCGGAAATGTTCGGGGGCGATGTTCGAGCTGGGCGACTCGAAATTGAACGAGGACATCGTGGTGCCGATGCGAAGCTACCTGAAGTTCATCCGCTTCCTCGCCGCGCTGAAGCGCCGGTCGGGACTGCCGATTCCGACGTTCGGACACATCGCGGACGGCAATCTCCACGTGAACATCATGTATCACCGCGCAAACCCCGGCGAGATGCGGGCGGCGGAAGCGGCGGTGAACGAATTGATGCGGACGGTCGTCGACCTCGGCGGCGCGATTTCGGGCGAGCACGGCATCGGCCTCGCCAAATCGCCCTTCCTCCGCGTGCAGCATCGGGCGGCGCAGGTGAAGGCGATGCGGGCCGTCAAGGATGCGCTCGATCCGCGCGGGATCCTGAATCCCGGAAAAATGTTCGAGCCCGTGCGGATCTGGAAATATCCGAAGCTCGCGATCCACCTGCCGTGGGATCACAAATGAAATCGCGGAGACCCTTTTTACCGCAAAGGTCGCGAAGGGCGCAAAGGGCGAGCCATCCATGGATCGACCGATGCGCTCTTCGCGTTCTTCGCGGTTAAAAGGCCGGGATCTCGTAGATTTCCACCAGGACCTCGCCCGAGCCTTTTCCCCCGCGAACGACCAGGCTGTAGGCGCCCGGCGGCAATTCCGCGACCGCGACGAAATCGCGGGCTCCCGGCATCAGCGCGGCGGCTCCGGTCCTCGAACCCAGCTGCCGGGCGGTCTCGCCATCGGAGTCGAGCCGCTCGAGCTCGAGGAGCGTGTTCCGCCGATGCAGGGAGGCGACCGGATCGGCGACAAACTCCTTCACGCCGAAACGTTCGAGCGACGGACCGATCGCACGGATGAGATAACGCCTGGGATTCGCCGGTCCGGGGACGCGCCCGATGACGAACCCCGCGGTCAGCGGCTGTCCGTCCGCGACGCGGCCGCGCGCGGAAAAATTGAGCAGCGGGTGGCCGGGCATCACGACCACCATGAACGCCTGCGATCGCGACGGAGCGGAGGCGGGGCCGATCAGGGCAAAGTAAAGGTCGGTGTCCTCGGGCGTCAGATTCGCCAGCGAAAGCGACCTGGAAGCCTGCCCCTGGATCGGCGTGCCGTGCTGCGTCCACTGGATCGGCGTCCCGTCGGGCGGCGCCGGATCCAGGCGGACCTGCAGCGTGCCGCGGTGCGCTTCGACGCCGAAACGGAGGAGCGGGGCGGATGCGTCCGGGCTGAGGACCGCGGTTTTTTCCGTGGACGACGGAGGGATGCGCCGCATGAGGACAGCCGCGATTTCCGCGGATCGGGAGGTGGGGTCCATGGGCGTGGCGGGAAAGCCAGCGCAACTTCCCGCAAATCACAACGCTTGGTTCGCGGCGTCCAAAGGCTCGCGGCATGGGAGAAACGGGCCGGGCATGCGAGCGGAAAACGGCGGCGTCACTTTCCGTTTGCCCGCGCTCGCGCGGCCCGCTCACACTGTCCGCTTTAATGTATCTCAAGGCGCTAAAATTGCACGGCTTCAAGTCCTTCGCCGATGCCACCACTCTCCGATTCGAACCTGGCGTGACGGCGGTCGTCGGCCCCAACGGGTGCGGCAAGTCGAACATCGCGGACGCGATCCGCTGGGTCCTCGGCGAGCAAAGCGCGAAGGCCCTCCGCGGCGGCAAGATGCAGGACATCATTTTCGAGGGCGCCGACACCCGCAAGGCGGCGCAGGTGTGCGAAGTTTCGCTGCTGCTCACCGAGTGCGAGAAACAGCTGGGCACCGAATTCCACGAGGTGGAGATCACGCGCCGCGTGCATCGCGACGGCCAGAGCGACTACGCGTTCAACGGCCAGACCTGCCGGCTGAAGGACATCCAGAAGCTTTTCATGGACACCGGCGTCGGCCGGACCAGCTACTCGATCATGGCCCAGGGCCAGATCGACCAGATCCTGTCGTCGAAGCCCGAGGAGCGCCGCGCGGTGTTCGAGGAGGCGGCGGGCATCACCAAATACAAGTCGGCCCGCCGCGAGGCGATGAACAAGCTCGCGCTGACCGAGCAGAACCTGGCGCGGGTGGCCGACGTGGTGGCCGAGGTGGGCCGGCAGATCGGGAGCCTCCGCCGGCAGGCGGCCAAGGCGATGCGCTTCAAGCGGCTGAGTTTCCGGCTTCGTCATCTCAGCTTGGCGTGGAGCAGCCGCCAGCACGCGCAGCTCACGGCGGCGCTCGGCGGGCTCGAGGCCAGGGTCGCGGCCCTGCGCGGGGAAGCCGACGCCCGGCGGGGCGACCTTGAGACGCAGCAGGCGGAGCTCGAGGCGAAGAAGTCGGGGCGCGCGCGCCTGAACCAGCGCGTGCAGGACGCGCAGCAGGCGGTGTTCGACCTGCGCTCGCAGAAGGAGGCGGCGGAGAACCAGGCGAACCTCGCGCAGATCCGGCGCACGGGCCTCGAGGACCGGCTCGGCTCCTCGCGCGACAATCTCGGCGAGCTCGAAATGCAGCTGCGGGAGGTGTCGGCGCAGGTCGACACCGGCGCGCAGGACAAGCAGCTCCAGCTCGGCCTGCTCGGCAGCAGCGACGCCGTTTTCCAGCAGCGCAACCGCGACCTCGCCGTGGTCGAAGGGGAGTTGGGCAAGCTTGAGCAGGAGCTGCAGCAGGCGAAATTCCAGCTCCTCCAGCTCGAGAGCACCGTCGCGCGCCTGCGCACCGATGCATCGGGCTACGAAGTCGACCAGAAGACCAGCGTGCTCCGGCACGACGCGGTGGCACAGGAGATCGGGCAGGTGCGCGAACAGCACGCCGCGGCGATCCAGGCCGTGACGGATCACGCCGCGAAAGCCGAGGCCGCGCTGGTGGAAAAGTCCCGCACCCACCTTGAGGCCGCGGCGGCGCAGCAGGCGGTCACGGACCTGACCCGCGAATTTCGCGACAGCCAGCGCCGGCTCCAGGACATCGACCGCCAGCTCGCGCAGCGCACAGCGCGGCTGCGGCTGCTCCAGCAGCTCCAGGAGAAATGGGAGGGATTCGGCGAAGGCGCGAAGGCGGTCCTGCAGGGCCGCCTCGATGGCGCGCTGGCCGGCGCGAAGGCGACGCCGATCACGCAGGGGCTCGAGGTGAAGCCGGAGTTCGGCAAGGCGGTCGAGGCGATCCTCGGCGCCGCCGCCGAGGCGATCAGCGTCAGCGACCTGGCGACGGCACAGCGGATCCTGGCGCAGCTGGAAGCCGAACAGATCGGCTCGGTCGTATTGCGGATCGCGGAGTGCGGATGGCGGACTGATAACCGCGGGAATCTGCCTTCCGGGCTGGTGCCGGCGACGGATGCGGTGAACGGCGAGGCGGGCCATCCGGCGCTGGGGGTGCTCGGCGAGTGCTACATTGCGGACGACCTCGGAGCGTTCCTCGAATTCTGGAAGGCGAACCCGGGTTTCGGGTTTCTCGCGGTCGCGACGCGCAAGGGCGATCTGGTGGACCGCCGCGGACTGGTTTACGGCGGGCATCACAGCGCGCGAAAATCGTCGAACAGCATCGTGCAGCGGGAAATCGACCTGCGGGAAACCGCGAAGGCGCTCGCCGACGACCAGAAGCTGCACGACGACCAGAAGGCCCAGATCGAGGCGCTGGGGGCGCGGCTGGCCGCTTCGGAGCAGACGCTGGAACAGCGCCGCGCCGACGTGCTCGCGGTGACCCAAACTTTGGCGGCGGTGCAGGCCGAGCAGCGGAGCGTCCTGCGCGCTCAGGAGGACGTCGGAAGCCGCCTCCGGCGCATGGAAGGCGAGCTGGTTTCCCTCGAGCAGGCGCGCAACGAGGCGCACGCCCGCTGGGAAAAGGCCCAGGCCGGCCTCCTCGAGGCCGATGCCGCGGCGACGGGTCAGCGGGAAAAAATCCAGCGCATGGAAATCCGGATCGGCGAGATCCGCACCGACCGCGAGGTGAAGCGCGAGTCCCTCGCGCAGGCCCGCCTCGAGCTGGCGGAGCGCCGCCAGAAAGTCGAAGTGCTCGACCGCGGCCTGACCGAAATGGAAAAGCGCCGCATCCAGCTCGACGACCTCCTCGTCCAGCGCCAGCAGGAGATCGAAACCTGGGGCACGCAGATCGAGGAGCTGGAGCGGGAGTCGTCGGCCCAGCGCGCGCGCGGCGCGCAGATCGGCGAGACGCTCGGCGTGGCGCAGGAGCAGGTGGAGAAGGCGCGGATCGAACTCGTCGGGATCGAACGCGAGATCACGGCCCTGGAAAATTCCCGGAGTTCGCTGCACACCGAGGCCGACGCGGCCCACGACGAGCTCAGCGCGCATGAGGTGAAGCTCGCCGAAACGCGCCAGCGCGCGCAGTTCCTGAGCGAGGAGGTGGCGCGCGAGTACCAGACGGAGATCGGCACGCTGGAGTGGAGGCAGCTCCTCTGGCACGCCGACGACGAGCCCGCGGGCGTGAAGCCGCTCGACCTCGATGAGGAGGAGGACGCGGGCCAGGCGGAGAGCGCAGCCGCGGATGCGGTCGCGCCGAAAGCGGAGCGCCGAAAGCCGAGGGCGAAGAAGGAAAAAGGCGAGGCGACGGCCGACGACCTGGCGGCGCTGGAGTCGACGAACTGGGACGAGATCAAGGCGGAGTCCGACGGGCTTCGCGCCCGGTTGAACAGCATGGGGGCGGTCAACCTCGTCGCGATCGAGGAATACGCCGAGCTGAAGCAGCGCCACGATTTCCTCACGGCGCAGAGCACGGATCTCACGACGGCCCGCGCGGAACTCCTGCAGGCGATCGACGAGATCAACCTGACGTCGCAGAAGCAGTTCGAGGTGACGTTCGAGCAGATCAAAAAGAATTTCGCGTACACGTTCGAGACGCTCTTCGGCGGGGGGCGCGCGGCGCTCGAGCTGATCCAGGCGGAGGATATCCTCGAGAGCGGCATCGAGATTGTCGCCCAGCCTCCCGGCACGAAGCTCAAGAGCATCACGCTCCTTTCCGGCGGACAAAAGACGCTGACCGCGGTCGCGCTGCTGTTTGCGCTCTACATGGTGAAGCCGTCGCCGTTCTGTCTGCTCGACGAGCTGGACGCGCCGCTTGACGAATCCAACATCGGCCGTTTCACGGACCTCCTGCGCAAATTCGTCGGCGAGTCCCAGTTCATCATCATCACCCACAACAAGCGCACGGTCTCGGCCGCGAGCGCGATCTACGGGGTGACGATGGAGGAGCGGGGGGTGTCGAAGACGGTTTCGATGCGGTTCAACCACGAGCGCGGCGAGGCGGAGACGCACGCGCCAAACCTCGCGGAATCGGTCACCGGCGCGAAGCCCGTGGGCGTGTAGCCGGAGTGGCACGGGTCTCCGACCCGTGTGGGCGGACTCGGCCAGCGGGGGGACGTCAAGTTTGCCCGTTCAGCTCGAGTCCCACTTCACGGGTCGGAGACCCGTGCCACTACAAGATCAAATCCGGCGGGACGTTGCTCAGCGCTTCCTCGATCGTCGTCAGGCCCATCTTGACCTTCAGCATCGAGTCCTGGTGCAGCGTCTTCATGCCGTTGCGCATGGCGATGCGCTTCAGCTCGGCGACCTCGACTTCCTTGTTGATGCCTTCGGTCAGCTGCTCGCTGTTCACCATCAGTTCGTGGATGCCCACGCGCCCCTTGTAACCGGTGCCGCCGCACGTCGGGCAGCCCTGGGGATTTGCCTTGAAGATCTTCGGGACGGACCCGCCGAGCGCCTTTTCCAGGAGGATTTTTTCCCGGCCCTCGGGCTCGTACTCCACCTTGCAGGATTTGCAGACCCGGCGGAGCAGCCGCTGGGCGCAGACACAGACGAGCGAGGCGGAACTGTTGAAGGGCTCGACGCCCATTTCGCCGATGCGCGCGATCGTCGACGGCGCGTCGTTCGTGTGGAGGGTCGACACGAGCAGGTGACCCGTGAGCGCCGCCTCGACGGCGATGCCGGCCGTTTCCTCGTCGCGGATTTCGCCCACGAGGATGATGTCGGGGTCCATGCGCAGGTAGCAGCGCAGCGCGCGCGCGAAGGTCAGCCCGATCGCCCGGCTCATCTGCATCTGGTTGATGCCGGCGAGCGTGTATTCGATCGGGTCCTCGGCGGTCTGGATATTCACGTCCGGCGTGTTCACCTCGCCCAGCGCGGAGTAGAGGGTCATCGACTTTCCCGAGCCCGTCGGCCCGCAATGCAGGATCATTCCGTAGGGCTGGCGGATGCACTCCCGGTAGCGCGCGAGGTTTTCCTCGGAGAAACCGAGCATCGGCAGCGGCAGCGTCGACTTCTGCTTGTCGAGGATACGCATGACCACCTTCTCGCCGTCCTTCATCGGGCCCGTCGCCACGCGAAGGTCGATGTCCATGTTCTTTTTCGTGAAACGCTTGAACACGATGCGTCCGTCCTGCGGCAACCGGCGCTCCGAGATGTCGAGGTTGCACATGATCTTGAGGCGGGTGACGAGGGCGTTCGCCGCCTGCTTCGGGAGCCGGAGCTTTTCTTGGCACAGGCCGTCGATGCGGTAGCGGATGAGCAGCTCCTTCTCCATCGGCTCGACGTGGATGTCGGACGCGCCCTGCAGGTAGGCGTCCTCGATGATGCGGTTCGTCATCTGGATGATCGGCGCCGAATCCTCGCTCTCCATGTCGGCGGCGCTCATCTCCGCCGCGGTCTCGTCGGCTTCGTAGGCGTCGCTGATCGCCTCCATCGCCTTGCCGACGTCGACGTTCTCCGGGCCGGCCTTGCTCTCCTTGAAGAATTTCTTGATCAGCGCCTCGAACAGGACGGCCGACACGACGCGCACGTCCTCGATCGCAAAGTCGGTCGCCTGCGTGAACGCCTCGCGCTTCGCGTAATCGAGCGGGTTGGTCATCACGACCGACACCGAGCGGGTGTCGGAGCCCTGCTTGTAGGGGAAAATCCCCTCGCGGCGGATGAGGGCGTCGCCGATGCTCGCGATCAGCTTGTCGTCGCCGTCGATTTCCTCGAGCTTGGTGACGAGCGGCAGATCGGTGAGCTTCGCGATGAACTTGGCGGTGTCGTCCGCGCTGAGCTGGAACTTCGGGTCCAGCATCCGCTGGAGGAGCGAGGACGAGTACTCGGCGACCTCCTTGAGGAGGAGCAGGTCCTTGTCGGTGAATTCGCCGTCGGTGCCGGCGGACTGCTCCTTGTTGAGGACCTGGATGGCGCCGATGACGATGTTCGTCTTCAGCGGCACCGTCAGCATCGAGCGGACCTCGAAGCCGGTGGTCTTGGCCATCGACGCCATGAAGGGCGCCTGGCTGTCGGAGTTGCGGTAGAACGACGGCTCGCCGGTGGCGATGACCTTGCCGACGACGCCCGTGCCGAGCGGCAGCTTCAGGGCGAGGAGCTTGGCGGACGTCTCGTGGAGCTTCTGCTCGAGCGGGGGGTTGCTCGCCCAGAGCGTGGGTGAATAATAGACGTTTTTGAAGGCGATCTCATTTCCCTCCACGATGTAGAACGTCATCGACTGGGCCTGGAGGGCCTCGACGACCTTGGAGGCGGTGAGCTCGATGACGGAGTTGACGTCCTCGCGGCTCGGCGCGGCCTTGGAAATGATTTTGATTAACAGCGAACGCCGGAGCGTGCCGGTAATATTGGGCGTGGCCATGTGGTAGGGCGCGTCTGGGGGTGTTTTCTTGGATTGTCAGCATAGGAGTGCACCCGCAATGAGAAAGAACGTCCGGGCGCAGTTCGCGGATGCATTCTGCATGTTCGCATGGCTTCTCCGTCATTTTCAGCGCGCGCTCACGCCGGCCGCGGCGCGCGGCGAAGCGGGCGAGCGGATGGCGGCCGATTTTCTGCGCCGCGAGCGCCGGTTCGCGATCGTCGCGCGCAACTGGCGCGCGGCGCGCGACCGCCGGGCGGAAATCGACCTGGTGTGCCGCGACGGCGACACGCTGGTGTTTGTCGAGATCAAGACCCGCGCCGCGGACGCGCTCGTGTCCGGATACTTCGCGGTGAACGCCCGGAAGAAACGCGCGATGCGCCGCGCCTGCATGGCCTACCTCGCGCGGCTGCCGCGGCGGCCGCGCACCTTCCGCTTCGACATCGTCGAGGTCGCGCTGCCGCCGGCAGGCGCGGACACTTCTCCCGGCATCCGCCATTTCGCGAATATCCCGCTGTTCTCGAAACACCATTGGGGGTGACGGCCGTCACCATTTCCCTTGCGGGGCGCAGGCGCGGGGGCGAAGACTCCGGCGCCATGGCAGAATCACCGCGTCATCCTTTTCTCCAGGGGCTTAGCAAGCATCGCGGCGCGCCGCCGACGGTCGTGGTGATTTTCGGCGCTTCGGGCGACCTCACGGCGCGGAAGCTGATCCCCGCCGTCTACAACCTGAGCGTCGACGGCCTCCTGCCGGCGGATTTTTATCTCGTGGGCTACGGGCGCAAGGCGATCCCCGACGACGAGTTCCGCACGCTGGCGAGCGAGGCGATCAAGGAGTTCTCGCGCCGCGAGCTGAACGAGGCGGACTGGGCCCGGATCGCGGCGCACACGACGTACGTCGCGGGCGGATACGACGACAAGGCGGCGTTCGACCGGCTGGCGGCGCACATCGCGGGGATCGAGAAGAACATCGGCCGCGAGGTGCAGACGCTGTTCTACATTTCGACGCCGCCCTCGGTGTTCGGGCCGATCCTGCAGAATCTGGGCGCCTCGGGCCTCGCGGGAAAATATGTCGGCAAGGGCCATCACGCGAAGGTGATCATCGAAAAACCCTTCGGCCGCGACCTCGCGTCGGCGCTCGAGCTGAACGCCACGATCCGGGGCGTCTTCGCCGAGCACCAGGTTTACCGCATCGACCACTACCTCGGGAAGGAGACGGTGCAGGATCTCCTCGTGCAGCGTTTCGCGAACGCCATTTTCGAGCCGCTGTGGAACCGGAACTTCATCGAGAGCGTGCAGATCACGGTGGCGGAGGAGGTCGGCGTCGGCACGCGCGGCGGCTATTACGAGCAGAGCGGCTGCCTGCGGGACATGATCCAGAACCACACGATGCAGCTGCTCGCGCTGACGGCGATGGAGCCGCCGGTCGCGTACGAGGCGGAGGCGATTCGCGACGAGAAGGTGAAAGTGTTGAAGGCCATCCAGCCGCTCAATCTCGGCGCGGGGGGCGACGTGGCCCGCGCGCAGTACGTCGCCGGCATGATCGCGGGCAAGGCGGTGCCCGGTTATCTCGAGGAGGAAGGAATCGCGCCCAATTCGGCCACCGAGACGTATGCGGCGATCCGGCTTTCGATCAACAACTGGCGCTGGCAGGGCGTGCCCTTTTATCTCCGCTCCGGGAAACGCATGGCGCGGCGCGTGTCGGAGATCGCGATCAACTTCCGGCGTCCGCCGGGGACGCTTTTCGCCGAGAGCGACGGCTTCAACCTCGCCGCCAACACGCTCTCGTTCCAGATCCAGCCCGACGAGGGGCTCAGCCTCATCCTGAACACGAAGATCCCGGGTCTCGAGACGCGGACCCAGCCGGTGAAGATGAGCTTCCGCTACTCGACGACCTTCGGCTCGAACACGCCGGAAGCCTACGAGCGCCTGGTGCTCGACGCGATGATCGGGGACGGGACGCTGTTCATCCGCGGCGACGAGGCCGAGACGTCGTGGAAACTCTACACGCCCGTGCTCGAGGCGTGGGCGGCGGCCGGCCGGGAGGGCATGGACACCTACGCCGCAGGCTCGTGGGGGCCGCCGGGCGGCGATGCGCTGCTGGCGCGCAAGGGACACCTCTGGAGGCAACCGTGACCCGCGGCCCGTGGGAAAGCTGAAGCGGCAAATCCGGATTCCATTTTCGACCGCCCTTTTTGTTCTCCCTCCGAATTTCATCCCGATGCCAGACAGTTTCACCGCGCTCCCTGGAATCGAGATCCCGGTGGGAGGGATTTCCAAGGGCCTTTCCCAGATGTGGGCGGACACGGCCGCGAAGGGCGGACCGGCGCCGGCGTCGGACGATGCGAAGGCGACGCAGGTCAATTTCGTGCTCCACCTCGGATTCAACACGACGCCGGAGGACGCGGCCGCGCAGTTCCGGACCGCCGTGGCGTTCTCGAAGCGTTATCCCAGCCGCGTGGTCGTCCTGTGTCCGCTGTCGGAGGAGGCGTCGATCACCGAAATGCGGGCGAAGGTCTACGGCGAGTGTCACCTCGGAAAATCGAAGGGCGACAAGCGCTGCGTGGAATTCGTGGTGCTGAGTTATCCGCGCGGCACGCGCCAGTTCCTCGAGAACCAGGTTTCGATCTCCCTCTCCACCGACCTGCCGCTTTATTACTGGGCGCACCGTTTCTCCGCGAGCAGCAAGCTGGCCGACTACCATTACCTGCTGACGCGGGCGAAGCGCGTGCTGATCGACAGCGCGATCGCGCCGGATGACGCCCTGACCTACCCGTGGCCGCGTCCGGAGGCGCTGCGGGACCTGGTGCACGCGCGGCTGCTGCCGATCCGGCAGAGTCTCGGGCAGTTTCTCAGCCGCTATCCGATGGACACGCTCTGCGCCGGCCTGCAGGCGGTGGAGCTGGCGCAGGACGGCGCGCATGCCGCGGAGGCGAGGGTGCTACTCGGCTGGCTGAAGGACCGCATCGGACAATGCGGGAAAAACCAGGCGGCGTTTTCCCTTCGTCCGCTGCCGGCGAACGCCAAGGGCACGTTCCAGCTGAAGTTCAGCTACCAAGGCGGGGCCAAGGCATTTTCCTGGGCGGCGGATCTGGCGAAGGGGACCGCGCTGTTCGAGGCGGACTTCGGCACGGGACGCACGACCCTCCCGGCCGCGGCCGGCCTCCTGGTGCCCGAGGCGGCCTTGAGCGAAGCGATGTTTTTTTAGGGCGGAGCCGCCAACGCGTTGGGCAACGCGTTCCACCTACGAGAGCGACCGCAGCTGCACGTTGGCCAGCCAGGGATCGATCTTCGTGAGGAGGAAACCGGCCCACATCCCGCGCAGGCGCGTCAGGAACGTCTGGCTCTCGCGCCATTTTCCCAGGGTAATCTCCGTCGAGTGCGCCTGGTCCGCGGCGAAGAGCTGCCGGCCCTCGGCGGCCAGCTGCGGATCGTCGGATCGCAGCATCAGCTCGTAGTTGATGCCGAAGGAGCGCGCGTCGAGATTCGACGAACCGGCGAAGACCGTCCCGTCGACCACCGCGAGCTTCGCGTGGAGCACCTGCGGCTGGTATTCGAAAATTCGCACGCCCGCGCGCAGGAACGTCCCGTAGCGCGCGCGTCCCGCAAACTGCGCCAGCGGCACGTCGCTCTTGCCCGCGAGGACCAGCTCGACCGTCCCGCCGCGGCGCGCCACCTGGCGCAGCGCGTGGCGCAGGCGCAGGCTGGGCAGAAAATAGCTCGAGACGATCCGCACGTGCCGCGCGCGCCGCAGCGATTTCAGCAGGCTCGTCCGAAACCGGTTCCGACCCATGCGCGGCCCGCTAAGCAGGACCGCTTCGTCGCGGCCCGCGCGCCGGCGCGCATCCCATGGATTCTGGATCCGCTGCAGCACGCGGCGGCGCAGGTCGGAATTGCTGAACATGTCGTCGAACGCATCCGCCAGCTGCCGGAGGGCCGCGGGCGCGCGCACCTCCATCCCCAGATCGCGCCACCCGCGCGTGACGCCGTCGCCGTCGTATTCATCGGCGATATTGAACCCGCCGATGAAGGCCACCGCGTCGTCGACGAGCAGGAGCTTGCGGTGATTCCGGAAGGCGAACAGCCGCCAGGTGAACGGATTGAACAGCCGGACCTCGCCGCCGTGTTCGCGGAGCGCGGCCCAGTAATCGGCGGGGAGTTCATGCGCGCCAAAGGCGTCGAGCAGCACCTGGACCCGCACGCCCCGGCGCGCGGCGTCGACCAGCGCCCCGCGAAACCGCGCGCCGGTTTCGTCCGCGCGGTAGATATAGAATTCGAAGCGGACGGATGTGCGGGCGGATTCCAGCGCGGGCAGCATGCGGCGGAAAGCGTCGGCGCCCGAGGACAGCCATCGCGGGGGCGGCGTGAGGACGGGACGGGGCGTGGCGCGGGGCATGCGGGATCTGAGACTGCAATGTCGCGCGCGGGTTGCGCGTCAATTCTTCGTCGCGCCGCGCGCCCGGCGTAGCACGGGTCTCCGACCCGTGAGGGCGTGCTCCGCAAGTCTCTCGACCCCGTGATGGCGTGGTCCGTCCTCGAAAAACGCTGGTTCGCGGACAGACTCCGCGGT
The DNA here is from genome assembly GCA_028293565.1 of Verrucomicrobiota bacterium. GTDB lineage: Bacteria > Verrucomicrobiota > Verrucomicrobiia > Opitutales > Opitutaceae > Opi-474. The sequence continues at coordinate 11,211 of JAQGON010000099.1, read as the reverse complement.
CACGGGTCGGAGACCCGTGCTACCTTACCGAAATCACGGCGTGCGTGCGCTTGCCCTTGCGAAGCAGGAGATGCTGCCCGAACAGGAGATCGGCGAAGGTGATCGTCCGTCCGGCTTCGGCCACGCGCACGTTGTTCAGGTAGACTCCGCCGCCCTCGATGTCCTTTCGCGCCTGGCCTTTCGACGCGGCGAGCCCCGCATGAACCAGGAGATCCACGATGCCGGCGCCGGCGCCCTCGAGCTGCGCCCGCTCCAGCGTCCGGGTGGGAATTTCGCCGACGACGTCGCGGAAGGTCTCCTCCGAGGTGTCGCCGATCTCGGCGCCGAACAGGATCTCGCTCGCCTTCAGGGCCGCGTCGAGCGCGTCGGCTCCGTGGATCAGGCGCGTCACCTCGCGCGCCAGCGCCTTGTGGGCTTCGCGCCGGCCGGGATCGGCCGCATGGCGCGCCGCGAGTTCCTCGATCTCGGGGCGCGAAAGGAAGGTGAATTTCCGGAGGTAGTCGACGACGCTGGCGTCCTCGGTGTTCACGAAAAACTGGTAGAACTTGTACGGGCTGGTGCGCCGGGGATCGAGCCAGACGGCGCCGCCCTCGGTCTTCCCGAATTTCGTGCCGTCGGATTTCGTGATGAGCGGAAACGTCAGGCCCCAGGCCGTCGCATCGAGTTTCTTCCGGATGAGGTCGGTGCCGGCGGTGATGTTGCCCCACTGGTCCGAGCCGCCGATCTGGAGCTCGCACTCGTGCGTGCGGCGCAGGTGGTAGAAGTCGAAGGCCTGGAGCAGCTGATAGCTGAATTCGGTGTAGCTGATGCCGCTGTCGCCCTCCATGCGGGAGCGGACCGAATCCTTGGCGAGCATGACGTTCAGCGAAAAATGCTTTCCGATCTCGCGCAGGAAATCGAGGTAGCTCATCGGCGCGGTCCAGTCGGCGTTGTTCACGAGCTTCGCCGGATTCGGCGCCGCGGAAAAATCCAGCAGGCGGGCCAGCTGGAGCTTGATGGCGGCGACATTGCGCGCGAGCTGCTCGGGGGTGAGGAGGTTGCGCTCGGCGGACTTCCCCGAGGGGTCGCCAACCATGCCGGTGGCGCCCCCGGCGAGCGTGATGGGGTGGTGCCCCGCCAGCTGGAAGCGGCGCAGGATCAGCTGCGGCACGAGATGCCCGACGTGGAGCGAGTCCCCGGTCGGATCGAAGCCGCAGTAAAGCGTCAGCGGTCCGGCCTGCACGCGCTTCGTCAACGCCTCGAGGTCGGTGCAGTCGGCCAGGAGCCCGCGCCAGTGAAGGTCTTCGAGGATGGTCATGGAGGCGCGCGAGTTAACGGGCGCGGGGAGGAACGGAGCAAAACAAAACTTATGCGGGGACCGCGGTGCCTAGAATCGGCGCTTCTTTGCGGAAAAACGGTTTGCCGCCGCGCCTTCGCGCCCTCTAGTTCTTCCGTTCACCCCTGACGCCACCCCGGCGCCGGGGCCTTTCCCGAATCCGTTCAACCGCTTCTCCCATGCCTCTCTCCACCGGTTCCAAAGCCCCTGATTTCACGCTGAAGACGAAGACCGCCGACGGTCTCAAGGACATCAAGCTCAGCGACAACTTCGGCCAGAAGCAGACCGTGCTGCTTTTCTTCCCGCTGGCGTATACCGGCACCTGCACCCAGGAAATGTGCGACCAGACCTCCGGCCTCGGGGACTACGAAAAGCTCGGCGCGGCGGTCATCGGCATCAGCGTCGACAGTCCGTTCGCGCAGGAGGCGTGGGCGAAGGCCAACCGGATCGGCGTGACCCTGGTGAGCGACCTGAACAAGCAGGTGACGAAGGCTTACGACGTGCTGTTTCCGATGCTCGCGGGGGTCGGCGACACGTCGGCGCGCGCGGCGTTTGTCATCGGCAAGGACGGCATGATCAAGTACGCCGAGCAGACGGCCACGCCGAAGGACCTCCCGAATTTCGCCGCCGTCAAGGCCGCCCTCGCCCAATAGGATCGCCGCTTCCCCTCTCCGCATCCCGCATTCGCCAATCCGCCCTTCGATGAGCCTCCCCAATCCGTTCAACACGCTGCAGTCGTTCACCGCGAACGGCGCGTCGCACCAGTTTTATTCCCTGCCGGCGCTCGGGCAGGCGGGCTTTCCCGTCGCGCGGCTGCCGGTCAGCATTCGCCTGGTGCTGGAGGCCGTGCTGCGCAACTGCGACGGCACGCGCGTGCTGGAGTCGAACGTCCGCGAGCTCGCGGGCTGGAAGCCGACCGAGGCGCGCACCGCCGAGATCCCCTTCGTGGTCGCGCGGATCGTGCTGCAGGATTTCACCGGCGTTCCGCTGCTGGTCGACCTGGCGGCGATGCGCTCGGCGGTCGCGAAGATGGGCCGGGATCCCAAGATCATCGAGCCGCTGGTTCCCGTCGACCTGGTCGTCGACCACTCCGTGCAGGTGGATTTTGCGGGCGCGGCGGATGCGATGCAGAAGAATCTCGACCTGGAGTTCACGCGCAACCGCGAGCGCTACCAGTTTCTGAAATGGGGCATGCAGGCGTTCGACACGTTCAAGGTCGTGCCGCCCGGCATCGGCATCGTCCACCAGGTGAACCTCGAATTTCTCGCGAAGGGCGTCCTCAACTCCGGGAACGTCTATTATCCTGACACGCTCGTCGGCACCGACTCGCACACGACGATGATCAACGGCATCGGCATTGTCGGCTGGGGCGTCGGCGGCATCGAGGCCGAGGCCGGGATGCTCGGGCAGCCGGTCTATTTCCTCACCCCCGACGTCGTCGGGGTGCACCTCACCGGCGCCTTGAAGGAGGGCGTCACGGCGACGGATCTCGCGCTGACGGTGACGCAGCTGATGCGCCGGACGAAGGTCGTCGGAAAATTCGTCGAGTTCTTCGGCCCGGGCGCCGCCGCGCTGCCGGTGGTGGACCGTGCGACGATCGCGAACATGGCGCCGGAGTACGGCGCGACGATGGGCTTTTTCCCGATCGACGGCGAATGCTCGAACTACCTGCGCGCGACGGGCCGCGACGAAAAACACGTCGCCGTTTATGAGGCGTATTACCAGGCGCAGGGGCTGTGGGGCATTCCGCAGAAGGGCCAGATCGACTACACCCAGGTCGTCGATCTCGATCTCACCCAGGTGGTGCCGAGCGTGGCCGGGCCCAAGCGCCCCCAGGACCGCATCGAGCTCCGGAAAATGAAATCGGACTTCACCGCCGCCTTCTCGAAGCCCGTGACCGAAAATGGCTTTGGCAAGCCCGTCGCGGCGCTCGCGCAGTCGGCGCACGTTTCCACCGACGGCCCGACGCTCGTCCGGCCCTCCGGCGGCAGCCAGCGGCCGGTGTCGGCGGACCATGCGGCGGCGCAGGCGACGAATCCGACGACGGAGCGCGAGATGGCGAACAACCGCCCGACGCCGGATCCGGTCTGGGCGACGGCGCCGAGCATCCACGGCGAAGTCCGGCACGGCAGCGTCCTGATCGCGGCCATCACCAGCTGCACGAACACCTCCAACCCCAGCGTGATGCTCGCCGCCGGGCTGCTGGCGAAGAAGGCCGTCGAGAAGGGCCTGACGGTCAACCCGCTCGTGAAGACGTCGCTGGCCCCCGGTTCGCGCGTCGTCACCGCCTACCTCGAGAAAACCGGCCTGGCGACCTATCTGGACCGGCTTGGCTTCCAGACGGTGGGCTACGGCTGCACCACGTGCATCGGAAATTCCGGGCCGCTTCATCCGGCGATCGAGGAGGCCGTGACGAAGAACGATCTCGTGGCCGCCGCGGTGCTCTCGGGCAACCGGAACTTCGAGGCCCGCGTGCACCAGAACATCAAGGCCAACTACCTGATGTCGCCGCCGCTCGTCGTCGCGTTCGCGCTGGCGGGCCGCGCGGACATCGACCTCTCCTCCGAGCCCGTGGGCCGGGGCGGGGACGGCAAGGATGTTTTCCTCCGCGACCTCTGGCCGACGCTCCAGGAAATCCGGGACCAGATGCAGGCGGCGCTGAAGCCCGAGATGTTCCGCCGGCTCTACAGCAATTTCGCCGAGCAGAATCCGAAGTGGAACAGCATCCCCTCGACCACGGGAAACGTGTATTCCTTCGAGCCGGATTCGACCTACATCCAGGAGCCGCCGTTCTTCGACGGCTTCACCATGCAGCCGGGCGCGATCGCGGAGATCAAGGGCGCCCGCGCGCTCGGGATTTTCGGGGACAGCGTGACGACCGACCACATCTCCCCGGCGGGCGCGATCAAGAAGTCGTCGCCGGCCGGAAAGTTCCTGCTCGAGAGCGGCGTGACGTTCGAGGATTTCAACTCCTACGGCTCGCGGCGCGGCAACGACCGCATCATGACCCGCGGCACCTTTGCGAACGTGCGCATCAAGAACCTGATGCTCGGCGGCAAGGAGGGCGGAAACACCCTCGGGCCCGACGGCGCGGAAACGTCGATTTACGAGGCGTCGATGGCCTACCAGCGCGCCGGCGTGCCGCTGATCATCCTCGCGGGCCAGGAGTACGGCACCGGATCGTCGCGCGACTGGGCGGCGAAGGGCACAAATCTCCTGGGGGTCAAGGTCGTGGTGGCGCAAAGCTTCGAGCGCATCCACCGCTCCAACCTCGTCGGCATGGGCGTGCTGCCGCTGCAGTTCAAGGAGGGCACGAACGCGCATACCTTGAAGCTCGACGGCACGGAAACCTACGACGTCGTGGGTCTGACGGCCGCGGTGAAGCCGCAGCAGGACCTCACGCTGCGCGTCACGCGCCGGGATGGCCGCGTCGAGCACGTGCCCGTCCGGTGCCGGATCGACACGCCGATCGAGATCGATTATTATCAGCACGGCGGAATCCTGCCGTACGTGCTCCGGCAGATCATTGCGAAAAACTGAGCGGCGCGTACGTTGGGCGTGAGGGAGGGCGACCCGGCCGGCGGGTGGCCGGTCCCGCCGCTTCATCGAATCTCCTGATGTCTGAAAACCACAAGCCCACCTATCTGGTCGACGCCTATTCCGATCCGGTCGTGATCCGCATCGACGGCCGCGCGAGTTTCCAGAACAGCGCGTGCCTGCGGGAATTCATGGGGGAGCTCCTGCGGCAGGGCAAAACCCGGTTCGTGGTCGATTTCCTCCACTGCACCAGCATGGACAGCACCTTCCTCGGCGTCCTGGCCGGAAGCGCGCTGGAGCTTCGCCGCGTGGCGCCCGGGGGAAGTCTGGTGCTGGCGAGGATCGGGCCGCGGAACCTCGAGCTGATCCGGAACCTCGGGCTGCACCGGCTGCTGACGGTGGATTCGGGGGACTTCCCGATGAATTTCGACAAGTGCGACCAGCCGCTCGCGTGTGACGACCGGTCCGAGCTCGAAAGCGCGCGGATGGTCCTGGAGGCCCACGAGAACCTCGTCTCTGTCGACGAAGCGAACCGGAGCAAATTTCAGGACGTGATGGCGTTTTTGAAGAATCGCGTGGAGCAGAAATAATTGCGGATCGGGAGCAGGGTGGACGGAGCGTCGGACTGGGTGTCAACCCGCCGGAGGAGCGGATCTGACCCCCGCATTGCCCGTCGAACGGGAGCGGGTCTTTCAATCCGCGCTCCGAAATCCGCACTCCGCAATTGCCGTAGGCGTCCGGCCTGCCCAACCATTCTCCTCCCATGTTTCTGGTTCTGGTCATCGGCCTGCTCCTCGGCGTCCTCGGAATGCTGTTTCCCATCTACCGCGCGCGGCGGGAAGCCGCGCGGCTGGAGGAGGAAAAGCAGCAGGTGGCGCAGGAGCGGCAGCTCATCGTCGACTTCATGCACCACATGGTCGAGGCCCTCGGCGAGGGCCTGACGCGCGAGGCGCTGCTCCAGCGGATCGTGCACGCGGCGATCCTGTGCTCGGGAGCCTTGAGCGCCTGCCTCTTTGAGCGGACGGAGGGAAAAATGCGGAGCGTGGCGGTCGAGGGGCTGTTTCCGCCGCATCGTCCGCTCCCGGCGGCGGTGCGGGAGAAGCTGGCGACCCGCGCGCGCTTCATCGAGCAGGTGCTGAAATCGGAGTCCTTTCCGGACAACGAGGGGATCGTCGGAACGGTCGTGCAGACCGGGCGCGGCCAGCTGGTTGCCGATGCGGCGGCCGACGACCGCATCGTGCGGCATGAGGATGCGGCGCTGAAGGTGCGGTCGGTGATCGCGGTGCCGCTGCAGTTTCGCGACCGGTTTTTCGGCGTGCTGGCGGTGGCGAATTCCGCCGACGGCGAGCCGTTCACGCAGAACGATTTTTCGCTGATGCAGTCCCTCGCCGAGCAGGCGGCCCTGGCGCTGCACAACGCGGAGTTCCTTCACTATCAGCTCGAGAAGCACCAGCTCGACCTCGACCTCTCGCTGGCCAGCGGGATTCAGCAGATGCTGCTGCCGAAGGCGGCGCCGGAGATCGATGGATTGGGCATCGATGCGCGTTACATTCCGGCGCAGAAGGTGAGCGGCGACTTCTACGATCTGTTCGTGCTGCCGGGGAACCGCCTCGGCGTCGCAGTGGCGGATGTCTCGGGGAAGGGCATCCCGGCCTCGCTGCTCATGGCGATGTGCCGCACCGACCTGCGCCAGATCGCGCCGCGGCACGATTCCCCGGCGAAGACGCTGGCGGAGCTGAACCGGACCCTCGGCGGCGACCTGCGCGGAATGTTCATCACGATCCTGTATGCGGTGATCGATCCGCTGCGCGGAGAGGTGACCGTCGCCCGCGCGGGGCATGAGCTCCCGCTGTTTCTGCGGCGGGATCCCGCGACGAGCGTGCCGACGGCGGAGTACATCGGCTCGGAGGGGATGCCGCTCGGGATGGTGCCGGACGAGATTTTTTCCCGCGTGATCGCCGACCGCACGGAGCGGTTTGAGCCGGGCGACATCCTCGTCCTCTACACCGACGGACTCACCGAGGCGCCGAACGAGGAGGACAAGGAATTTTCGAACGCGCGCCTGGCCGATGCGGTGCGGGCGCTGCACGCCCGTCCAGCGCGGGAGTTGAACGATGGAATTCTGGAAACGGTGCAGCGCTTCACGGGCTCGACGACGCTGCGGGATGATTTGACGCTGGTGACCGTCAAGCGGTCGTGATGGCGGAGGGCAGGCGGGATTGCGGGGGCTTGGAATGGGTCGGGACGAACGGCGATCGGTCCGGGCGAACATCGAACTTTCAACGCCCAACTTCCAACGTCGAATTCCGAAGCGGTGGTACCAAGACGTCCTATCCGGCATCGTCCTGGAGATACTTGCGATCGGCAGCGGCAGTTCCGAGATTCACTCGGGAATTCAACGTTGGAAGTTGAGCGTTGGAAGTTCGATGTTCGCCGCTTGTCCGCCGCCTGGCGCCGGGCGCGGACTGAAACTTCAGATTGGTTTTTTGCGCCGATGCGCCACATTCCTCGGCGATGTCCTCTTCCGCCGCCGCTTCCCTCGATCGCCTCTCGCTTCCCGATGCCGCCGGCCATTTCGGGATCTATGGCGGCGTGTTCGTGCCCGAGACGCTGATGACGGCGCTGCAGGAGCTCACCGCCGCCTATGACGTGGCGCGCCAGGATCCCGTTTTCCTCCAGGAGCTGCGCCATCACCTGAAGGAATTCGCGGGGCGTCCGACCGAGCTGTATTTTGCCGAGCGGCTGACGCACCACTGCGGCGGGGCGAAGATTTACCTGAAGCGCGAGGATCTCCTCCACACGGGCGCGCACAAGATCAACAATGCCCTCGCGCAGGCGTTGCTGGCGAGGCGCATGGGCAAGAAGCGCATCATCGCCGAAACCGGCGCGGGCCAGCACGGCGTCGCCACCGCGGCGGCGTGCGCGAAGTTCGGCCTCGAGTGCGTCGTGTACATGGGTGCGCATGACATGGAACGGCAGGCCCTGAATGTTTTCCGCATGCGGCTGATGGGCGCGGAAGTTTGCCGCGTCGAGGCCGGCCAGAAGACGCTCAAGGAGGCGATCAACGAGGCGATGCGCGACTGGGTGACCAACGTCCGCAGCACCCACTACATCCTGGGGACGGCCTACGGCTCGCATCCGTATCCGACGATGGTGCGCGATTTTCACCGCGTGATCGGGCAGGAGGCGCGCGAGCAGATTCTCGCGCGGGAGGGCCGGCTGCCCGACGAGCTGATCGCGTGCGTGGGGGGCGGGAGCAACGCGATCGGGCTGTTCTTCGATTTTCTGGAGGAACCTGCGATCAGGATGACGGGCGTCGAAGCCGGCGGTCACGGCCTCGGCCGCGGGGAGCATGCGGCGCGTTTCGCCGGAGGGCGCCTCGGCGTGCTGCAGGGCTGCAAGACTTTCATGCTGCAGGATGCGGAGGGGCAGATCGAGCTCACGCATTCGGTGAGCGCGGGCCTCGACTACGCCGCCGTCGGACCCGAGCATGCGTTCTACCGCGATCGCGGACGGATCGAATTCGCGCATGCGTCGGATGACGAGGTGCTGGAGACCTTCCAGTTGTGTTCGCGGCTCGAGGGCATCATCCCCGCGCTGGAGTCGACGCACGCGCTGGTCCACGCGATCAAGCGCGCCAAGGCGCTGCCGAAGGACAAGATCATCATCGTCAATCTCTCCGGCCGCGGGGACAAGGACGTCGAGCAAGTCGCGCGCCTCCTGGGCGAAAAACACTCATGATTCCCACCGCAAAGATCGCCAAGGGCGCGAAGGACCGGGCCGGAATTTTCTTCGCGCTCGTCGCGTTCTTCGCGGTTAATTCCCTTCAGCCATGAGAAGCATGACCGGATACGGCCGTGGGGCGGCGGCGATGGGCAACCATACGCTCACCGTCCAGGTGAGTTCGGTGAACCGGAAGACCCTCGATCTGGCGGTGAAGCTCCCGGAGGAATGGGAGAGCCTCGAGGCGGGCGTGGGCGAGCAGGTGCGCAAGGTCGCCTCGCGCGGGCGCGTGAGCGTCGTCGTCGAACTGACCGGCGACCGCGCGGCGAGCGAGATCGTCTGGGACGAGGTCGAGGTCGGAGCCGCGCTCGATCGCTTGGCGGATCTCGCCGACACCCGCGGCGTGAGTTTCACGCCGACGCCCGAGCTGCTCTGGTCGATCGCGAATACGCAGCGGAAATCGGCGGAACTGCCGTCCGCTGAAGTCGCGGCGCCCGCGGTCAAGGCCGCGCTCGCCGAGGCGCTGCGCGGATTCGCCGCGATGCGGGCGAAGGAAGGCGAGTCGCTGCTGATTGATTTTCTCACGCGGCTGACCGTCCTCCGGACCCAGGTCGATGTGATCGCGGTCCGCGCGCCGGTGGTGCCGGCGGCCTATCGCGAGCAGTTGCTCCAGCGGCTGCGCCAGGCGGAATTGGAATTGGACCTGGACGACGAGCGGGTGCTGAAGGAAGTCGCGCTGTTCGCCGACCGGTGCGACGTGACCGAGGAACTCACCCGGCTGCGGAGCCACCTGGAGCAGTTCACCAGCCTGCTGCGGTCCGACGGGGAGATTGGGCGCAAGGCGGAATTCATCCTCCAGGAGATCGGCCGCGAGGTGAACACGATCGGAAGCAAGGCCAACGACCTGACGATTTCACGCGCGGTGATCGAATTGAAGAACGAGCTCGAGCGCGTTCGCGAACAGATCGCGAACGTCGAATAAATTCCAAGGCAGTTTGAACCGAAGCTAACAAAGGTAACGAAGCGCTGTTCGTGGGCGGGGTCCGGGTTGCAGGCGGAGGCTGAGTCGGAGGGGGTTCGGAAACCAAACCGATGGGTGGATGCAGCCTGCAACCCTCGCACTTCCGACGGGCGACGCTTTCCTCTATTAGCTTCTGTTCAAACTGCCTTGTCCTAAGCCGGATGGCGGAGGCTATGGAGGAGGTATAGGCCGACTCCGATGCAGATGCCGGCGTCGGCGATGTTGAAGGTGGGATAGACGTAGCTCCCGAAGTGCAGGTCGATGAAATCGACGACGTAACCATGGCGGAGGCGGTCGGCCAGGTTTCCCGTGATCCCTCCACAGAGCAGGCCGAAACAGACCTGTCCGACGCGGTCCTGCAGGCCGAGCGCCCTTCGCCAGATGAAAATCGCGGCCAGCGTCGCGGCCGCGAGCACGGCGAGGAAGAGGCTGCGGCCGGAAAACATGCTCCACGCGGCGCCGGTGTTGCCGACGTGCACGAGGTGGAGGAAATTCGGGACGATGCGGATCGCGCCGGGCTCGCCGTAGGTCCCGAAGGGCAGCCGGGCTTCGAGGCAGAGCTTGCTCAGCTGGTCGACGACGAGCGTGACTAGAGCAATGATCCAGAAAAGGCGGTACGGCAGCAGCCGCCGGAGTCCGGCGGGAGGCGGAAGGACCGAAGGCTCGGGGGTGGGTGCTCCGGAAACCACGGGGGCTTATTCGTCGCCGCCGCCGTCGTCGCTCGCAATCTTGCCGCCTTCCTCGCCCTCGCCGAAGAGACCCCCGGCGGTGCGGCTGCGGTAACGGTTCCGCTCGATGTCCTTCTGGGCCTCGGCGGAGTACCGGGTGAAGGGCACGGCAAGGAGCCGATCCTTCGAAATGGGCTTCTGCGTGATCTCGCACGTGCCGTAGCTGCCGTCGTGGATCCGCTTGATCGCGGCGTCGATTTCGGAAAGGGCCTCCTGCTCGCTCGAGACCAGGCTCAGGGCGAAGTCGCGGTCGAAGGTGTCGGTGCCGGCATCGGCCATGTGCTGGCCATAGCTGGAGAGGTCGCCGCTGTCCTCCTTGCTCGAGCGCTTCAGCGTTTCCTCGGAATGGAGGGTGATGCCGGCGGTGAGATGGTTGCGGAGATCGAGAAGGAGCTTGTAGAAGCGCTTGAACTTCTCGGGGACGTCCTTGCCCTCGTCGGGGGTCGGGGCCTTCGCGCGCTTCGGGTTGAACCCGAGGATTTCGGAAAGCGAGGCGGCCTTGATGTGATGCGGCTTGGAGGGCTTCATCAGCTCGAGGGCCTTGGCGGACGGCTTGGCGGCCACCTTGGCGGTTTTGCTGTCCGTCGCGGCCTTGGTCGTGACGGTCTTCGCGATGGCGCGGACCTCGTCGAGGCTGAAGGCAATGGGTTTGGCGGGCGCCTTGTGCTTCAGGATGCTGTCGCGCAGGGCGTTTTTCTTGGAGGGTTTGGCCATGGTAGAGGGTGCGGATTTCGCGTTCGCCGCCGCCGGCTTCGAGGACTTCGAAGGGGCTGGTTTCCGTGCGGAAGCCTTCGCAGGCTTCGGCGCGGGTCTGGCGGTTTTCGCGGCCGGCTTTTTCGCGGTGGATTTCGGTTTATTTTTAGCCATGGGGAGAGTTGGGGAGGGTA
>JAQGON010000147.1 GCA_028293565.1 Verrucomicrobiota bacterium | reverse complement strand
CGGCGTGTGAGCCAGGATCCAGCCGAGGGTTTGAAGCACCAGTTTCTGCACGCGCGTCGCGGATTAGCGTTTGATTTGAACGTCAATCTACATCAAACGATGCGGCCCGGCGGTTAAAAGCAGATTCTCGCCGGAGAAGCCTGCCCATGACCGAACTTCTCATCATCAAACCCTCCTCGCTGGGCGACATTGTCCACGGCCTGCAGGTCGCGACGTCGCTCAAGGCCCAGCGCGAGGGGCTGAGGATCTCGTGGGTGGTCCGCGAGATTTTCGCGCCGATCGTGCGCGCCTGCGAGGCGGTCGACCAGGTCTTTGTCTTCGAGCGGGCGGGCGGGGCCAAGGGGTTTCTCCGGCTCATGCGCTCGATCCGGCGGACCCGGTTCGACTATGTCTTCGATTTCCAGGGGCTCCTCCGCACGGGCCTGATGACCTCGCGCACGCTGGCCGGGAGAAAAGTGGGGCGCAGCGACGCGCGGGAATGGGCGGGGATTTTTTACGACGAAAAGGTCCCGCTCCCGCCGGACGGCCGCCGCAGCCACGCGGTCGAGATCCTGCTGCAGTTCTGTCCGGTCCTCGGCGCGAAGCCGGAGCTGCGCGGCCAGCTGAAATTCGGCGAGGCCGGCACGCTCAATCTCAGCTTCGCGGAGGGCCGCGGCGGGGCGCGCCCGATCCTGATGTTTCCCGACAGCCGCCGCGCCGAGAAATGCTGGGGCGGCTTCAAGCAGCTGACCGAGATGATCCTCCGCGAGAACCGCACGCGGAAGGTGATCTGGGCGGGCAACAACCGCGTGCCCGACCGCAACGCGTATCCCGCCGAGCAGTTCCTCAACCTGACCGCGAACACGAGTCTCGTTTCGCTCCCGGCGCTCATCAAGCGCGCCGACTGGGTCATCACCAACGACAGCGGGCCGATGCACCTGGCGGCGGCCCTCGGGGTCAAGACGCTCGGCATCTTCGGGCCGACCGATCCGCAGCTCTTTGGTCCCTACCCGCTGTCGGCGCCCACGAATTTTGTCGTGCAGGCCCCCGTGGGCGATTTGAAACTCCTCCCGGCCAAGGACGTCTATGCCCGGTTCCAGCGCGCGCGGGCCCGCTTCGAAAAAGGGCGCTGAAAATTTTCCCATGCTCGATTCCAAACTGATTCGCGAAACGCCGGAGGTCGTCCGCGCGGCGATCGCCAAGAAACACCTCGAGATCGACCTCGATGCGATCCTGGCGATCGATGCCTCGTGGCGCGCGCAGCTCCAGGAGGTCGAGGCCCTGCGGTCGACGCAGAAGGGCGCCAACTCCGCGATGGCCGCGCTGCCGAAGGGCTCGCCGGAGTTCGCCGCCAAGGTCGCCGAGATGAAGGCGGTGTCGTCGCAGGTGAAGGAGCGCGACGCCAGGCTCAAGGAAACCGAGGAGCGGTTCCGCACCGCGATGCTCTCGGTGCCGAATCTCCCGCACGCCAGCGTCCCCGACGGGCGCACGCCGGAGGACAACGTCGTGTTTTCGCTCCACGGCGCGCACGACGAGCCGCGGCCGCATGCGCTGCCGCATTGGGAAATTCCCGGCTTCGACCGGCTGTTTGATTTCGCGCGCGGCGCGAAGGTGACCGGCGCCGGGTTTCCGTTCCTCGTTGGGGACGGCGCGAGGTTGGCCCGCGCGCTGCTCCAGTTTTTCCTGGAGGAGGGCTCGAAGGCCGGCTACGTCGAGGTGAGCCCGCCGATCTTCGTGAACGCCGCGAGCGCCACCGCCACCGGCCAGCTCCCGGACAAGGAGGGGCAGATGTACGAGACGACGCCCGACCACCTGTACGCCGTCCCGACGGCCGAGGTTCCCCTCACGAATTTTTTCCGCGACGAGATCCTCGATGAATCCGTCCTGCCCGTCTACCGTTGCGCGTATACGCCGTGTTTCCGGCGCGAGGCCGGCAGCTACGGCAAGGAGGTCCGCGGGCTGAACCGCGTGCATCAGTTCGACAAGGTCGAACTCCTCAAGTGGGTGCATCCGGCCACGAGCTACGACGAGCTGGACAAGCTCCGCGAGGACGCCGAGCGGCTCCTCCAGAAGCTGCAGCTGCCGTACCGCGTCCTCCTCATGTGTGGCGGCGATCTCGGTTTTGCGCAGGCCAAGAAGTACGACCTCGAAGTGTGGGCCGCGGGGCAGAAGCGCTGGCTGGAGGTTTCGAGCTGCTCGAACTTCGAGGCGTTCCAGGCGCGCCGCGCGCAGATCCGCTTCCGTTCGAAGGAGTCCGGCCGCACCGAGCTGGTCCATACGATCAACGGCTCCGGCCTCGCCGTCGGGCGCGTGCAGGCGGCGATCCTCGAGAACAACCTCGAGTCGGACGGGCGCGTCCGCATCCCGGAGGTCCTCGTGCCCTATTTCGGCCGCGCGCACCTGAGTTTCCAGTGACGCGGAAACGAGCAGCCGCCCCGACCGCCGTCCGCTGGCCGCAGGCGGCCGCGAAACTCGCCGGGACGCTGGCCCTCCCGCGCCTTCACCCGGCGGTGGTCGCCTGGACTGCGGCCGCACCGCGCGAAACCTGGTTCGTGGCGTTTTCCGGCGGCGCCGATTCGCTCGCGCTGCTCCTGCTCGTCTGGTCGCACTGGCCGGAACGCCGAAAGCGGCTGCGCGCCCTTCACTTTGACCACCGCCTGCGCGGCGCCGACTCGCGGGGCGATGCCGCCTTTTGCCGCCGCGTCTGCCGGGCGCTGAACATTCCGCTGATCGAGGATCAGTGGGCCGAAGCCTCGTCCTCGGCGAGCGAGGCCGATGCGCGCGCGGCGCGGCATGCATTTTTCGACCGGCACGCCGGCGTGCTTTGGCTGGGACACCAGCAGGACGACATCGCCGAAACGCTCCTGATGCGGATCGCCGCCGGCAGCGGCGCCGCCGGCTTGGCGGCGCCGCGTCCGGTGCATGAATTGCCGGCTGTGAAATCCCGGCGCTCCACACGCGGCCGGACGCGGCTGCGTCCGTTGCTGACCTTGCAAAAATCCGAGGTGACGGCCGCCCTGACCGAGGCGGGCGCCGTGTGGCGCGAGGATTCGACAAATGCGACCGGAGCTTTTTTTCGCAACCGTCTCCGCCGCGACGTGCTCCCCGCCTGGCGCGATGCGGCGCAACGCGACGCGCTCGCCGGCGCGGCGCGCACGCGCGAGCTGATCGAGGAGGATGACGTCGCCCTCGAGGCTTGGCTCGCGAAGATCGGGCCCGTCGCGGCCGATGGCTCGCTCAGCTTGCGGCGGCTCGCCAGCGTGCCGCGGGCCGTGGCCCGGCGCGCGCTGCACCGCTGGATCCTGGCCCAGCCTGTGCCAATCCGCATTTCCCGCCAGGGGTTCGACGGCCTGCTCGACGCGGCGTTGCGGGGAAACCCGACGCGCCAGAGCCTCGGCCGGGACCTGTTTGCCGTCATCGGTTCGGGCAAAATGCGGCTGAAGGCGGAGGCGAAACGCGCGCCGTAATTCCACGGCCCGTTCAATTGACTTTAGGACGGGAACATCCACCTTTTGTGTCTAGTCATATTCCCATGCCCGACTCCGATAATAACAAGAAGCGCCGCTCGCTCAAGAACCTGCCTCCCGATCGTTTTCAACCCAAGATGCTTGTGATTTGGCTCGTGATTGTTGTCGCGGCCATTTCCGTCCTCTTTTTTGCGCCCGGACGGCTCTCGTCGCCGGCGACCCTGAAGATTCAGGATGTGGTTGATCTGGCGGAGCAGGGGAAGGTTCGCGAGGGCGTCATCCGTCCCGACGGCTCCGGCGGCCGCGACTGGGTCGTGATCACCGGCGAGACCAAGGAGAAGACGCTGGACAGCGATCGCGGCGCGACGAACCAGTTCCGCGCGGCGGGCCGGCTGACCGACACGAATTCGGAGCGGCTGCAGAAGTCGAAGTCGTTCACGGAACAGCCGGCGACGACCTTGCTTTCCCAGATCGCGATCAACGTCATTCCATTCCTGCTAATCATCGGGCTGCTCTATTTCCTCTTCATCCGCCAGCTGCGGCAGGCGGGCAAGGGCGCGCTGAGCTTCGGCAAGAGCCGCGCGAAGCTGCTGACCCGTGACCGGGACAAACTGACTTTCGCCGACGTCGCGGGGTGCGACGAGGCGAAGGAGGAGGTCAGCGAGGTCGTCGAGTTCCTGAAGGACCCGAAGAAGTTCACCAAGATGGGCGGCAAGATTCCGAAGGGCATCCTGATGGTCGGCCCCCCGGGCACCGGCAAGACGCTCCTGGCGAAGGCCGTGGCGGGCGAGGCGGACGTTCCCTTTTTCAGCATTTCCGGTTCCGACTTCGTGGAAATGTTCGTCGGCGTCGGCGCCAGCCGCGTCCGCGACATGTTCGAACAGGGCCGCAAGAGCGCCCCCTGCCTGATTTTTATCGACGAAATCGACGCGGTCGGACGCCAGCGCGGCGCCGGCCTCGGCGGCGGCAACGACGAGCGCGAGCAGACGCTGAACTCGTTGCTCGTGGAAATGGACGGCTTCGACACGACCGAGGGCGTGATCATCATCGCGGCCACCAACCGTCCCGATGTCCTCGACAGCGCGCTGCTCCGTCCGGGACGCTTTGACCGGCAGATCTACGTCGACCTTCCCGACCTGGTGGGGCGCGAGCAGATCCTGCGCGTGCACGCCCGCAAGATCAGCCTGGCGGAAAACGTCGAGCTTGCGACCATCGCCCGCGGGACGCCGGGCCTCTCCGGCGCGGAACTGGCGAATTTGCTGAACGAGGCCGCGCTGCTCGCCGCCCGCCGCGACAAGAAAAAAGTCGAGATGGTCGATATCGGTGACGCGCGGGACAAGGTCCTCTGGGGCCGCGAACGCCGGCGCGTCATGGACGACAGCGAGAAGCGCCTGATTGCCTGGCACGAGGCCGGCCACGCGGTCGTGCAGGCGGTCTTGGATGACGGCACGGTGCCGGTGCACAAGGTCACGATCATTCCCCGCGGCCAGAGCCTGGGCAGCACGACTTATTTCCCGACGAAGGATATCCTGACGCGTCCGAGGAAGAAGCTGCTCGACGAGATCGCGATGGCGATGGGCGGCCGGATTGCCGAGGAGCTGGTCACCGGCGACATCAGCAACGGCGCCTACGGCGACATCAAGCACGCCACGCGGGTGGCGCGCTCGATGGTGTGCGACTACGGCATGAGCGACCTCGGTCCGATCGCCCTCGGCGAAAATCAGGACACGGTGTTTCTCGGCCGCGATATCACGCGTTCGACGCACATTAGCGAGGACACCGCCCGCCGGATCGACGCGGCCGTCGGCGAGATCATCGCCGGCCAGTACAAGCGCGCGCAGCAGGTGATTTCCGAGCATCGCGGCGCCCTGGACAAGATCGCGATGGCGCTGATCGAGCACGAGACGATCGAGGGCAAGCACGTCCTCGAGATTCTCAAGCACGGCGACATCCAGTCGCCGGTCGTGCGCGAGGCCATGGGCCGCAGCGACGCCAAGGCGATGGAGAAACGCGCGGCCGAAAAAGCGGCGAACGCGGCGGGATCAATCGACGGCATGCCGACGCCTTCGCCGACGCCTGCCTGAGTCAGGAAAAATTTCCCGGCCGGCCCGACGCAAGTCCGGGCCGGCCTTTTTTTTGGCAGCTCGAAACTCTCTCGCACTGGCCACGACAGTATCGCCAAGGAACAAAATCGTCCTTGGTTTTGATGCGATGCCCCGCAAAGTAACCCGACCCATGAAAATTTGCTGTATCGGAGCGGGTTACGTCGGCGGACCCACCATGGCGATGATCGCGCTGAAGGCGCCGGACATCGAGGTCACGGTCGTCGACATGAACGCCGCGCGCATCGCGGCGTGGAAATCCGACACGCTGCCGATCTACGAGCCCGGCCTGGCGGAGGTCGTGAAGCAGACCCGCGGGAAAAACCTGAGTTTCTCGACCGACGTGACGGGCGCGATTCGCAGCGCCGACATCATCTTCGTGGCGGTCAACACGCCGACCAAGACCTACGGCGTCGGCGCGGGGCGCGCGGCGGACCTCCGTTTCATCGAGTCGGTCGCGCGGACGATCGCGGAGGTCGCCACGACCCCGAAGATCATCGTCGAGAAGTCGACGATCCCGGTGAAGACGGCCGAGACGATCAAGGACATCCTCGCCGCCAACACGCGCGGCGTGAAGTTCGAGGTGCTGTCCAATCCGGAATTCCTCGCGGAAGGCACGGCCGTCGCCGACCTCACCATGCCCGACCGCGTCCTCATCGGGGGCGAGCGGACCCCGTCCGGCGAAAAGGCCGCCCAGACCCTCGTCGACATCTATGCGCGCTGGGTGCCGCGCGAGCGCATCATCACGACCAACCTGTGGTCGTCGGAACTTTCGAAGCTCGTCGCCAACGCCTTCCTCGCGCAGCGGATCTCGTCGATCAATTCGATTTCGGCCCTCTGCGAGGCCACCGGCGCGGATGTCGACGAGGTCGCGAATGCGATCGGCAAGGATTCCCGCATCGGCCCGAAATTCCTCAAGTCCTCCGTGGGCTTCGGCGGATCCTGTTTTCAGAAGGACATCCTCAATCTCGTTTACCTCTGCGAAGGTTTCGGACTGCCCGAGGTCGCGGCCTACTGGGATGGGGTGGTGCGGATGAACGACTGGCAGAAGCGCCGGTTCGCCGGGAAAATTGTCCGCACGCTGTTCAACACCGTGGCCGAAAAACGGATCGCGGTGTTCGGGTTTGCGTTCAAGAAGGACACCAACGACACGCGCGAGTCCGCCGCGATTTCCGTCTGCCGCGACCTTCTCGCCGAGCAGGCGAGGGTCGTGGTCTACGATCCGCAGGTGCCGGCGGACGAGATCCGCCAGGATGTCCTCGGAAAAGGAAAGGACGACGCCCGCCTGATCGTGGCGAAGACGGCCTATGAGGCCGCGGAAGGCGCGCACGCGATCGCGGTCGTCACCGAGTGGGACGAGTTCAGGAAACTCGACTACGCCCGGATCCTGGCCGCGATGCACAAGCCCGCGTTCGTTTTCGACGGCCGCAACATTCTCGACCTGGCGAAACTCAGCGCGCTCGGATTCCGGACGCACGGCATCGGAAAATAATCCGGGCTTACGTGAAGGTGATCGAGGTGGGACTGCGGCTGGAGGTGTTGTTCCCGAAGGCGTCGAGCCGGCGCTTGATGCGGTCGTAGTCGATGGAGCCGGTCGGGCGGTCGACGCGACGCCGGATTTCCTGCTCGGCGTCGAGCCAGATCGAAACGTCCTGGCCGTCGGGCGTCCCGCGCTGCTGCCAGAGTTCCTGGGCGCGGCGGGAGATGGATTCGTGGGAAAGATGCGAAATGTTCATGGATGAAGGGACAGTTAAGGATGAGCGAATTGCTTCGCGAGATCGTGGCGGACACGTCGGAAAACCGACTCGGTCCGCAGTGGCCGGAGGGCCAGGGTAGTTCAAGTTCGACGCTCGCTCCCTTCTTCTGTTCCCAAAAAAAATCTGCGGCCCGATCCGGCGCACTCCTAAACAATCGGCAGCGGCGAAAATTTTTCGCCCAACACCGCCGTGGACGGACATCCCAGCCAGCGGTCGAGCATCGTTGCATAAACGTCACGAAAATCCGTGGTGAACGCCAGGTCCTCGTTCCGCGCCAGGTCCAGCGAAGGCGCCGTGCCGTGCAATCCGCCCTTCACGCGCGAGCCCATCACGAAAAGCGGGGCGGCGGTCCCGTGATCGGTGCCGCGGCTTTCGTTCTCGCTCGGGCGGCGGCCAAATTCGGAGAACGTCATCGTCACGACCTGGTCGTCGAGATGATGGGACGCGAGGTCGCGCTGGAACGCCGCGAGGCCCTGCGAGAGCGTCGCGAGGAGGTTCGCCTGCTGGTTCGCCTGGTTGCTGTGGGTGTCGAAGCCGCTCAGCGGGACGAAGTACACGCGCGTCGGAAGCCCGTCCGCGATCAGCGCGGCGACGTTGCGCAGCGAGGTCCCGAAGGCATTCGTCGGATAGGAGAGCGCCGGCCGGTAATCGCCGATCACGCGCTGGACCCGTTTCTCGGTCACGAGCGAATCGAGCAGCGTGTGCCGGAGGAAGGAAGCGTTGTCGTCCGCGGCGCCGGGCGACTGGCACAGCGATTCGAGCAGCCGGCGGTTTTCCTCGTTCTCCCGGCGATTGCCGGATCCGGCGCCGAGACCGAAGGTCGGGTGCTCGTGCGCGCCGAGGAAGGACTGCGGCACGCTGCTGCCGAGATGGACCGCCATCGGGTCGTGCGAGTCCCGCGGGGCGCCGGCGCAGGCATTGTCGAGGTACCTTCCGATCCAGCCATTCGCGAGAAACTCGCTGCTGCCGCTGGCCGTTTCCCAGATTTCGCTCGAGCGAAAATGGCTCCGGTTCGGATTCGGATAACCGACGTTCTGCACGATCGCCAGTTTCCCGTCGTGAAAAAGCGCGCCCAGTTCCGCGCACGACGGATGAAGACCCGCGGTCCCGCTCAGCCTGATCACCTGGTCCTTCGCCATCGCGAGGGTGCGGCGAAGCCGGAAGTAGTTCGGGTCCTCGAACGGCACGAGCGTGTTCAAGCCGTCATTGCCGCCCGCCAGCTGGATGAGCACGAGAATCGGCCGCCCGGTTTCAGGCGCCGGCGTCGAGGCCCGGGCCGCATTGATCAGAAAGGCCGGCGCGAAACGGCTGAATGCGAGCAGTCCGATCCCGCGCCCCGTCAGCTGAAGAAATTCGCGGCGCGTCGTCGGAAACCGGGGGCGGGAGGCGTTCGGGGACATGGCGCGATTCAGCAGAGCTGGTATTCGGGGGACTGCAGCAGGATGACCGCGGCGCGGCGGAGGCGCTGGCGCCGGCGCGCCGGGTCGACGTGGTCATCGCCCAGAAACGTTCTCACGTGGGCACGAAACTCCGCCGAGGCCGGAAGGGCGAGAAAATTGGCCGCGAGCCGGTCCGCCGCCGCCGCGGAATCGAGCGCCTCGAAGGGACCCAACGCCGAGTCGCCGACGCTGAAGTTTTTCATCCCCTCATTCCGCGCCGCGGCCAGTTCCGCCTGTTCGTCGGCGTTCAGCAGGTCCTCCCGCAACGGCGCGAAACAGGCTTCCACCACGCGCCGCCGGGCCGCGAGGGTGGCGGAGTTGATCCAGCTCCGGCCGCCGACCCATCCGCGGACATTCGGCGGGTAGTACAGCATTTGTCCCATTTGCCGGAAGGGCGGGAGCACCTGCCGCGGAAGCGGCGGGACGTCGAGGTGGAGGTCCTGCATCAGGCCGAGGTAAAATTGGATCGGGCTCTTGATGAAAGTGCCGCGAAAGCTCGGGTCGAAAAAAATCCGGCTCCCGAAAAATCGCCGCGCGAGAGCCCGGAGGTTGAAACCGGTGGAGCGCCAGAAATCGCCGATCTCCGCGAGGTCCGCCGCCGGCAGCGCCTGCTCGCCGAGATAAAATTTCGTCAGCTCGCGCGGCAGAAAAGCCGCGGCGGCTTTCTGCCCGTACGCGAGGTCGATCACGTCGTCGCCGGCAAACGGACCCGTCCGGCCGAAGATCGTCTTCGGCCCCGCGTCATGCTGCCGCGGCGCAAAGCGGAATTCGCCGAGCTGCTGGCGATAGCCGGTGAAAGCCCGCGCGGCCTCCTTGATGTCGCTCTCGGCATAATGGCCTTCGCCGAGGAGAAAGAGTTCGAACAGCTCGCGGGCGAAATTCTCGTTGGGCGCGTCCCGGCGGCTTTGGTTGAGGTCGAGATAGTTCACCATCGCCGGGGAGCGCGACATCGCCTTCGCGAGGTCCGGAGCGGCGCCGAGGGAATGGCGCGCGATCAGGTCGGAATGCTGCCAGACCAGCGCGGCATTCTTGACCTTCTCCGCCGACACGACGTAGACGTCGCCGAGGAAAAGCGTCCATTTCGCGAACGCGGCGTTTTCCGGTCGGGCGGCGAACTGCAGCCAGCGGATGCTCATTTCCTGCAGGGTATCCTGCGTCCGTTCGCGGGCCTCCCGGCGCTTCTGCCGCAGCTCCGCCGGGTCGGCCGCCGCCAGCCCGCGCGCGAGTTCGGGCGCGTCGGCCTTCAGTTTCACCACTTTCGGCGGCTCGGGACAGAGGATCGGCTGGGCCGGAAACAACCGCTCCAGCGTCCTGGAGAGCCCTTCGTCCCGGGCCCTTGCCACCTCGGCCGGCGGCGCGCTCCATCCGGTCCGCCGCAGCAGGTGCGCCGCCGCTTCCGCGTCCCACTCCGCCGCCGGCAGCGGTTCCCATGCGAGAGGCGGCGCTTCCACGGCGGTCATGCCGGTAAGACGCCTGCGCCCGCCCGAGGTTTCCGCTTCGGTCCGGACTAAATTCCCAATGCGGTCCGATAAATTCGCGGCACCCGCTTCGTCACCGAACAAAGCGTTTCCCAGGGGATCGTGTCGGCGGCGCGGCTGAACTCGGTGATCGAAATTTCGTCCCCGTCCTGCTTGCCGACGAGCACGACGCCGTCGCCGCAGACGACCCCTGCGACGTCCGTCACGTCGACAATCGTCTGGTCCATCGTCACCCGCCCGATTACCGGACAGCGCCGTCCGCGGATCAGCACCTGCGCGCGATTGCTCGCCGCGCGGGGAATGCCGTCGCCGTACCCCGCGCACAGGACCGCCACGGTGGAGTCGCGGGAAAGCGTGTGGGTCCGGCCGTAGCTGATCGTGGTCCCGGCGGGGAGAGCTTTCACGATCCCCACGCGGGTGCGGAAACTGAAAACGGGCTCGGTCCGCACCTGGGCCAGCAGCGAGTGCGGGTGGGGCAGGATGCCGAACTGGAGCAGGCCGACGCGCACGGCGTTGAACGGACTCGCGCCGGGCATCGTCTCGAGCCCCGAGCTGTTGTCGGCGTGCACGAACAGGCCGGGAAGATCGATCCCCTCGCACCGGCCCAGCGCGGCCAGAAAACGCCGGCGCTGCTCCTCGGTGAAGGCGACGTCGTCGTCCGGGCTGGCGAAATGCGTGAACACTCCCGCGAGGCGAAGATGCGGCGAGGCGCCGATCGCCCCAAAAAGTTCGGGCGCCTGCTCGTGCCAGACGCCGAGCCGGCCCATGCCGGTGTCGATTTTCAGGTGGACGGAGACCGGCTTGCCGGACGCCTTTCCCACCGCGGCGAACCGCCGCACTTCATCCGCCGTCGAGATCGTCGCCGCCAGGTCGTAGTCGGCGAGATAAGGATCCTCTTCCGGCAGGAGCGGGCTGAGCAGCAGGATCGGCCAGCCGGGGCCGAGTTCGCGGACCGCCGCCGCCTCGGACAAGGTCGCGACGGCAAAAAGGTCCGCGCCGGAATGCATCAGCCGCGCGGCGGTCTGGTGCAGCCCGTGACCATAGGCGTCGGCCTTCACGACCGCCACGTACCGGATGTGCGCGGGCAGCGATCCGCGAATCAGCCGGAGATTGCGCTCGAGCGCCGCGAGATCGATCTCTGCCCAGCAGCGGAGCGGCAGGCGCGAATTCGGCGTCGGGTTCATGGGGCGCGGTGCACCTGCGGGGTCCACGTGACGTAACTCGGCTCCTCGTGGAGGAACGCGTCCGGCGCCGCCGTCTCCCGGAAAATCTCCGCGTCCCCCGACCGGGCGAGAAGTCCCTCGACCTGGTACGGCACGCTTTCAAGCCCGGGCGGCGCCGGGGTCCAGTGCCGGAACCCTTCGGGCATCACGAGCGGTCCCGCGAGTTCCGCGGCCGCGACGCGACGGAGTTTCCCGTCCGCCGAAAAACAATGCCACGAATCGCGGCGGGCGTCGGCGATGATTTTCGCCGTTGGCCGCGCGAGGCCGGCGAAGACGAGGGCCAGGCTGTGGTAGGCGAAGGCCGGCCGCGGCGAAAGCACGGTCCAGGTGCGGATTGCCATGGCCACCGTGCGGACGCCGAGGATCGAGCCGGGACCGTCGCAAAAGACGAAGGCGCCGGCGTCGCCGGGCTGGACGCCGAGTTGCTGCAGCGACTCGAAAACGCCGACGCCCGACTCTTTTTGCGAGGCCGCCCATCGCGTTCCGCCGCCGCGCTCGAGCCAGCCGACCTGGACTTTCGCCGACGCGGCGTCGATGACCAGGAGCGGCGCGTGCGCGGCGAGAAGCTGGCGAAGGGTCGGCATCGTTTCTGCCGTTACGAAACGGCGGTGAAAGAAGGCGTGCAACCTTTTCACGAGGAACCCGCCTCCGGCCCGGCCGGGAGACCGTGCCGCCTCCGTCAAAGAATCGGCATTGACCGCGTTATCGACCGCCGTACCGTGACCGATTCCCACTCTAGAAACCACTGATCCACTCCCATCGTGAACATCCAGCTGAACTCCGTTTCCGACACCCGCAAGAACCTCGTCGTGACGCTCGACCAGAGCGAAGTCGACGCCGAGCACCAGGCGGTGATCGCGGAAGTCGCGCAGCAGGCCCGGATCCCCGGCTTCCGTCCGGGCAAGGCGCCCGCCGCCATGGTGGCCAAGCGGTTCGGCAAGGAAATCACCGAGGAATTCAAGCAGAAGGTGGTCTCGAAGGCCTACCGCAGCGCCCTCGAAAAACAGAAGCTCGACGTCCTCACCATCGTCAGCGTCGAGCCCGGCAAGGTTGAGCCCGGCCTCTCGGCCGCCGTCACGATCACCGTCGATGTCCGCCCCGATTTCCAGCTGCCCGACTATTCGGGGCTGCCGACCGAGATCATGGCGACCGATTCCTCCGACGCCGACGTCGACGGGGTGATCGAAGGCCTGCGCGCCGAGCGCGCGGAATTCAAGGTCGCCGATCGCCCGGCGGCCAAGGGCGATTATGTGAAGCTGGCGTACGAGGGCTCCGTCGACGGCAAGCCGATCGCGGACCTCGCGGCCGACAAGCAGATTTACGCGAAGGTGCCGCAGACCTGGGAGGAAGTCGAAGGCGCGAACGAGGGTGTCATCCCCGGACTCGGCAAGCATCTTGCGGGCGTGAAGGCGGGCGACCGCAAGCCGGTCGAGATCACGTTTCCCGCCGACTTCACGCCCGTTCCCGCCCTGGCGGGAAAGACGGCGACGTACGCGATCGAAATCCAGGAAGTCCGCGAGCGCGCGCTGCCCCCGATCGACGAGGCGTTTCTCAAGGCCAACCGCGCGGACAGCCTCGAGGCGCTGAAGACCAGCGTGCGGAACAACATCAAGCTCCAGAAGGAATATCAGAACCGTTCCGAGCAGCGCCGCCAGGTGACCGACGCGCTGGCCGAGCGGGTCGAGTTCGCGGTGCCGGAGTCGCTCGTCGAGAGCGAGACGCAGGGAGTGCTGCGCCAGTTCATCGAGGAGAACATGCGCCGCGGCGTGCCGCAGGAGCAGTTCGAGAAGGAC
>JAQGON010000101.1 GCA_028293565.1 Verrucomicrobiota bacterium | reverse complement strand
TCGGAGACCCGTTCTACCCTCCGAGGTAGGTCGCTTTCAGCTGGGGGTCGTTGCGGAGCTGCTTGCTTTCGCCCTGCATCACGATGTGGCCGGTTTCAAGGACGTAGGCCTGCTGGCTGACTTCGAGCGCGAGGTTCGCGTTCTGCTCGACGAGGAGGATGGTGATTCCCTGCTTCCGGTTGATTTCGACGATCTTCTCGAAAATCGTGCTGATCAGCCTCGGCGCGATGCCCAGCGACGGCTCGTCGAGCATCAGGAATTTCGGGCTGCCCATCAGCGCGCGCCCGATGGCGAGCATCTGCTGCTCGCCGCCGGAGAGCGTGCCGGCCATCTGCCTGATGCGCTCCTTGAGACGGGGAAAAACGCTGAACACGTACTCCCGGTTTTTCGCGACGAGCGCGGCGTCCTTCTGGAGGTACGCGCCCATCGCGAGGTTTTCATCGACAGTGAGATTGGAGAATATCATCCGGCCCTCCGGCACATGGCAGAGCCCGCGCGCGACGATCTTGTGGGCCGGCAGCCGCGTGATGTCCTCGCCGAGGAAGGTGATCTGCCCCGACTTCGGCCGCAGCAGGCCGGAGATCGTGCGCAGGGTGGTGGTCTTCCCCGCGCCGTTCCCGCCGATCAGCGTGACGATCGAGCCGGCCTCGATCTGGAAGGAAATCCCGGCCAGCGCTGAAATGGCGCCGTAGGAAACGGAGAGGTCGGAAACTTTGAGCATTGCGGAGTGCGGAGACCGGAAACCGGAAAGGTGATTCCGGCGTCGAGAAAAAGAGTGGAAGGCCGGCGATGGGATCGTGAAAGCCCAAAGGTCCGCAATTGAATCAGTGGTGCGACAGGTTGCTGGTGTGGTCCTCGCCGAGGTAGGCCTCGATCACCTTGGGGTCGCCCTGGATGGCGGCGGGATCGCCTTCGGCGATTTTCACACCGTAGTCGAGGACGGCGATGCGCTGGCAGACGCCCATCACGACTTTCATCGAGTGCTCCACCAAAAGAATCGAGAGGTTGAACTGTTTCTGGATCTGCTGGATCAGCCGGATCAGGTCCACCTTCTCGGACGGATTCATGCCGGCGGCGGGTTCATCGAGCAGGAGCAGCTTCGGACGGGTGGCGAGGCAGCGGACGATCTCGAGCCGGCGCTGCTCGCCGTAAGGCAGGCTCTTCGCCGGCGCGTCGCGGAAGCGCCGGAGGTTGAAGATCTCGAGAAGCTCCTCCGCGACCCTGGTCACGGCCGCCTCGTCGGAGCGGAACGCGCCGAGCCGCACCAGGGCGTGGATCGGGCTGGTCGCGCGGTGGAGGTTGCAGGCGACGCGGACGTTGTCGAAAACGGAGAGGCTGCCGAAGAGCCGGATGTTCTGGAAGGTGCGCGCGATGCCGCACTCGACGATCTCGTTGACGGCCAGGCCGGCGAGGTTGCGGCCGCAGAACGTCACCGTGCCGTCGGTGGGCTGGTAGACGCCGGTGATGACGTTGAACACGGTGGTCTTGCCGGCGCCGTTGGGACCGATCAGGCCGCAGAGCTCGCCCTCGCCGACGGTGAAATCGACGCCGTTCACCGCCGTCAGCCCCCCGAAGCGGATCGTGGTCTTGTCGAGCTGGAGGAGCGGAGCGGGCATGATCGCGAGGGCGGCGGAAGATCGGCTCAGGCTTTCGCTTTTCGCATCCGGAAGTTGAACAGGCCCTGCGGGCGAACGAGCATCAGCACGATCAGGAGGAACGAATAGAGCACCATCCGGTATTCGGCGATGGGGCGGAGCACCTCCGGCAGCAGCGTCAGCAGGATCGCCGCGAGGATCACGCCCACCGTGTTGCCCATGCCGCCGAGGATGACCATCACGACGATCTCGATCGACTTGGTGAAATCGAAGCCGGTCGGCGTGATCGTGAGCTTGAAATGGCCGTAGAGCCCGCCCGCGATCCCGGCGAAAAAAGCGCCGATGACAAAGGCGACGATCTTGTACCGCGTCGTGTTCAGGCCCACCGCTTCGGAGGCGATCTCGTCGTCGTGCGTGGCGAGAAATCCCCGGCCGTAGGTCGAGTGCACGAGGCACGTCACGACGAACACGGTGAGGGCGACGAAGGCCAGCACCCAGAAAATCGACGTGTAGGGCGGAATGCCGTTCATGCCGAGGGCGCCGCCGAGGAACTCGACGTTCTGGAAAGTCACGCGGATGATTTCCCCGAAGCCGAGCGTGACGAGCGCGAGATAATCCCCCTTCAGGCGCAGGGACGGCACGCCGACCACCAGCCCCGCGAGGGCGGCGCTCAGTCCGCCGACGAGCAGCGCGCCAAGGAACAATCCGCCCTGCTGCAGGGCGGTGCCGCCGTCCTCGCCGAGAAGCTTGGGCCCGAGGAACAGCGTGACCGCCGCCGACAGGTACGCTCCCACGGACATGAAGCCCGCGTGGCCAAGCGAGAACTGGCCGGTGTATCCGTTCACGAGGTTGAGGGACACTGCGAGGATCACATTGATGCCGATGCCGGTGAGGACATCGAGGTGGTACGGGTCGATGTGGTCGGAGAAATGCTGGATGCCATAGGCCGCGAGCAGGGCGGCGAGCAGGGCGAGATGCGGCTTCGGCATGACGCGTCAGACTTTTTCGACCGTGAACCGCCCGAGCAGTCCGGCGGGGCGGAAGAGCAGGATGATGATGAGGATCGCGAAGGCGATCGCGTCCTTGTAGGTCGACCACTGGCTGCCGCTCACGAAGGTTTCGACGGTGCCGAGGATCAGGCCGCCGAGCGCGGCGCCGGGGATGTTGCCGATGCCGCCGAGGATGGCGGCGACGAAGGCCTTGAGCCCCGGCATGACGCCCATCAGCGGGTCGATCGAAGGATAATTGAGCGCGTACAGAATCCCGCCGGCGGCGGCGAGCGCGGAGCCGAGGCCGAAGGTGAAGGAGATCACGACGTCGTTGTTCACGCCCATCAGCACCGCGGCCTTCGGGTTGAGCGACACGGCGCGCATGGCGGTGCCGATCCTCGTGCGGTAGACGATCAGCTGGAGGACGATCATCAGGATCACGGACACGGCGATGACGATGAGCTGGTTGCTGCCGACGATCAGCCCGCCGACGGCGAAATTGCGCACGGGGAAAAGCGCGGGGAAGTTCCGCGGCGCGGCCCCGAAGAAGACCTGGCCGCTGTATTCGAGCAGGAGCGAGACGCCGATGGCGGTGATCAGGACGTTGAGCGTGGGGGCGCTGCGCAGGCGGCGGTAGGCGAGACGCTCGATGGTCATGCCGAGAATGGCGCAGCCGATCATGGACACCGCGAGCACGCCAAGCCCGCCCCAGAGCGTGCCCTCCGGCACGAGCTTTCCCATGTAGTAGCCGATGAACGCGCCGACCATGAACACGTCGGAATGAGCGAAATTGATGAACCGCAGCACGCCGTAAACCATCGTGTAGCCGAGCGCGATCAGCGCGTAGATCGCACCGAGCGAAACACCGTTGAGGAGCTGTTGGAGGAATTCGGACACGCTGAAAAAGTTGAAGGGTGAAAGCGGAAAGTTGAAAGCCTCAATCACGCTGCGAACCACGATCGGAGATGGGAGACGGTAAAACGGGTCCGCGGACCGTCACGCCGGGTTCGCTCTTCAACCTTCACTCTTCAGCTTTCAATCTCTCCGGGTCCGGCCTGACCGCCTCCACAAACTCCATGCGCCCGTCCTTCACTTTCAGGATCACCGCCGGCTTCGAGGTGTTTCGCCGGGCGTCGATCGTTGTCCGGCCGGTGATGCCGGGGAAGTCCCTGGTCGTGGCGAGCGCGTCGCGCACTTTCGGACCCTCGGTCGTGCCGGCGCGGCGCATCGCGTCCGCGAGCAGCATCATCGCGTCGTAGCCGAGCGCGGCGACGGCATCGGGAATCTCGTTGTCGTAACGGGCCTGGAATTTCCGGATGAACGCGCGGACTTCCGGCGCCGGCGACTCGGCCGAATAATGGGTGGAATAGTAGGTTCCTTCGACGGCTTGGCCGCCTAGTTCGATCAGCTGCGGCGCCTCCCAGCCGTCGCCGCCGAAGAGGGGCACGTCGATTCCCAGCGCGCGCGCCTGCCGGCAGATCAGCGCCGCCTCGGAATAGTAGCCGGTGGCGGCGATCGCGTCGGGGGCCAGGGCCTTGATCGCGGTCAGCTGGGCGCGAAAATCCTTGTCACCCTCGGAATATCGCTGCTCGGCGACAATTTGGCCGCCCGCCGCGACGAAGCGCTCGCGAAACACCCGGGAAAGCCCGACGCTATACGGAGCAGACACGGAGGTCAGCAGCGCCACGCGTTTCGCGTGGAGGGTGCCGGCGGCGAATTTGGCCAGGACGGCGCCCTGGAAGGGATCGATGAAGCAGGCCCGGAAAATATAGGTCCCCATTTCCGTCACCTTGGGATTGGTGGACGAGATCGCGATCATCGGGACGTGCGCGGCCTGGCAGATCGGCGCGGCCTCGAGGGAGTTGCTCGAGGCGTTGCCGCCGAGCACGGCGACCACCTTGTCCCGGGCGATGAGTTTTTTCACGGCGGTGGCGGAGGCGCCGTCCTTCGACTGGATGTCCTCGACGAGGAATTCCACCGGGTGCCCCAGCACGCCTCCGCGGGAATTCAGCTCGTCGACGGCGAGGACGATGCCCTTGTGCGCGGCCACGCCGAAGGACGCTTCCTTGCCGGTGAGCGAGGCGAACTGCCCGACTTTGATGGCGCCGGGAGGAAGGGCGCCGAGGCCGACGACCGATCCGAGAAGGAACCCGGTCATCAGGAGTGCCGCCGATTTCAGCGGGAGTGCCGCGCGACCAAGCCTCGCAACGACACGGTGAGGAGAATTCATGAAAATGGGGCGCAGCAGGATCCGAGGTGGAGTGCGTTGCCCCAACGCGCTGGAGGCTCGGCCGACCTAGAGGGGCCGACGGACCGTCCGACGTCTTCGGGCGCGTCCCGCTTTGCCTCGCTCAGGGCGCGATCGTTTCGACGAATTTGAACTTCCCGTCCTTCACCGTCACCACCACGGCCGACTTGGTGGCGTTCCGCTGGCGGTCGATCGTGATCGAACCGGTGATGCCGCTGTAATTCTTCGTGGCGGCGAGGGCGTCGCGCACCTTCGGGCCGTCGGTGGTTCCGGCGCGCTTGATCGCGTCGGCGAGCACCATGGCGGAATCGTAGCCGAGGGCGGACATGGCGTCGGGGGTTTCGCCGGCGAATTTCGCGCGGAAATCCTTCACGAACTTCTGGACGGCGGCCGACGTGCTTTCGGGCGAGTAATGTGTCGTGTAATAGGTTCCCTCGACCGCCGTTCCGCCGATCTCGATCAGCTGCGGGGCTTCCCAGCCGTCGCCGCCGAAGATGGGGACATCGATGCCCAGGTCGCGCGCCTGTTTGCAGATCAGCGCGGCCTCGGTGTAGTAACCGGGGACGAAGACCGCGTCGGGCTTGGTCGGCTTGATCGCCGTCAGCTGCGCCTTGAAGTCCTTGTCGTTCTCCGAGTATTTCTGCTCGATGATGATTTCCCCGCCGCCCTCGACGAACGGCTCCTTGAAATATTTGGCGAGGCCGACGCTGTAGGGCGACGACACGGAGGTGAGGAGGGCTACGCGCTGGGCCTTGAGGGTGGAGCGGGCGAATTTCGCGAGCAGGCGGCCCTGGAGCGGATCGATGAAGCACACGCGGAAGACGTAGCTGCCCATCTCGGTGACCTTGGGGTTGGTCGACGACGGGGAGATCATCGGGATCCTGGCATTCTGCGCGATCGGTGCGGCTTCGAGGGAGCGGCCGGAGGCGACTTCGCCGAGCAGCGCGACGATCTTGTCGCGGGAGATCAGCTTTTTCGCGATGGTGGCGGATTCACCCTGTTTCGACTGGTTGTCCTCGGTGATGAGCTCGAACGGACGTCCGAGGGCGCCGCCCGTGGCGTTCAGTTCCTCGATCGCGAGGAGCGTGCCCTTGTGCGAGGACTGGCCGAAGGCGGCCTCCTTGCCGGTCAGCGAGGCGAACTCGCCGACCTTGATGGGATTCTGGGCGGAGGCCGCGATGGCGCAGGCCGCGGCGACGGGAAGAACGAGAGCGCGGAGAACTTTGATCATAGGGAGGCAGGCGGCTGGGTTTTTGAAACGAGCAGCGAAGGCGAGGGAGGCGGTGTTTTCAACCAATCTAATTGGACGGGGAACAGCAGCCGCTGTGCCGGGCCACTCCGAGGTTTGCTTTCGCCGCGGCCGGCCGTTGTGCTCGGGAGCGTTGAACACGTTTGACCGGCATCTTCTGCGCGAGTGGCTTTCGATCCTGGGCCTCGTCCTGGGGGCGACCGTCGGGCTGATGCTGGTCCAGGTGATGTACGACGATTTCCGGTCGCTGCGCGAACTCGGTGCGCGCGGGCTCGACATGTGGATGTATTTTTTCGTGACGATGCCGAGCTTCCTCGCGGTGGTCCTGCCGCTGGCGCTGCTGTTGTCGCTCCTCTTCGTGCTCGGAAAGCTGCACCGCGCGAACGAGTTCACCGCGCTGCGCGCGGCCGGCATGGGATTCCTCCGGATCACGGCGCCGATCTGGTGCGTGGGCGTCCTCGCGTGCGGACTCTCGTGGTGGCTGAATTCCGCGGTCGTGCCGTGGTCGGTCGAGACCTCGCGCGAGCTGCGCGAGGCGCTGGAATTCCGGAAGCAGGCGACGACGCTGGCCGCCGATCGCATCGGGGTGATCGACAGCGTCGCCTTCGACAACCACCGCGCGCACCGCATGTGGTTTTTCAACCGCTACAGCCAGTTTCTCCAGCGGGCCTACGGCGTGACCATTTCGGAACTCGACGACCAGCGGCGCGAGGTCAGCCGCCTGGTGGCCTCCGAGGCGTCGTTTGCCTCGGGCGGCGCGGGATGGGTCTTCAAGGACGGACGCGAGATGTCGTTCAATCCCGACAATGGCGAACGGATCGCCGAACGCTCCTTCAAGGCGGAAACGCGCAGCCAGTACCGCGAGGACCCGAAGCTGATGCTCCTGATCGACCGGCGGCCGGTGGATCTGTCGTTTGCGGAGCTCCGCCGGCTGATCGATTACCTGGAGTTTGAAAACGCGCAGAAGGCGACGCCCTATGCAGTGCGGTATTTCAGCCTGATCGCCGACACGCTCGGTCCGCTGATCGTGATCGCGATCGCGATCCCGTTCGCGATTTCCGGCGTGCGGGTGAATCCGGCGGTCGGGGTGTCGAAGTCCTTCGGGCTGTTCTTTCTCTATTATATCTTCGCGAACATCGCCGGCTCGCTGGCGACGAAGCAACTGATCGATCCGCTGCTTGCGGCATGGCTGCCCAACCTCGGCATGACGATCCTGGCGGCATGGCTCTTCGCAAAGCTGCGGTGAGTCCGATCCGGTTTGAACAGAAGAGAACAAAGGCAACGAAGCGGCTCTGGAGCCATCGGATCAAATGCCTTGGCCTGGACCCAAGCCGGCACTGATCGATCCCGTCTAACGAAAACCGCTTCGTTACCTTGGTTACCATCTGTTCAAAAAAATCCGGGGATCGGTTCAGGTGAGCAGGCGGCGCCACACGGCGTTGCTGGGCCACAGCATGATTGTCCAGACGACGATGCAGTTGATGTAGCTGAGAAAGACGGCGGCGCTCGCCATGTCCTTGATGCGCTTGGCCAGCGGATGCCGCTCGGGCCGCAGGTAGTCGATGATCCATTCGATCGCGGAATTCAGGAGCTCGACGATCAGGATCAGGATCAGCGACGCGATCATCAGGGCGGTCGAGACCGCGTTGACCGGCAGGATGATGGCGAGCGGAACGAGCAGGATGGCGAACAGCAGGTCCTCGCGGAATGAAGGCTCGTGCTGGAACGCCGCGAAAAACCCGTCGACCGAGTAGCGAACCGACGCGACGAAATTCCGGAAGCTGCGGCGCTTGGATTCGACCTGCTCGACGGGATCATCCACAGCCGGCAGGTTAACCATCATCCCGTGCGACGAAAGAAAGTTCGGCTGCCGCGAAGAACGCAGGGCGCGAAGTCCGATTCCTCGTGTGGCGTTCGGGACGCCGAAGGATCGGCTTTCGTGACCTTCGCGTCCTTCGTGGTGAACCGGGTCGCTCAGGCTCCTGCCGCGATGCGGGCGCGGCGCGGGGCGCGCTTCTGGCCGATGAAGCCGCACGCGAATTCGATCACTTCCTCGCGGTAGCCGACGAACTCCAGCACCCGCGCGAGAAAACGGCGCTTGGTCGCGGCATCGATGTTCATGATCGCCCAGTACTGCGTGCCGTCGATCTGCCGCGCCTGATTGTGGCGGCACGTCGCGAGGATCTCTGCCTGGTTCATGCCCAGGAAACGGCGGCCTCCCGGAAGACTGCGGATGAATTCGGCAAAATCGGCCGTGTGCTTCGATGCCACCCAACCGAGCAGCGCGAGATAACGATCGGCGTCGGTGAACCTCGAGCGAAACTCCGCGCCCAGGATAAAAACCGCCAGGGGTTCGGCCGCTTCCGCGGATCCGCCCGGAACGTTGAGCAGCGAGGCGAGAACCTCGTCAGGCGACCGGTGAAATCCCGTCGCCAATTTC
Organism: Verrucomicrobiota bacterium; assembly: GCA_028293565.1. Taxonomy (GTDB): domain Bacteria; phylum Verrucomicrobiota; class Verrucomicrobiia; order Opitutales; family Opitutaceae; genus Opi-474. The sequence goes on along the minus strand of JAQGON010000101.1, from coordinate 35,240 downwards.
TGCAGCTCATCATAAACCTCATCGCTCAGCTCGATGGTTTTCATGAACCGGTTAAAACCGGTTTGTGCGGTTTTTTAAAGCGCCTTGCGACGAACGACAGGCCGGCGCGACGGATTTCGCTCGGGCATTGGGGATTTTCGCCGACGTCCCGCGGCCCGGGAGGTTACAGCAATTAGTTTGGATCAGTTTGTTTTGATGCAAACTTTCTGTGGTACGGAACGTCACCTTCATCATGAAAACCCTAATCCTCACGCTAGCACTGGCCGCCGCCGGAGTGAGCTCGGCTCGCGCCCAGTACTATTCTCCCAATGTCAGGCAAGGTGCTGTGCTCGGCGGAATCGCCGGCGCCTTTATCGGTGGACACAGCAACGACCGCTGGAGCGAAGGCGCCGCGGTCGGCGCTGCCGCCGGGGCGCTGCTCGGCGCCGTCGCGGATCGGTCCTGGTACTCGCAGCCGGCGGCTTACGCCGGCTCGCGCGACGTGGGCTATGATTCGTGCGTGGACTACAGTCAGCCAAGGCGGGTCGTTGTCGTGGAAAATCCGCCCGTCCGTTATGTGCGGATGGCGCCGGTTCCCCGGGTCGTCTACACCCAGCGTTACGCGCCGCGTTATGCGCCCCGCGCACCGATTGTGGTGGTTCGGCCCGATGAATCGCACCGCCGCCAGACGGTCGTCGACTCGCGGTCGCGCGACCGCCGCCGCGACTGAAGCCGGGTGTCGAACCAACCCGCCGCGTTGATCGCGGCGGGTTTTTTGCTCGGGTAGCACGGGTCTCCGACCCGTGAAGGTGGACTCGAGCTAAACGGGTGGGCTCGACGTTCTCCGTTGGCAGAGTCCGCCCACACGGGTCGGAGACCCGTGCTACTTTTGCGGATCGGGGCGCAGGGTCAGCACCTTCGTCTCCAGCTTCCCGCTGACGCGCAGGGTGAGCGTGACCGGGAGCGCCAGCGAATCGACCCCGAGCAGGGATTTCATCGCGCCCGGCGCGGCGCTGCCGCCGGGTTCGATCGTGAAGGTGTCGGGCCGCGTCGCAAAGTTTCCGAGCTCGGAATTCAGGTCGTGGATCTCGACGGTGACGGCTTCGGCCGACGTGTTTTCCAAGCGAAGCTGGAGCAGCGCGGGCGGCATGGGACTGTCGACATAACGCGGCCGGAGATCCTCGGAGCCGCCCGAATCGGAGCTCCCTGCGTCGGCGCCGGACGATTCGCCGCCCATGGATTCGCCGCCGCCACCTCCACGCCGCCCGCCGCCGCCGTGGTGGCGTCCGCCACCGGCGTGACCGCCCTTGCCCTTTTCGCCGGGGCCCTTGGATTCGTCGTCGCGCGCCACCACGGAACTTCCGAGGGAAATGCGGGCGGCGATCCTTCCGTCGAAAAATGTTTCCTGGGCGGACATTGCCGGGACGGAGCGGCGGGCCTCCTCCATTGCGGCCGAGCGGCGCTCGGCGGGCGATTGGCAGCCGGCGAGCGACAGGACGAGGATCGCGAAGGGCAGCGCCGGCAGGCAGATCGAGCGGGGGATTTTCATGGCGGGGTCTGGTGACGCTTGGGCAGGCGGATTGTTCCGCAAAGCCGCTCAAGCCCAGCTGAAATTGAAACTGATGCTGATGCGCTCGTCTTCGGATTGGTTGGCGGCCACTTCGTGGCGGAGCCAGCTTTCGAACAGGATCACCTCTCCCGCCTTCGCCGGATAAGTCACGTGGGCGCGATTGGCGGCGCCGGCGGCGGCCGTCCGCGGCGGGGCGGCCATGAACCGGCTCAGGCGCGGGTCCTCGAATTTCAGGCCGGGGCATCCGCGCGGCGTGACGACGTAATACGTGCCGCTGACGAAGGAAAGCGGATGCAGATGAAGCGAGTGCGCGACGCGCGGCGGCATGATGTTCACCCAGCAGTCGGACATCCGCACGGTGCGCCCCCGCAGATCGAAATCGAGCGCGCGGCCGAAGGCGCGCACGTGGGCCAGCAGGTTCTTTTCCAGTCCGCCGAAGGTGCTCGAGAAACGGTGCAGCTCGCTCATCGACGCGTAGCTCGTGTAACCGCCGGGATAATTCTTCGCGGACCACCGCCGGCCCGCGGCGTCGTAATCGCGGAGCCGGCGGCATTCGTCCGCCAGCTCGGCATTGAACCGCCCGGATCCAGCGGCCCGCAGCGGCGCTTGATAGATCGAGGTGGCGAACCAGGAGCGGACGGGCATGCCGCATGTTGGCCGGTCGGGATTCCGGGCGGCAACGGTGAAAAAGGGGTGGCGCGGCGGGGGGAATGCGGAGCGGCACGAATTTGGCCTCGTGGCCTTGGCTTGGCTGCTGCCAAAGGCTGGGAGGCTGAGACCGGTCCAACATTCGCGTTGGTTCGCGGGCGGAGCGGAGCGGAACGGGTCGGGAGACCCGTGCCACCGGCTATTTCGTCAGGAGCTTCAGACCGAGGACGCCGGTGACGATCAGGGCGATGCAGGCGAGGCGGAGCAGGGCGGCGCTCTCGTGGAAAAGGACAATGCCCGCGATCGCGGTGCCGGCGGCGCCAATGCCGGTCCAGACGGCGTAAGCGGTGCCGATCGGCAGGCCGCGGGCGGCGAGCGCGAGCAGGAACATGCTCCCGGCCATCGCGGCGCCGACCACGACCGACGGCCCGGGCCGGGTGAACCCTTCGGTGTATTTGAGGCCGACGGCCCAGACGATTTCCAGCGCGGCCGCGATGAACAGGAGCGTCCAGTGCATCGTCAGCGGCCGTTATCTCACGCCGCCCATGAGGCGCCGGACCCACGGCACGAGGGCGAAGAGCGCGAGCGCGCAGAGCCCGACGCCGATGGCCTGATGCCAGAAGAACGTGGTGAGCTCCGCGGCGCTCTCGCTCTTGAATTCGCCGGCGAGCGCGCCCGCGAGCTTGTTGCCGAGCGCGGCGGCGAGAAACCAGATGCCCATCACGAGGCCGACCAGGCGCTGCGGCGCGAGCTTGGTCATCGTGCTCAGGCCGACGGGACTCAGCAGCATCTCGCCCACGGTCTGGAGGAAATAGAGGCCGACGAGCCAGAAGGGACCGACCCGGCCTTCGGCCGTGAGCCTGGCTGCGGGCACCATCAGCACGAACGACAGCGCGACGAACAGCAGGCCGAGCACGAATTTCAGCGGGCTCGACGGCTGCCTCGGGCCGAGGCGGATCCACATGAAGGCAAAGACCGGCGCGAGCAGGATCACCCAGATCGAGTTGACCGATTGCCACCAGGACGAGGGGAACGAATGCCCGAAGGCCTCGTTGCGCGTGAGGCGGTCGGCGAAGAGCGTGATCGACGAGCCGCTCTGCTCAAAGATCGCCCAGAAGATCTCCGCCGCGATGAAGAAGACGAGGATGGCCGCGATCCGCTTGCTGTCCTGGCCGGGGCGGAAGGCGAAGCCCAGGACGGCAACGACCTGGAGCGCGAAAACCGCGAGGATGATCTTCGGATGGTCGTCGCTGGCATACATCGTCGCGATCAGCGCGAGCGAGGCGAGGCCGACGAGCCCGAGCTTCTTCCACGGGCGCGCGCCGTCGGCGGGGGCCAGGCCCACATGCGCGAGCCGGCCGCGCTGCGCCACGTAAACGATGAGGCCGAGGGTCATGCCCACGCCCGCCGCGGCGAATCCCCAGTGCCAGCTGTGCAGCGGGTTCAAGCCCCAGGCCGCGAGCTGCGTTTTCCAACCGGCGCTCTGGGCGAGATAACCCGTGATCAGCGGCGCGAGAAAGGCGCCGAGATTGATCCCCATGTAGAAAATCGAGAATCCCGCGTCGCGGCGTTCGTCGGCGGGGCGGTAGAGACTGCCCACCATCGTCGAGATGTTCGGTTTCAACAGGCCGGTCCCGAGCGCGATCAGCACCAGCCCGCCGAAGAACGTGGCCTGCGAGCCGAAGGCCATCGCGAAATGCCCGCACGCAATGACGATCCCGCCGCACAGCACCGCACGGCGCGCGCCGATGAAATTGTCCGCGATGAAGCCGCCCAGGATCGAGAGCAGGTAGACGCTCATCGTGTACGTGCCGTAGATGGCCGCGGCTTTTTTCGTGTCGAACTCGAGCCCACCCCGCGCCGCCGCCGTCACCATGAACAGCGTCAGCAGCGCGCGCATGCCATAGTAGCTGAAGCGCTCCCACATCTCCGTGAAAAAAAGCGTGGTCAGGCCCCGCGGATGTCCGCCGATCCCGCCGGAATGAATCGGATCGGTCAGCGGCACCGCCGTGAGGTCGGTCGGAAGCAAAGAGCCAGGGGTGGAACTCATGTTGGCGGCGGAGCTTGGCGGTCGGCGCGTTCCCGGCAAAGCCCAAATCGGGTGTGGTTGCGGGCGGGGTGTAACCTCCGCGCGATTTGAAGGTCACTCCATGAGCTGATGAACAAATTCCTCCTCCTGGCGTTGCTGTCGCTGGTCAAGATCGCGGCGGCTCACGCCGCGGCCGAGACGCTGCTCGTGCCGCCGGGAGGAGAAGTTCCGGCGGGACGGACCCTGACCCTCGGCATCTACCTCAACAATCCGTCGTCATCGGCGTTCGAGTTCAAGGTTCCCGCCGAGATGAAAGCCGCGCTGGCGAGCGCGAGCGAGCAGCGCGAGCTGCCGGTGGTGGCGGTCGGCCGCGCGCCGGGAGACACGATCCTGGTGGCGCCGATGAGCTTTGCGAAGTTCGAGATCGCGGTCGTCATTCCGGACACGGTCGAGGGCACCGTGTCGCTGCGCCTGACGGAGCTGCACACGAATGCCGTGATGTTCGCCGTGCGTCCCGCGCAGATTGTGCAATCCACGCCCAGGGCGGTGGAGGCGGCGGAGGCGGCGGCCGACAAGAGGGGCGACGACGTCGACCTGATGACGGACTGGGAAACGATGCGCCGACACGTTTCCAGTTATGAGCCGAACTATTTTGCCGTGGGAAACCGGGGCGGGTTGAACGCGCGGTTCCAGTTCAGCTTCAAGTACCTTCTCGTCGGGCCGAACACCAACGAGCCGCAGTGGTGGCGCTCGCTTTACCTCGGCTACACGCAGACCTCGCTGTGGGATTTGTCCGCGCCCTCCAAGCCGTTCTACGACACGAGCTACAAGCCCACGCTGTTTTATTATCTCGAGTCCGCGAAATTCAAACCCTCCTGGCTGTCGCGCTTCGGCGTGCAGATGGGCATGCAGCATGAGTCGAACGGCAAGGGCACGACGGATTCGCGCAGCCTCAACACGGTCTATGCGACGCCGACGGCGGTCTGGGCGGTGAACGGAAACTGGCAGCTGACGTTTGCGCCGAAATTTATCGCCTATTTGAACAAGGACGAGAACGGCGATGTGGCGCGTTATCGCGGCAATATCGAATACCTGCTGACGTTCGGGAAGGACAAGGGCGTCCAGGTGAGCGCGCTGCTCCGCAAGGGGAACGGGACCGGTTATGGCAGCGGCGAAGTCAACGTGACGTGGCCGTTGCGCCAGGTGCCAATCATGCCGAACGTCGGCGGATATCTGCAGCTCCAGTACTTCAACGGCTGGGGCGAGAGCCTGCTGGATTACAACCGCCGGCGGGATGACCAGGTGCGGGTGGGGTATATGCTCACACGATAGGCGGAACCCGCTGCGGGCCGCCCGGCGGGGCGGCCGCTCACCGGGGCTTGAAAAGCGGATCGATGACGGCGCGGACCGTTTCCTCGGGAGATTTGGTGCGGATCGACGGCTGGTAATAACGGCCCGTCGCGAGGACTTTTCCATCGAAACTCCCTTTCACCTCCACGCTGAGCTCGATCAGGTAGCTCTTGAAATCCCACTGCGAGCGCTGGCGGTAGGTGAGCACCGCGTCCACGCCGTCGGGCATCATGGTGAGCGGGCCGCAGGAGGCATCATAGCCGAGCCGTTTCAGCTCGGCGACGATGTTTTGATCGGTGCGGTAATCGTCGGTCAGCAGGTGCTCGACATAGATGCGCTTGAGCTTGCCCAGCGCGGGCTCGCGATGCGTCGAAAGCGACGAGCAGCCCTGCACGAGCACACACGCGAGCAGGAGGAGGAAAAACTTGTTCATCGGGACGAAGACGCCGGGGAGCGTCGGCGGTGACGGACAGTGGAGGGTTTTCCCCGTGCGGCAAGCCGCGGGGCTCGCCGGCGCGACTCAGTGCAGGTACGAATTCAGCAGGTTCTCGAGGTATTCCTGCTTGCCGGAGCGCGGCTTGGGCTCGCCGAGCTTCCGGAGGACGAGCTGGTTCAGTTCGCGGAACCCGACGCGCTGTTTTTCGATGTCACGGCCGAATCCGGAATCGTAGCTGGCGTAGCGCTCCTCAAGGAAGCCCGAGAATTTGCCGTCGGCGACGATCCGCCGCGCGATCTTGAACGCCAGCGCATAGGCGTCCATGCCGCCGATATGGGCGTGGAAGAGGTCTTCGGGATCGATGCTCGGACGGCGCAGTTTGGCGTCGAAGTTCAAGCCACCCGATCCGAGCCCGCCCGCGCGCAGCACCGACACCATGGCGAGCGAGAGCTCCTTCACGTTGGTGTTGAACTGGTCCGTGTCCCAGCCGAGCAGTTCGTCGCCCGCGTTGGCGTCGATCGAGCCGAGCATCCCGTGCGCGGCGGCGACCTCGATCTCGTGCTGGAACGAATGCCCCGCGAGCGTGGCGTGGTTGGTCTCGATGTTGAACTTGAGGAATTTTTCGAGCCCGTACGTGCGCAGGAACGCGACGCCGCTCGCGACGTCGAAATCGTACTGGTGCTTCGTCGGCTCCTTCGGCTTGGGCTCGATCAGGAACTGTCCCTTGAAGCCGATGCTCTTCGCGTAATCCACCGCCATGTGGAGGAACGCCGCGAGATGGTCCTGCTCCCGCTTGAGGTTGGTGTTGAGGAGCGTCTCGTAACCTTCCCGGCCGCCCCAGAAGACGTAGTTCTGTCCGCCGAGTTCCTTCGTGACGTCGATCGCCTTCTTCACCTGCGCCGCCGCGTAGGCGAACACGTGCGCGTCGGGATTCGTCGCCGCGCCGCACATGTAGCGCCGGTTCGAGAACAGGTTCGCCGTGCCCCAGAGCAGTTTCACGCCCGTGGCGCGCTGGAGCGCCTTGGCATGGTCGACCAGCCGGTCGAGATTTCGGTTCGACTCAGCGAGCGTGCGCCCCTCGGGGGCGATATCGCGGTCGTGAAAGCAATAGAACGGGACGCGGATCTTCTGGAAAAACTCGAACGCCGCATCCATCCGGTTTTTCGCGATCGAGATCGGATCCTTGCCCGCTTCCCAGGGACGCTGGATCGTGCCGGGGCCGAACGGATCGGCGCCCACGCCGCGGAACGAATGCCAGTACGCGATCGAAAAACGCAGGTGCGCCGACATCGTCTTGCCGTCGACGATCTCGTCCGGGTTGTAGTGACGGAACGCGAGGGGGTTGTTCGTGCGGGGTCCTTCGAACGCGATGCGGCGGATTCTGAGGAAATGCGACTTGGCTTTTTTCATGAGGGGTCGCGAAGGTAGACCCGCCCTTGGGGCGGAACCAGCGGAAAAGGTGGAGCGCGTTGCCCTCAACGCGCTGGAGAGTCGAGCAGGCTTGGAAGACCGACGGAGCGGCCCACGCATTGGTCCAATGCGCGGGAGAGTTGAGCCCACTTGAAACGTCAACGGAGCGGCCAACGCATTGGGGCAATGCGTTCCACCCGGATCGGAAGGTGGAGCGCGTTGCCCTCAACGCGCTGGAGAGTCGAGTTCGTCCTTTGGCGTCAACGGAGCGGCCAACGCATTGAGGCCCGTTCGACGAGCTCAGGGTCTGCGACAATGCGTTCCACCTGGGGCGAGTCGCGCCCCGCGAAGCCCGACGGACGTTGACCCCTGCGGGACGGTGGTTTTAAACCGCTCGATGACACCCGGCCTCACCGTCGAATTGGGATCGCGCAGCTATCCCATCGATTTTTCGGATGGACTGGCGGCGACGATCTCGCAGGCGATCGCGGAGGATTTCCAAAAGGGCCGCGGCGCGGCGGTCCTCACCGATGAGGGGGTCGCCCGCTCCCAGCCTGACTTCATCGCGGCGGCGTTCGCGGGGGTGCCCTGCTTCCGGATCGCGCCCGGCGAATCGTCAAAGTCGCTCGCCACCTACGGGCGCGTGCTCGATTTCCTCGCGGAAAACAAACTCACGCGCCAAGGCGTGCTCTGGGTCCTCGGCGGCGGAGTCGTCGGCGATCTCGGCGGATTCGCCGCGGCCAGCTATCTCCGCGGGATCGATTATGTGCAGATTCCCACGACGCTGCTCGCGATGGTCGACAGCTCGGTCGGAGGCAAGACCGGGCTGAATCTGTCCGCCGGGAAAAATCTTGTCGGCGCCTTTCATCATCCGCGGGCGGTCCGGATCGCGCCCCGTTTCCTGCAGACGCTCCCGGCGCGCGAGTTCGCGGCCGGGATGGCGGAGGTCATCAAGTACGGTCTCCTCGGCGACGCGGCGCTGTGCGACCAGCTTGAGAAATCGCCCCTGACCGTGCGCAGCCCGGAGCTGGCGGGCGTCGTCCGCCGCTGTTGCGAGATGAAGGCTGCGATCGTCCGCGCCGACGAACGCGAGACGTCGCCGGAGGGCGGCCGCGCGCTGCTGAACCTCGGCCACACGTTTGGGCACGCCATTGAACAGGTCACCGGCTACGGGACTTATCTCCACGGCGAGGCCGTGGCCATCGGGCTGGCGGGGGCCGCGCGCCTTTCGCGAAAACTGGGGTGCGTGGCCGAGGCGGAGGTCGCGCGGGTCGACCGCCTGATCGCCGCGCACGCGCTGCCTGGCCGCCTCGCCGCGCCGCTGCCGGCCGCGGCGCTGATGGGCTCGATGCAGCACGACAAAAAAGTCCGCGCGGGCCGCCTGCGGTTTGTCGTGATGAATCCCATCGGCCGCGCCGAGACGCGGTCGGACATCGATCCCCAGCTCGTCGAAACGGTCTGGCGCGAACTTGGCGCGGTTTGAAACGCGTTCGGATCCGGCCAAGATTTGATGTGCTATCGCGGTTCAAACGCCTAACGTGCCGCCACCATGTCGGCGATCGATGAAGGCATTGTCCGCGAGTACTTCGAGCAGAACGGGTTTCTCGTGCGCCAGGCGCGCAAGTACCAGGTGCAGGCGCGGCGGAAGACGGGGGAGGAGGAGATCGACCTCGTCGTCTACAACCCGGGGTGGCAGCGCGGCTCGCGGCGGCCGGATTTTTTCCTTTTTTCGAGCGAGCTGGCGTACATCCAGAAGGCGGTCGTTGCGGTGAAGGGCTGGCATACCGGCGTCTTCACGCCGACGATGCTTCGCAGCAGCCCGGAGATCTTCCGGTTTCTCGAGGAAAAGGTGGTCCGGGAGGCGGCGGGTTTTTTCCCGCCGGAGGCGCCGGATGCGAGCGGCGCGGCGCTGACCAAGATTCTCGTGCTGCCGAGCCTGCCGACCGCGGAGCCGTTTCGCTCGCAGAGCGTCGAGCTCCTGAAGACCCACGGGGTCGACGCCATCATTTCCTTCCGCGCCATGCTCCTCGACATTCTCGACAAGATTGAAATCAACCAGAACTACACCAAGAGCGACATGCTCCAGGTCATGCGCATCCTGAAGAACTACGACCTGCTCAAGGACGCGCAGCTCGACATGTTTCCCGACCGCTCCCCGGCCGCGCGGCGGGCGAAAGCCTGAGCCGATGGCCGCCCGCATTCATCCCGCCGCGATCGTCGAATCCGGCGCGCAGCTCGGCGCCGACTGCGAGATCATGGCCGGCGCGATCGTCACCCGGCACTGCATCCTCGGCGACCGTGTCGTCGTCCATCCCTATGCCGTGATCGGCGGCGATCCGCAGTATCTCAAGTTCGACCGCGCGCTGGAGACGGGCGTGCGGATTGGCGCGGACACGGTGGTCCGGGAACACGTCACCATCAGCCGCTCGATCCGCGCCGGCGGTTTCACCGCCGTGGGGGAGCAGTGTTTCCTGATGGCCGCGACGCACGTGGGGCACGATTGCTCCGTCGGGAACCAGGTCGTGCTCGCCAATGCCACACTGCTGGCCGGGCACGTGGCGGTGGGCGATCACACGTTTTTCGGCGGGGGCGCGGCGGTGCACCAGTTCTGCCGGATCGGCGAAGGCGTCATGGTGGCCGGGCATGCGTCGATCACGCGCGACGTGCCGCACTTCGTGATGGTGGCGGAGCGCGACGACGTGATCGGGCTCAACCTGGTGGGGCTCAAGCGGCGCGGTTTCAGCCGCGAGACGATGGCCGAGCTCAAGCAGGCGTATCACGACGTTTTTTTCACTCCGGGAAACATCCGCGCGGTGGCGGCGGCGGCCCAGGCCGGCGGGAAGTTCGCCGCGCCGGAGGCGCGGCGGTTCCTTGAGTTCTTCGCGGAGGGGAAGCGGAGCTTCGCGCGCGCGCGCCGCGCCGGGGCGAAGGACGCCGATGCCGGCTGAGATCGCCATCACCTGCGGCGACCCCGCGGGCGTGGGGCCGGAGATCATCGCGGCCTGGCTCGACTCCCGCGTGGCGGAGGCGGCCGGCGTCGCGGTGATCGGGCCGGCGCGCTGGCTGGACGGCCTGCGGACCCCGGCGCGGAAGATCGCGGTGGGCCTCGATGATTTCGCCGCGGTGCCGGGACAGCCGGGGCCGGACGGGGCGCTCGTGGCGTGGGCGGCGATGGAACGCGCCGCCGCGGGCTGCCAGGGCGGCGAATTTTCCGCGGTGGTGACCGGGCCGGTGAGCAAGGAGCGGCTGGCGCGGATCGGCTACGGTTTTCCCGGCCAGACCGAGTTCTTTGCCGCGCGCTGGGGCGGCGAACCCGTCATGGGATTTTGCGGGGGACGCCTGCGGGTGGTCCTCGCGACGTGGCACGTTTCGCTCGACCAGGTGTCGCGGCTGCTCGGGCCGCACCTGTTGCGGCGGACGGTGGCGGCCGCGGATGCGCTGGCGCGGTCCGAGGGCGTGGCGCAGCCTCGCATCGGGGTCTGCGGGCTCAACCCCCACGCCGGCGAAGGCGGATTGCTGGGAGCGGAGGAGCGGGATTTCCTCGATCCGACCCTGGACAAGTTCCGGGCGGAATTTCCCGGGCTGTCGCGGTGCGAGCCGGCGGACACGCTTTTCGCGCGCGCCCTAGCCGGTGAATTCGACGTGGTCGTGGCGCTGTACCACGACCAGGGTCTCGGGCCGTTGAAGGTGGTGGATTTTGACGAGGCCGTGAACGTCACGCTCGGCCTGCCGCACATCCGCACGAGTCCCGATCACGGCACGGCCTTCGGCATCGCCGGCCGGGGCATCGCGCGCGGCACGAGCTTCGCGAATGCGGTGACGGTCGCGCGCCGGCTGCTGGCGTGGCGGGCGAGGGATTTGAAAAAGTAGCGGGGCTTGCGAATCCCGGCCCCTTGCCAACAGTGCGGCGCGTCCATGTCCGAATCCATTCCCACCGCCTCAGCGCCCGTGACGACAGCCAACGCCGTCGGCGGCGCCGCGGCGTTGCCGGAAGGCGTCCGCGAGGGGAACGAGAACCTGGTCCAGCTGAGCCCGGCCGCCGGCGCGAAGATCGCGGCGCTGCTCGCGCGGGAAGGGCAGGGCGATTTCCTGCGCGTGGCGATCTCGGGCGGCGGGTGCAACGGGCTGAGCTACAAGCTGAAATTCGCGCCCGCGCCCAAACGCGGGGACATCGTGGTGCGGACCGCCGGGGTGCCCGTCCTGGTGGACAGCAAGAGCGCGCTTTATCTGAAGGGGACGCACCTTGATTATTCGAATGCGATGGTGGCCGGCGGCTTCAAGTTCAGCAACCCGAACGCCAAGGCCAGCTGTTCTTGCGGCGAAAGCTTCAGTGTGTAAGGTGCCGGCCGGCCGGAAACTCACGGGTTAAATAGGTGTTGTCATTGCCGGTCTTCCCGGCGAAAACCCGCCCGACCAATCCACCTGATCCAAACTAATTGATGGCTACTTCGTTTCCTTCCGCCGGCGGCGGCAACCGCACCGGCTCTTATCAGCGACGCAATGTCGACCCGTTCGCGGCCATTCGCCGCAACCACCGAATCAAGGTTCCGCAGGTCCGCCTGATTTCGCCCGAGGGAAAGCAGCTCGGGGTCATCGACACCGCCAAGGCCATCAATCTCGCGCTGGAGGTCGGCCTGGACCTCGTCGAAGTCGCGCCGAACGCGACGCCGCCCGTGTGCCGGATCATGGACTTCGGCAAGTACGTCTACGAGGAGTCGAAGAAGACGTCCCACGTGAAGTCGACCGCGAGCAAGATCAAGGAGATCGAGTTCAGCGCGCGCATCGAGCAGAACGATTTCTACACGAAGCTCCGCCACGCCGAGGAGTTCCTCGCGCACGGCAACAAGGTGAAGCTCCGCCTGAAGTTTCGCGGCCGCGAAATGGCGCACACCGAGATCGGCTTCGATGTCATGAAGCGCGCCGTCACCGATCTCGCCGGCATGGGCCATCCGGATGCCGACCCGAAGCTCATCGGGCGCAACATCCACGTCATGCTCACGCCGCTGCCGGTCAACAAGCGCAAGGCGAAGTTTCACGTCGAGGAAGAGGAAGCGCCGGACGAGACACCCGCCGCGGCCGAGCCGCCGGCCGAAACCGGCGCCTGAGCCAGCGCCGCCATGCTGCCGGCGGCCATCCGTCTCGCATTCCTCGCCGCCTTGGTGCTGCCCCTTTCCGCGGGTGCGGAACCGGGCCTGGGGCGCGCCCTCCCGTCCCGCCCGGCGCCGATGGCCCCGAGCCCGTCCCGTCTCGCCGCGCCGCTGGCGGCGCAGCGGTTTGTCGCCGGTGATTACGTCTCCCTCCGCGAGGCCGCGGGCTTCATGGGCATGAGGACCAGCTGGCAGGAGAAGGAACGCCGGCTGACCCTTTCCGACGGACGAAACAAGGTCGTCGTCGAAGCCGACAGCCGCGAGGCGAACGTCGACGGGCTGCGCCTCTTTCTCGGCCGCCCCGCCGTGCTGAAAAACGGAGTGCTCTATGTGACCAAGGTCGATTTCGAGCGCACGCTCCTGGCCCGCGTCCGGCCCGGTTCGGTGCCAGCCCCCCCGCCGCGCCCGCGGGTGATTGCGCTGGATCCCGGTCACGGCGGAAGCGACAACGGCATGGAAAACAAGCGGCTCGGGTTGAAGGAGAAGATCCTGACGCTCGACGTCGCCGAGCGGCTGCAGAAAATCCTGGTCGCGCGGGGCTACAAGGTGGTGCTGACGCGCACCGACGATCGTCCGCTGGCGCGGGACAAGCCGACCGATTTCCGCCGGAGGTCCGACCTCGCCAACCGCGCCGGCGCCGATCTCTTTGTCAGCATCCACTTCAATTCGCTTTATCCCGACACCCGCACGAGCGGCACGGAGACGTACACGTTCACCCCGCAGTCGCAGCGCTCCGACCGCGCGTGGAGTCCACTCGAGGCCGACGACACCGAGCGCGAGCCGGTTCCGGTGAACCGCTACGATCCGTGGAGCGCGCTTCTGGGTCAGATGATGCACCGCGAGGTGATCGCCTCGCTCAAGACCCTCGACCGCGGGCAGAAGACGATGCACTCGGCGATCCTGCGCGGCCTGAACTGCCCCGGGGTCCTGGTGGAATCCATTTTTCTTTCCAATGAAACCGAGGCGACGCGCGCCGCGACGCCCCAGTATCGGCAGCAGATTGCCGAGGCCCTGGCCGCCGGTATCGAGGCCTATTCCGACGCCATCGCGGCGCTGCACGTGAAACCGGCGCGGGCGTCCGCGGTCTCTTCCCTTCCTCCTTCATGAAATCGCACCGCCTTCTTTCTCTCGCCGCGGTCCTCGCGCCGGTTTTTTCGGCCGCAACCCTCCTCGCCTGGGATGCGCCGGGGCACCGCATCGTCAACCGCTTTGCGCTCTCGAGCCTTCCGCCGGATTTCCCGGACTTCGTGCGGGCGCCGGCGGCGGTCGAGCGCATTGCGTTCCTCGCCGGCGAGCCCGACCGCTGGAGCCACGCGTCCGATCTTTCGCTGAAGCACTACAACTGGCCCGACCATTATCTCGACATCGAGCAGCTGCCGGACGCCGGCCTCGATCCCGCGACGCTCCCGTCGTTCCGGTACGAATTTGTCGCGGCGTTTGCGGCGGCCCGCGTCGCGCACGCCGACAAGTTTCCGCCGATCGATCCGGCGAAGGATCCCGACCGCACTCGTCGCTGGCCGGGATTCCTGCCCTGGACGGTCACCGAGAGTTTCGGGAAACTCAAAACCGCGTTTTCGTCGCTGAAGGTTTACCGCGAGCTCGGCACGCCCGCCGAGATCACCAACGCGGAGGAAGACGTGATCTACCTGATGGGCACGATGGGGCACTATGTCGGCGACATGACCGAACCGCTGCACACGACGGTCCAGCACGACGGCTGGACGGGCCCGAATCCCCGCGGCTATTACACCGGAAAGGGATTTCACACGTGGATCGACAGCGGCCTGATCGCGAAGGCGGGGATCAGGATCGAGGATGTCGCGCCGCGCATGACGGCGGCCCAGCCGCTCTCGCTGGCGCCGCGCCCGGACGGGCGGGACCCGGTTTTTGTCGCGATGGTCGATTTCATCGTCGAGCAGAACAAGCTCGTCGAACCGCTCTACCAGCTCGACCTCGACCACAAACTCGGGCGCGGCGACATCGCCGTCGCGCCGGAAGGACGCGCCCTGATCGAACAGCAACTCGCGAAAGGCGGCGAACTTCTCGGCGGCCTGTGGCTGACGGCCTGGCGCAGCGCCCCGCCGGACACCTACCTGCGTTCGGTCCTGATCAAGCGCCAGCTCGAGAAAACTCCCGCGGCGGCGCCGGTTTCGAAGTAGGGTATTTAAAACAAGAACCTATCCGCCAGGAAGCGGAAGTAGCACGGGTCTCCGACCCGTGTGGGCGGACTCTGCCAACGGAGAACGTCGAGCACACCCGTTTAGCTCGAGTCCACCTTCACGGGTCGGAGACCCGTGCTACCCGCTTCAAGCATTTCTGCGGCCATCCTCCGCGCTGTCTTGTCCAAAATGCCCGGGCGCGGCGCTACTTCAGTCCGAGGACGAGCGCGCCTGAAACGATGAGGAGGCCGCCGATGACGCTCTTGATCGTCAACGGTTCCCCCAAAAAAAGCGCGGCGAAGAGCAGGACAAAGACGACGCTGAGCTTGTCGATCGGCGCCACCTGGGAGGCGGGCCCGAGCTGGAGCGCGCGAAAATAGCAGAGCCACGACAAGCCGGTCGCGAGGCCGGACAGCATCAGGAAAAGCCAGGTGCGGCTGGAAAGCTCGCCCAAGGCCAGCGGCCGCGCCGTCACGGCGGCGATCGCCCACGCGAAGATCAGGATCACGCTCGTGCGGATCGCGGTCGCCACATTCGAGTTCACGTCCGCGACGCCGAATTTCGCGAGGACCGCGGTCGCGCCGGCGAAGACCGCGGAAAGCAGCGCCCAGATCAGCCACGAGTGGTTCATGCGGCGGGCATCCTTTAGCGTTGGGCGATCCATCCGGAGCCCAGCCGGTATCCGAGCCAGGTTCCGAGCAGGCACAGAGCGACGGAAACCACGACGTACGCCGCGGCGCGCCCGGTGTCTCCGCTGCGCAGCAGCGTGAGGGTTTGCAGGCTGAAGGCCGAGAAGGTCGTGTACCCGCCGCAGAAACCGGTGAGCAGGAGAAAGCGCCCTTCCTGGCTCGTGAAATGGCGTCCGCCCGGGCCGGAATAAAATGCGAGCAGGCCGATCGCAAAGCAGCCGGTGAGATTGACGACGAGCGTCCCCCACGGGAAGGGGCTGTCCATTCGCGCGGAAATCATTTCCGAAAGCCAGAACCGGGTGACGCTGCCGAGTCCGCCGCCGAGAGCGATGAGCAGATAGAGGAGCATTGCGAAGACGGGGCGAATTCCGCCGCCGCGCGCAGCCAAAGTGATCGACGCGCGCTTGGCAAGGTGGAGCGCGTTGCCCCAACGCGCTGGCCGCTCCGTCAACGATCAAACCCAAGCCTGCGGCCCCAGCGCGTTGAGGGGAACACGCCACCTCCCGGTAGCAGCTGCCGTCAGGCGGCTGTCGGCTGCGTTCGACCGAATAAGCGCAATCAGCCCAGCCGCCTGACGGCGGCTGCTACCGGGAGGGGAGGTGCAGCGTGTTGTCGGAGACCCTGAGGTTGTCGAACGGGTTTCTATGCGCTGGAGGTGCGAGCGGGACTCGAGGGGCCGACGGAGCGTCCAACGCGTTGAAAACGCGTTTTACTTTCGAACCCGGCATCCTCCTGAATCAGCCTCGAAATCGCCCCTTCGCCATGCAGAGTGGAAAAACTTGAGCAGGCGGCGAAATTTTTCCCCGATGCTGGCGGTCGTCCTGCTGGCCTCGCGATTGCACGCGGCGGATCCGCTGGCGGCGCGCGTCGTGATTCTCGCCAACAGCGCCGACCCGGATTCCGTCCGGATTGCGCGCCATTACGCCGAGGTGCGCGGCGTGCCCGTGACCAACGTCATTTCCCTCGCGATGCCGGCGGTCGAAACGCTTTCCTGGGCCGAGTTCGTCTCGACGATCTGGCGTCCGCTCGAAACCGCGCTCATTCGCGGCCAATGGATCGACGCCATTCCGATGACCACGACCGACGACGCCGGCCGCGCCAAGGCCGCGATCAACGGGCACCGCATCGCGTATCTGGTCGTCTGCCGCGGCGTGCCGCTGCGGATCAGCCACGATCCGTCGCTCTACCGTCCGAAGCCGCCGATCACGGACAATCCCATCTTTCGGACCAATGCCGCGGCCGTGGATTCGGAACTGAGCCTGCTGGCGGTGAACGAAAGCCCGATCAACGCCTTCCTCGCCAATCCGCTCTTTCGCAACGACCACCCCTCGGCGGCGGATCTCTCGCGGGTGATCAAGGTTTCGCGGCTCGACGGGCCGACGGCGGACGACGCCTTCGTGCTGGTGGATCGCGCGGTCGAGGCGGAAAAGACCGGACTCATCGGCCGGGCCTATGTCGACGTGGGGGGAGTTCACCCCGACGGCGACACCTGGCTCCGGTCGACGGCGGCGCAGCTGCGCGAAATGGATTTCGACGTCGACGTCGACGAAGCGCCCGCGACGATGCCCTCCACCGCGCGGTCCGACGCGCCGGCATTCTATTTCGGATGGTACGCGAGCCGTCTGAACGGACCGTTCGCCCTTCCGGGTTTTCGATTTCCGCCGGGCGCCATTGCGATCCACATCCACAGCGAATCCGCGACGACGCTGCGGTCGGCGGAAGCGGGCTGGAGCGGGCCGCTCGTGGCGCGCGGCGTGACGGCGACCGTCGGCAATGTCTTCGAGCCTTACCTCCAGCTGCTCCATCGTCCGGATCTGCTGCTGTATTCGCTGGCGCGCGGCGACCGGTTCGGGGACGCGGCGTGCTATTCCCTGCCGGCCCTGAGCTGGCAGGCGATCGCAATCGGGGACCCGCTGTACCGTCCCTTCGCGGTGCCGTTGCCGGAGCAGGTCAGGAACCGGGCGGCGCTTCCGCGCCGGGCGGCGGGCTACGTCACCCTGCGGGAAATACGCCGTCTCGATTCCCTGCGGCGATCCGCCGAGGCGCTCGCGCTGGGGGAGGCGGCGCAGGCCGCGCGGCCGACCCTCGCCGTTGGGTGTGAGCTGGCGCGGCGGGGCGTGCAGGCGGGAAATTTCCCGGCCGCGGCGCGGGCGCTCCGGTTTGCCGCGGCGCTGGAAACTTTCCCGCCGGACGAATGGGCGCTGGCGCATGAAGCGGCGCGGCTTCTGCGCCAGGCCGGAGCGCCGGACGACGGGGCGAAACTCCTGCGGCACCTGCTGCGCGACCCCGCGCTGCCGGCGGCATTGCGGGCGCTGTGGCTGGCGGATGCGCGAGACGCCGCAGCGGCGGCGGGACAGGTCGATCAGGCGGCGGCGTGGGCGGCCGAGCTCGAGGCGCTCCGAAACCAGGAAAAAAATTAGCGCGGCCCGGGTGGGCCGCGCTAATCGCCCGGCATTTCGCGCCGGACACGGCTCAGACTTTGTCGACGATGCGATCCGCGAGGCCGTACTCGATCGCTTCCTTGGCGTTGAGATAGAAATCGCGATCGGTGTCCTGGTTGATCTTTTCCAGCGACTGTCCGGAGGCGGTGGCGAGGATCTGGTTCAGCTCGGCCCGGATTTTTTCCATTTCCTTGGCCTGAATGTTGATGTCCGTCGCGGGTCCGACCATGCGGCCGGAGATGAGCGGCTGGTGGATGAGCACGCGCGAGTGGGGATAGAGCAGGCGACGGCCCTTCGGGGCGCCGGAGAGGAGAATCGATCCCATCGATGCGGCCATGCCGGTCACGACCACGGTGATCGGCGAGGTGACGAGCTTCATCGTGTCGTACACGGCCATGCCCGCGGTGATCGAGCCGCCGGGCGAATTGATATAAAACGTGATCGGCTTTCCCGGGTCGACGGTCTCGAGGTAGAGCAGTTTCTCGGTGATCTCCTTGGCGGTCTCGTCGGTCACCGCGCCCCACAGGAAGATCTTGCGCTGCTCGAGGAATTTTTTCTGCACGAGCATTGCGACCGGATGAGCGCTCGGCTTGGTCGGGACTTCCTTTTCCTCCTCGTCATCGTCGTCCTCGTCGGCACGCGGAAGCGGAGCATTGAGACTGGGCTGGAGGTTGTCGAAATGCATAGGTTTCCAACCTGTCGGCCTTCGCCGGCTTGGCAAGTGGAAGCTCGAAGTTGGCCGCGTCCCTTGGCGGCGTTGTTTTCACCGCAAAGATCGCAAAGGTCGATCCGTTCGGATTTTTCAGCCGGGACCGGGATTGGTTCTTCGCGACCTTCGCGACCTTTGCGATCTTTGCGGTGAATAAATCAGGCCTGTTTCCACCAAGACCACGGAGGACGGGAGTGTTGCCGGTTGCCATCGGCGGGGCGGGCGGCATTTCTCCCAGCGATGAGGGCGCAGCGAATTTCGGGAATCATCGTCGACGTGCTGAACCGGACCGAATTTCCGGGAACGATCGAGGTTTCGGGCGGCGTCATCCGCCGCATTGTCCGCGATGCGCGGCCGCGCGGCCGCCGCCTGCTCTTGCCGGGGTTCGTCGACGCCCACATCCACATCGAAAGCTCGCTCCTGCCGCCGGCGGAATTTGCGCGGCACGCGGTGGTTCACGGGACGGTCGGGACCGTTTCGGATCCGCATGAGATCGCCAACGTGCTCGGCGAGGCGGGCGTGCGCTACATGATCGCGGACGCCCGGAGGACCCCTTTCAGATTCACATTTGGCGCGCCCTCCTGCGTGCCGGCCACGGTGTTCGAAACCGCGGGAGCCCGGCTCGGGGCGAAGGCGGTGGCACGGCTGCTCCGGCGGAAGGATGTGGGGTTCCTGGCCGAAGTGATGAATTTCCCCGGCGTCCTCGGCGGCGATCCGGAGCTTCATGCGATGATCGCCGCCGCCAGAGAGCTGGGGAAACCCGTTGACGGACACGCCCCGGGCCTGCGCGGCGAAAGCGCGGCAAACTATGCGGTGGCGGGGATCACCACGGACCACGAGTGTTTCACCCTGCCCGAGGCGCGGGACAAACTGGCGGCGGGGATGCAGATCCTGATCCGGGAGGGTTCGGCCGCGAAAAACTTCGCGGCGCTCGCGCCCCTGCTCAGGACCGATCCGGCGCGCTGCATGTTTTGCTGCGACGATCTCCACCCGGATCTCCTGATGCGGCGCCATCTCGACGAGCACGTCCGCCGCGCGCTGAAACTGGGCGCCGACCGCTATGACGTGCTGGCCTGCGCGTCGGTCAACCCGGTCAAACATTACGGCCTCGAGATCGGCCTGCTGCGGGCGGGGGACCGGGCCGATTTCATCGAGGTGGAAAGCTGGCGGCGGTTCGTGGTGCGCCGGACGTGGCTGGGCGGAAAACTGGTCGCCGCCCACGGACGGACCCTCCTGCCGCGGCAACCGGCGCGGATCGTGAACAAATTTCGCGCGCGTCCGCGCCAGGCGCAGGATTTCGCGGTGCCGGCGCTCCCGGGAAAACTCAACGTCATCGAGGCGCTCAACGGACAGCTGGTCACACGGTGGTCGCAGGTCGTTCCGAAGCAGGTCGAGGGCGCGATCGTGAGCGACGTCCGCCGTGATATCCTGAAGATCGCCGTGGTGAATCGCTACCGGCCGCTGACTCCGGTGGCGGTCGGGTTCGTGCGCGGATTCGGTTTGAAATCAGGCGCCCTGGCGTCGTCGGTCGCGCACGACTCGCACAACGTCGTCGCCGTCGGAGCCGACGACGACGCGCTGGCGGCCGCGGTGAACCTCGTGATTTCCCACCGCGGCGGGCTCAGCGCGGTGGGATTGGGCCGGAGGCGAATCCTGCCGCTGCCGATCGCGGGCCTGATGTCCGACGCCGACGGCCGCTCGGTCGCGCGGCGTTATACGGAGCTCGACCGCCTGGCGAAACGCCTCGGCTCCAGGCTCGATGCGCCGTTCATGACGCTGTCGTTCATGGCGCTGCTGGTGATTCCCGACCTGAAGCTGAGCGACCGCGGGTTGTTTTCGGGGCGGAAGTGGGGCTTCGTGCCGCTCGCCGGTCGCAGCTTGGCGCCCGTGCGGGCAGCGCGTCCGTGACCGGAGAAGGGCGGCACTACTTCACCGCGCGTTTTTCGTTCCAGACGGCCATCGTGTCCGGCGAACCCTGGGCGCGCACGCCGTTGTCGCCGAGGATCTCCTCGGTCGCCTCGAGCGCCTCCCGGCGGCGCACAACCGGCGTCTCGCCGCCGCGGTTGTCGAATTCAAATGCGAGGAACTCCGCGGTCGAATCCCGCAGCACCTCCACGAGGTGGTGCAGATTTTTGATCGGGGTGCCGTTCACGGATTTCACCACCTGCGACATCGGATTAGAGTAGCCCTTGGAGAGCTTGTGGGGAAAGAACGGCGACGAGACGATGACCAGTTCCTCGCCGTCGAACGCGGGCGGATCGCTGCGGCGCGTGATGAGCGGGCTGTGCGCGAAGCTCAGCATGTTCATGAGCCCGGCGTTGCTGCCGAAACCTCCGGCGTACTGCATCGTCGCGGTGGAAAAAACGAGCGGGCCGAAGACGAAGTACGGCGGATAGGAGCCATGCAGGTCCCGCATCACCAGCGGGCGGTCCGAGGAAACCGGCAGGTCGACCGTGACGAACTTGCCCGCGCGAAAAACCGTCAGCGGGATATGCCCGTTCGCCGCTTTTTTCTGGATCAAATACTGGAACCGCACCCGTAGGTACGTGCCGGGCAGCTTGATCATGCCCTGGTCGTCGACGGGCGTGTCGGCGATCTTCGTGATCACGTCCCATTTCTTCAGCGGGTAATCCGGCGTGTTGTGGAAGGGTTCGTGCACGACGATACCCTGGACGGATTTGTCGAGTTTCAGGTAGGCCCGCAGGGCGTCGTTTTCGAGGGTCTGCAGGTCGTCGAACATCGCGGGCTTCCCGTCGTAGACGCCGGACGCGACGTCGGCGAGGAAGAGGTCGACCTCCTCACAGGGGATGATGTAGCCGATGTTGTCGGCGTTGCCGAGGTGGCTGAACGCGACGCCGATCATCTTGTCGCCGACCAGGGCCGGTCCGCCGCTGTTGCCCGGGTTGATGGCGGCGTCGATCTGGATGCGCAGGCCCCAGACCGGAAAATTATACGGCATGAACTCGATGCGCGAGATGATCCCCTTGGTGATCGAAAGGCTGTTGCCGCCCGCGGGAAATCCGTAGGCGAGCACGGTGTCCTTGATCTCCGGCAGCACGGTGGCGCGGGCGAGCGGGGCGTGCGTCTCGAAGAACGACTCGTCGTCGAGCTTGAGAACGGCGAGGTCGATGCCGGGCGCGATCGCGACGACGGTGGCGGAGAGCTTGTCGCCGGCCTGGTTGGCCTGGACCTGGACCTGGCTCGCGTAGAGGACCACGTGCGCGTTCGTGAGGATCCGTTTTCCCTCGATCACGATTCCGGTGCCGGTCGCCTCGGTGGGAGCCTGCTTGGTCCAGGGCTTCATCATGTCCGGATAACGCATCGTCGCGAACACCTTCACAACGGAGTTTTCGACCTGGACCGGGGTGGGATTGACGACCGGCGCGGGCTGGGCCGCGGGCGGCGGGGAGACGGGCGGGGCGTCCGCCGCGCGCAGGGTGAAGCCGGCGGCGGAAAGGGCGATCGCAAGGATCATGCCGGCAGGGGAGCGGGAAAGCGTCGTCAAATGCATGTGCGTCCAGCGCATGACGAACCACCGGCGAAGGCCAGAATTTTCGAGAGCGTCAGATCAGCCCGAGCTTCATCTTGCCCTCTTCGCTGATCATCGACTGGTTCCACGCCGGCTCCCACGTGATGCGGACATCGGCGACGCCGACCCCCGGCACCTGCAGGATTTTCGTCTTCGCGTCCTCGGCGATCGCCGGTCCCATTCCGCAGCCGGGGGCGGTCAGCGTCATGGCCACGTCGACCTTGTAGCCGTCGGCGGCGCCGCCGGAGATATCCATGGAATAAACCAGTCCGAGGTCGACGATGTTCACCGGGATTTCCGGGTCGAAGACCTGCCGCAGTTGCGACCAGATCGCCTCCGGGTCCGGCGCGCCGCCGGGCAGCACCGCGGCCTTCACCGTCTGGTCCGCGACGGTTTCACCCAGGGCGTCGCCGTCCTTTCCCTCGATGCGAAAAAGGCCGAAATCGGTCGAGACCGTGTAGGTGCCGCCGAGCGTCTGGGAAATGGTGATCCGCGTTCCCGAGGCGAGCGGCGTCTTGTCGCCGGACGGGATCTGCGTGGCGATGACTTCGCGGGAGAGGATGCGGTCGGTGGTCATGGCGCGGGCGGGACGATCTTGAACTTCGTGCGGATCAGTCCGTGGAAGACGTCGTGCAGCGCCGGGCTGGCCAGCTTGCTGAGAACCTCCTCGAAAAAGCCGAAGGTCAGGAGTTCGTCGGCGTCGGGTTTGGTGATGCCGCGGCTCTGGAGATAAAATTCCTGCTCGGGATCGATGCGGCTGCTGGTGGCGCCGTGGCTGCAGCGGACGTCGTTGGCCTGGATTTCGAGGCCGGGAAGCGAATTGGCCTCGGCGTCGTCGCTCAGCATCAGGTTCCGGTTGCTCTGGTAGGCGTCCGTTTTCTGGGCGTCCGGGTCCACCACGATCAGGCCCGAGAAAATCGTCTTGGCCCGCCCGAGGAGGGCATTCTTGTAGAGCAGGTTCGAGCTCGTGTGCGGAGCCTGGTGGATCTGGAGCGTGCGCTGGTCGAACTCCTGCGCGCCGTCCGCGACGGTCAAGGCGAGCATCTCGGTGTGCGCGCCGGGCGCCTGGAGCTGGCTGTGGCTTTCGTGGCGCGACTGCCGGCCGCCGAGGTGGAGGTTCAGCGACAGCACGCGCGCGTCGCGGCGCGCGACGGTTGAATTCGACTGGAACGCGAGCGTGGTGGGCGACCAGGTCTGCGCCGCGAGGTAGGTCAGCTGCGCGCCATGGCTGGCATAGAGGTCGTTCTGCCCGCAGGCGAAATGGGTGCCGGCGTCGGCGGAACGGAAAAAATCCACGACCGTGGCCTTCGCGTTCTGCTCGGCGATCACGAGCGTGTGCGGAAAAACCGCCGCGCCGTGGCCGTGGGCATAATGGAACACGACCAGGGGATCCGCCACCTCGACCCCGCGGGGCAGGTAAACGAAGGCGCCATCGTGGAGAAACGCGGTGTGCAGCGCGGAAAACTTTTCGGAGCCCTGCCTCGGGGGGTGCGCGAGCAGGTGCGACTTCACCAGGTCGCCATGCTTCAGCAGGGCGTTCTCCAGCGTTTCGAAGATCACACCCTGCCGGGAGAGCTCGGGGCTGATGGCCTCGCTCGCGGTGAGGCGGTTGTTCGCGAACACGAACTTGCCGGCCTTGGCGACGCCGATGGCCAGGTGTCCCAGCGCCGCGGTCGCCACCGGCGGCGGCAGCGTGTAGCCGTCGAGCTGGATTCCGGCCAGCGTCGCGAAGCGCCAGGCTTCGTCCGTGCGCTTCGGCAGCGGCAACGCGGCGAACGAGGCGTAGGCCGCGCGCTTCCGGTCGAGCCACCAGGCGGGAAGATGGGCCACCGCCGCGAGGTGCTCGGCGAACATCGCCGGAGAAAAACTCCCGGCCAGATTCTGGGTTTCAGTCATGGCGATTTCGAATTACGCATTGCGATTCCCGGATTGGAGGCGGCCGGCAATCCGCCGTCCGAAATCCGCGATTCCGCAATCCTGGCGCTAGCCAACGCTGCCTTCCATCTCGAGGTCGATCAGCCGCTTGAGCTCCACGGAGTACTCCATCGGAAACTGGCTCGCGAGGTCGTTGACGAAGCCGTTGACGGAAAGGCTCATCGCCTGTCCCTCGGTCAGCCCGCGCTGCTGCATGTAGAAAATCTGTTCCTCGCTCACCTTGGAAACGCTCGCCTCGTGCTGGACGCTGTTGGCGTCGCCCCGGACGGTGATCGCGGGATACGTGTCGGTGCGGCTGTTGGTGTTGATCAGCAGCGCATCGCACTCGGTGTTGTTCTTGCAGCCCTTGAGGTGCTTCGGGATGTGGACGGTTCCCCGGTAGGTGCTCCGGCCCTGGCCGACGGAAATGGACTTGGCCACGATGTTCGACGTCGTCTCATCGGCGGCGTGGATCATCTTGGCGCCGGTGTCCTGGTGCTGGCCGTCGTTCGCGAGCGCGATCGAGATGACCTCGCCGCGGGCCTTGCGGCCCTTGAGGACGACGCCGGGGTACTTCATCGTCAGCCGGCTGCCGATGTTGCAGTCGATCCACTTGATCTCCGCTTCCTCGTGCGCGACGCCGCGCTTGGTCACGAGATTGAAGACGTTGTTGGCCCAGTTCTGGACGGTGATGTACTGGATCTTGGCGCCCTTCAGCGCGACGAGTTCCACCACGGCGGAGTGCAGCGTCGATGTGGAGAACTTCGGCGCGGTGCAGCCTTCCATGTAGGTCAGCTCGGCGCCCTCGTCGGCGATGATGAGCGTGCGTTCGAACTGGCCGAAGTTTTCGGCGTTGATCCGGAAGTAGGCCTGGAGGGGATGGGTCACCTTCACGCCCTTCGGCACGTAGATGAACGAGCCGCCGGAGAACACGGCGCTGTTCAGCGCGGAGAACTTGTTGTCGCCGGTGGGGATGACCTTGCCGAAATATTTGCGGAAGATTTCCGGATGCTCGCGCAGCGCCTCGGTCGAATTCGCGAAGATCACGCCCTGTTTCGCGACGATGTCCTTGATGTTGGAATACGCGGCCTCGGAGTCGAACTGCGCCTCGACGCCGGCGAGGAACTTGCGCTCCTGCTCGGGGATGCCGAGACGCTCGAAGGTCTTCTTGATGTCGTCCGGCACCTCGTCCCAGGTCCGCTTCGGCTTCTGGCCCTGCGACAGGTAATACCGGATCTTGTCGAAATTGATGTTCTCGAGATCCTTCGTCGCCCAATGCGTCGGCAGCGGCTTCGCGAAAAACTGCTTCAAGGCGTTCAGGCGAAACTCGAGGATCCACGGAGCCTCCTTCTTGACCGTGCTGATGTACCGAACCGTCTTCTCGGACAGGCCGGTGCCCGCGTCGAATTCGTAGTCCATCTTGTAGCTGAAATTGCCCGCGGTCTGGTCGATCCCCTGGACGGGATTGACGGCCGGGTCGTCGGCGGCGGGGGCCGAGAGGATCTCGGTGTCGGTGGGAGGATTCATCTTAAGGCGTCACGCCGTGGCCGGCACGAGTTCGTTCTTGAGCCAGTCGTAGCCCTTGGCCTCGAGCTCGAGGGCAAGGTCCTTGTCGCCGCTCTTCACGATGCGGCCGTCGTACATGACGTGGACCTGGTCCGGCACGATGTAGCTGAGGAGGCGCTGGTAGTGCGTGATCATGAGCACGCCGAGGTTCGGGTTGCGGAGGGCGTTCACGCCGTCGGCGACAATCCGGAGCGCGTCGATGTCCAGGCCGGAGTCGGTCTCGTCCATCAGCGCGAATTTCGGCTCGAGCATGGCCATCTGGAGGATCTCGCAGCGCTTCTTCTCGCCGCCCGAAAAACCGTCGTTGATCGCCCGCGAGGTGAATTTCCGGTCGATCTGGAGCAGGTCCATTTTCGAGTAGAGCCGCTTGTAGTAAGCGGCGGCGTTGAGTTCCTCGCCTTCGCCCATGCGGGCCTGGACGGCGGCGCGGAGGAAATTGGCGATCGAGACTCCCGGAATCTCGCTGGGATACTGGAAGGCGAGAAAAAGGCCGGCGCGCGCGTTCGTCGGGCTGCATCGCGAGGATCGAGCGGCCGTCCAGCAGGACGTCGCCCGAGGTGATCGTGAAACTGGGATGTCCGGCCACCGCCTTGGCCAGCGTCGATTTGCCGGTGCCATTCGGGCCCATGATGGCATGCACCTCGCCGCTGCGGACGGTCAGCGTGAGGCCCTTGACGATGTGCTTTTCGCCAATGGAGACGTGGAGATCCTTGATATCGAGCTGGGACATGATGAAAGGCGGAGAGGGCGGGTGGGACGAGGGATCGGAACGGCGGGGGAGAATCGCTTAACTGCTGTTCTTTGTGGCCCGGCCGCGGAAGGTGATTTCGACGGACTTGGCGTCGTAGCCGGGAGGAAGGACGGCGCTGACTTTTTCCAGCAGGTCGGCGGGAAGGTCGATGTCGTGCGTCGAGCCGCTCGATTCGTCGTGGAAATGCGCGTGCGGACGGAGATTCGGGCAATAGCGCGTCGGCCCGCGCTCGAAATTGACGGCGCGCACGAGATCGCACTGCACCAGCGTTTCCAGGCAGTTATAAACCGTCGCCAGCGAGATCGTCGGCATGTCGGTCCGCACCCGGGCGTACACCTCGTCAGCGGTCGGATGGTCGCGCTTTTTGAGGAGCACGCCATAGATGACCTCGCGCTGCGGCGTGGAGCGAAGCCCACTGGTGGCGAGGCGCTGGGCGAGTGCGTCAGGGGTAGCTGAAATGGCGGGGGACATGATCGGGAGGTTCAAGCAATTGGAATGGTTCTAAGTAGCAAGTGATAATTAGAACTATTCTAAGTTAAGACACATAACACGAGCAACCAATCAGTTGTCCTCGGTGCCATAGGTCTGGCGAATCGCAAGAGGTCGGTCCGCGATTAAACATCTGCGCAGGAAATCGGCGCGGAAGGTCGCACGCGGATCGGCTCGTGCGAAACCCGGTTGAGCACGGGCGATGCGGAGGCCCGGACCGCTCCAGGACCAATGTCATGGCTCGTGCGCGATGCGGTGAGGATTATTCCGCGGGTGGGAGAGCCGGAATCCGAATTTTTTTCTCAGCGCCCTAGACAAACCTTGGGCGATCCCTAGGATTTTTCTCCTGCGGTCGGAGCGATCGCGAAACTTCAACCCCCAACCACACACACTAAAATGGCAACGTATGTTCCCCTGATCAGCTCTGGCACACCCGGCCCGCTCGGAGTGCTGCATCTGCCCCGTTTCTGGCAAAAGGCTTCGCTGGAGGCCCGCGGCAAACTCGATTCACGTTATCCCGGATGCGGCAAGGGATTCGACCAGATGACGCTCGATGCGCTCGGGCTGAACCGCGAGGCGGCCTTGAAATACATCAAGGAAAGCAAGCCCACCTATCCGCAGTTCGAGGCCTGGGTCAAAAAGCAACCCGGCGTGAAACTGGACAAGGCGGCGGTCGAGAAACACAACGCGGCGGTGCGCGGCTACAATCACGACGACGCGACGCGCCAGGGTGTCCTCAAGAGCAACGGCATGTCCGATGACGGCTCGGTCAAGGACGCCGTGCGCCTGAACGACCTCGACAGCTGGCAGGAATTCCACGCGGAAGTGCTGGCGTCCTAGGATCGTCCGGCGATCGGTGATCGGTTCAACGCCGCCCGGCCTGGGCGGCGTTTTTATTTTCACCGCAAAGGGCGCGAGGACCGCGAAGGCCGATCCATCGGATGGGGTGACCTTTGTGTGCTTCGTGGTAAAACAAAAAGCTCCCGGACCTGAGCTCGACCGATGATTTTCACCACGAAGATCACCAAGGGCACGAAGGCCAAACCGGTTCTGTGCCCCGTCCCCGTGAATTGACCTTCGCGTTCCTCGCATCCTTCGCGGTGAAAAAAGGTTCGGGTGCGCCTGAACGACCTCGACAGCTGGCAGGAATTCCACGCGGAAGTGCTGGCCTCCTAGAATCGTCCGGCGATCGGTTCAACGCAAAGGACGCGAAGCACGCGAAGGCCGATCGATCGGGTGGAGTACCGGTTTGGCCTTGGTGCTCTTTGTGCTCTTCGTGGGTGAAAATAATCCGGGCGCTTTTTGTTTTACCACGAAGGACACGAAGCACACGAAGGCCACCCGATCCGATGGATCGACCTTCGCGGTCCTCGCGCCCTTTGCGGTGAAAAAAATCAGCCGCCGTGCTCGGCCAGCCAGCGCTCGGCCTCGATCGCCGCCGCGCAGCCCATGCCGGCGGCGGTGATGGCCTGACGGTACACGTGATCCGAGCAATCGCCCGCGACGTAAATCCCGGGAATATTGGTCAGCACCTGGGAGCCGGGCTGCGGCTTGAAGTAGCCGCCTTCATCCACTTCGAGCGGCGGCGCGAACGGGCCGGTGTTCGGGATGTGCCCGATCGCCACGAAAATTCCCTTCACCGGCAGGATCGTTTCCGCCTGCGTCCTGACGTGCCTGACCCGCAGGCCGCTGACCGCGCCTTCGGCGACGCCGTGCACCTCGAGGGGAACACTGTCCCACACCGGATGGATTTTTTCGTGCGCAATGGCCCGGTCGGCCATGATCTTCGAGGCGCGCAAGGAGTCGCGCCGATGCACGAGATAAACCTTGCTCGCGAAACGCGTGAGGAAAAGCGCCTCCTCCGCGGCGCTGTCGCCGCCGCCGATCACGGCCACGTCCATTTTCCGGTAGAACGCGCCGTCGCAGGTCGCGCAGGTGGTCACACCCTTGCCGCCGTAAAGCTCCTTCTCGCCCGGAATGCCCGTCATGCGCGGCGACGCGCCAGTCGCGATGATCACCGTCTTGGCGAGGATCGTGCGGTCGGCGACGACCAGCCGGCGCGGCATCGACGAAAAATCGACCGACGTGACCAGCGCCTGCTCGAACCGCGTGCCGAAGCGCGTCGCCTGCTCCCGCATGTTCTGCGTGAGCTGGAAGCCGTCCACGCCGTGCGGAAACCCGGGAAAATTCTCCACTTCGCTCGTCGTCGTGAGCTGACCGCCGGGCAGCGAGCCTTCGAGCACCAGCGGATTCAAGCTGGACCGCGCCGCGTAAATCGCGGCCGTGAGGCCCGCGCAGCCGGTGCCGATGATGACGACATTTTCAACGGTGGAAGACATGGTGAAGCGGGAAGTTGAACAGGGTGGGCCGAAACCCGCCAAGCGCAAACCCGCGGCCGCGGCGCCGCGATGGCGGAACCTCGGGCGAGGCGGGACGGGTGGCGCGCGCCGGACCTGCGCTTGCCCATCGTCTTTGGTCTGCCCTTCATCCCTTTTCCATGCCTGAACTTTCCGGCCGCCGGCTTCCGCCCTCCGAAATCTTCAAGATCGACACCCACGTCGACACGCCGACGGCGAGCCTGATGCGCGAGGGCTGGGACTTCGGCGCCCGGCACTCCTTCGCGGACGATCACACGCAATGCGACCTGCCGCGGATGGAGCAGGGCGGAATCGATGCGATGGTCTTTGCCGTCTACAGCACCCAGGCGGCGCGGGTTCCCGCGGGCTATGCGATGGCGACGAGACGGGCGCTCGAGGTGCTCGCGCGGACGCGGGAGATCGTCGAAGGGATTCCCGACCGTTGCGGTCTCGCGCTCACGGCCGGCGACGCGATCAGGCTGAAAGCCGCCGGGCGCCGCGCGATTTATCTCAGCATCGAAAACGGTTATTCGGTCGGCCGCGACCTGGCGAATGTCCGCGCCTTCCACCAGTCCGGCGTGCGCATGCTCGGCCTCACCCACATGTTGAACAACGACCTCGCCGACTCGTCGACGGATCCGCGCGGCCCGGAGTGGGGCGGATTGAGTCCGTTCGGACGCGAGGTGCTCGCCGAGTGCAACCGGCTCGGAATGGTGGTCGACGCATCGCACGCCTCCGACGACGCGCTGCGCGACCTGCTGCAATCCTCCCGGTCGCCGGTGATCCTGTCCCACAGCGGGTGCAGGGCGGTGTGCGATCATCCGCGCAACATCGGCGACGAGCTTCTTCGGGCCCTGGCGCGACAGGGCGGGGTGATCCAGATCAATGCGCTGCCGATCGCGGTGGTCCCCACGCGTGAAGACGGCCGGACGGCCGCGCTGTCCGCGATGCTGTTGAAGCTGGGGGGGGCCATTCTCACCCCCGACGTCCTGGCGGAGACGGAGAAGGAGTGGCGACGAATCGAGACGACGTATCCCAATCCGGCCGCGACGCTCGACGATTACGTGAAGCACCTCGAGCACGCCGTGAGCGTCGCCAGCATCGACCATGTCGGCGTGGGCTGCGATTTCGACGGAGGCGGCGGAGTGGCGGGGCTGAACGACGTCAGCGACTATCCGAACCTGACGCGCGCGCTGCTCGCGAAGGGATTCGACGGGAGCGATCTCGAGAAAATCTGGGGCGGGAACACCCTGCGCGTGTTTGGCGCCTGCGCCCAGGCCGCGGCGACAGGCTGAGTTTCACCACGCGTAACTGCGCTTGATCTTCAGCGGCTCGTACAGGTCCGGCGACAATTCGAGGAGGAAGCGGCTCGGCGTCAGCATCATTCCGCCGGGACCGGCGCGCGACGCGATCTTGGGCTGGCTGAGGTAGAGCTCGTTGCGGGCGCGGGTGACTGCCACGTAGAAAAGCCGGCGCTCCTCCTCCACGTCCCCGGCTTCGATCGACCGGCGGCCCGGAAACTGTCCATCGGCGAGGCCGATCAGGAAGACGACGTCATACTCCAGGCCCTTGGCCTGGTGGACGGTGGTGAGCTTGATCGCCTCGGCCTCGGGGTCGACGTGACGGTCGCTCGTCTCCGAGTTGAGCAGCATGATCTGCGCGAGGAAATCCTGCATCTCGGTGAACCGGCTGGCGAAGCCGACGAGCGCCTTCAGTTCCTCGAGGCGGTCGATGTAGTCGGCGAAGGCGCCCTTGAGATAATCGCCGTACCAGCCGTCGATCGTCGCTTCGACGGCCTGGCTGGGCCGGCCGGTGCCCATCACCTCGGCGACCTGCCGGAGGGACTCGCAGAAATTCGCCCAGTCGTCGCGGGCGTCCTTCGCGACCTTGGACTTCACGTCGTCGCCGGGCAGCACGTCGAGGAAGTTTTTCTGCAGGAGCCGGGCCTGGTCGTGCGCGGCGGTGTAGATTTTCTGCGCGCCTTTCTCGCCGACCTTGGGCAGCAGGACGGCGATGCGCTGCCAGGCGAGCGTGTCGCTGGGGTTGTAGACGAACCGCAGGAGGGCGATGGCGTCGCGGATGTGCTGGCGCTCGAAAAATTTCACGCCGCTCGTGATGTGGTAGGGAATGCCGGCGCGCGACAGCGCCAGCTGCACCTCGAGCGCGAGGAAATGCGAGCGGTAGAGCACGGCGATCTCGTTCATCGCCACGCCGTCGTCCTCCACGAGCGAGCGGATGCGCTTGAGGATGAACTCCGCCTGCTCGCGCTCGTCCATCGGCTGCACGAAAAACGGCTTCTGGGCGTGGCCGCGTGCCGCGCGCAGCTCCTTGTCGAAGTGCCGGCCCTTGGGCTGGGCGAGGAGGACGCCGTTGGCGAGATTCAGGATCTCCGGCGTCGAGCGGTAGTTCGTCTCGATCCGGTGGATCACCGTTCCCGGGTGCCGGTCGGGAAAGGTCATGATGTTCTCGAAATCCGCGCCGCGCCACGAGTAGATGCACTGCGCGTCGTCGCCCACCGCCATGATGCAGTGGTGCGCCGCGAGCCGGTCGACGATCTGCGCCTGGATCGTGTTGGTGTCCTGGTACTCGTCGACCAGCACGTGGCGGAAGCGGTGCGCGAAATACTGCGCGACCTCCGCCGACCGCGTGAGGAGGTCCAGCCAGAGCTCGAGGAGATCGTCGTAGTCGACGACGTTCTGGGTCCGTTTTTTCGCCGTGTAGGCGGCGGCAAACGCGGGAAAGCGGTGGGAAATCTCCGTGTACTGCGGAAAGTTCTTCGCGACGGTGTCGGCCAGCGCCAGCTGGGTGTTCCGCGCGAGGGAGAGAACGTCGAACAGCGGACCGGGGCGGGGATGGGTCTTGTCCTTGAAGAACATCTTGTCCTCCGCCTCGACCGAGTGCTTGAGCAGCGTCTCGGATTCGTCGGCGTCCAGGATCGTGAAATTCCGCGGCAACCCGAGGGCCTCGCCGAACATCCGGAGCGCCCGGTGGCCGAGCGAGTGAAACGTGCCGCCCCAGAACCGCGGGGGCTCGACGCCGGTGAGGTCCTGCACGCGGTGCAGCATTTCCTTCGCGGCCTTGTTGGTGAAGGTGAGGAGGAGGATCTCGCCGGGCCGGACGCCCTGCGAGAGGAGGTAGGCGACGCGATAGGTCAGGGTGCGCGTCTTGCCCGAGCCGGCGCCCGCGAGCACGAGCAGCGGGCCGGGCGGGGCGGTCACCGCCGCGAACTGCTCGTCGTTGAGCGACGCCCGGAAATCGATCGGCGGGATGCCATCGGGGGGGCGCGGGGCGTCGAGGGAAACATCCATTCGCGGAAGACGCTCGCGCAAACCCGGAAGGACGCAAAGAAGAATCTGCCCGTCCGCCGGCGTCTCCGGCTCAGAGCAGCACCAGGTCGTTGCGGTGGATGACCTCGAGGCGTTTCCGGGAAGGAAAGAGCGCGGACAGCTCGCCGCCGTTTTTTCCCGCGAGCGCGGGGATCTCCTCGCTGCCGTAGGCGGCCTTGCCGCGGGCGAACACGATGCCGTCCGGGCCGGCGAGGTTGA
This sequence comes from Verrucomicrobiota bacterium, assembly GCA_028293565.1. Classification (GTDB taxonomy): domain Bacteria; phylum Verrucomicrobiota; class Verrucomicrobiia; order Opitutales; family Opitutaceae; genus Opi-474. The sequence continues at coordinate 2,522 of JAQGON010000101.1, read as the reverse complement.
CGATGTCGCCGGCGGCGAACTCGCCGCGGGTCCCGGTGACGCCGACGGCGAGGAGGCTGCGGCCCTGCTCGCGGAGCACGGGCACGGCGCGTTCGTCGACCAGGAGCGTGCCGGCCGGGCGTTGGAAATAGGCGAGCCAGTGTTTCTTCGATTCCAGCGGGAGGCCGCTGGGGACGAAAAACGTGCCCGGCCCGCGCCCGGCGAGCAGGCGCGCGAGAATCTCCGGTTCGGCGCCGCTCGCCACGAAGACGCCGCAGCCGGATTTGGTGGCGAGCCGCGCCGCCGCGATCTTGCTGATCATCCCGCCGGTCGCGGTCTCGCTGGTCGTGCCGCCGGCCATCGCCTCGATCTCGGGCGTGATGCGCTCGACGACGGGCACGATGCGGCCGCTCCCTCGGAAATCGACGAGGCCGGGAGCGGTGGAAAGGATGATGAGATACTCGGCCGCCGTCAGGCTGGCGACCATCGCCGAGAGCGTGTCGTTGTCGCCGAACTTCAGCATCGCGTGGATTTCCGCGGCGCTCACGGTGTCGTTTTCGTTGATGACCGGGATCGTGCCGTAGCGGATCAGCTGCCGGAGCGTCTCGCGCACGCCGAGGTAACGGGAGCGGTGGCGGAGGTCGTCGTGCGTGAGCAGCACCTGCGCCACGGTGAGTCCGTGCGGGGCGAACCCCGCCTGCCAGGTCTGCATCAGGAGCGACTGGCCGATGGCGGCACAGGCCTGCTTGCGGGCGATCTCCTTCGGCTTCTTGGCGAGGCCGAGGCGGCCCATCCCCAGCCCGACGGCGCCCGACGAGACGACGATGACCTCGGTGCCGCGCGCGCGCAGCGCCGCGATGTCGGCGCAGACGGCGGCGATCCGCGCGGTGTTGAGCTCGCCGACGCCCGACGTGAGCACGCCGGTGCCCAGCTTGACGACGACGCGGCGCGGATGGGTGGAGGTTTTCACGATTCCGGATTCAAGGTTCAAGATTCCAGAATCAAGGAGACTGCGCGCCGCGCCGTTGCCGGCGCCTTCTTCAACCTTCGTCCTTGAATCTCAAATCGCGCTGCGCGCTGCGCGCCGTTCGCTCAGACGGCGAGGAGATCCTTTTCCTTGTGGGCGAGGTGGTCGCCGATGTCCTTGATCGCCTTGTCGGTCATCGTCTGGATGTCCTTCTCCAGGCGCTTCGCCTCGTCCTCCGGCGGCTTGGCTTTTTTCAGCGCCTCCAGCGCGTCGCGGCGGACGTTGCGGACGTGCACGCGGCCGTCCTCGGCCAGCTTGTGCGCGGTCTTCACAAACTCCAGCCGGCGCTCGCGGCTCATTTCGGGAAGCGGGATGCGGATGAGCTTGCCGTCGACGATGGGATTGAAGCCCAGGTTCGCTTCCTGGATGCCCTTCGCGATCGCCTTCGAGAGCCCGGCGTCCCACGGCTGGATCTGGATCATGCGCGCGTCGGGCGTGCTGATGGCGGCGCATTCCTTGAGGCGCAGGTTGGACCCGTAGGCTTCGACCATGACGCCCTCGACCATCGCCGGCGTGGCCTTGCCGGTGTGGATCGCGCTGAATTCGTGCAGGGTGTAATCCACGGCCTTCTTCATTTTGGCCGCGGCGTCGTTGAGGATGGGATGGGACATGGGGGATGGCGGATTTTGGGTTTACCCGGAGCCGGTCAGTTTTTGACCAGGGTTCCGATTTTCTCGCCGAGCACGGCGCGGCGGATCGCGTGCTCGTCGTTCAGGTTGAACACGAGGATCGGGACGTTGTTGTCGAGGCAGAGGGAAAACGCGGTCGAATCCATGACGTTGAGCCGCTGCTTGAGCGCGTCGATGAAGGTCAGCTCGTCGTATTTCACCGCGTCGGGATACTTCTTCGGGTCCTTGTTATAGATGCCGTCGACCTTCGTGGCCTTCATGATGATGTCGGCGTGCATCTCGGACGCGCGCAGCGCGGCCGTGGTGTCGGTGGAGAAATACGGGTTGCCGGTGCCGGCGACGAAGATCACCACGCGGAGCTTCTCGAGGTGGCGCATCGCGCGGCGCAGGATGAACGGCTCCGCGATCTGGTTCATCGGGATGGCGCTCTGGACCCGCGTGGTCACGCCCATCTTCTCCAGGCAATCCATCAGGGCGAGGCCGTTGATGACCGTGGCGAGCATGCCCATGTAGTCGCCGGTGGTGCGGTCGACGCCCCGTTTCTCGCCGTTGAGGCCCCGGAAGATGTTGCCGCCGCCGATCACGACGCAGACCTGGACGCCGAGGTCGTGGATCTCCTTCACCTGGAGGCCGATTTTTTCCAGCGTCGCGGCGTCGATCGGGTCGCCGCTGGTGCCGCCGCGCAGCACTTCGCCGCTGAGCTTCAGGACGATGCGCTTGTACCTTACCTTTGGGACGTTGGCCTTCGACGCGTGCATGGGGTGCAGGAAACGGGACCGCAAAATCCACGTCAACCCTGCGCTGCGGCAAACCCTTCCGCGAACGGCGCCGCCCGCCGCGGAGAGCCGCTCCGGACCGGCGCCGCGCGGCGCCATCCGCGGGGAATG